>NZ_CP032543.1:5409548-5714322 GCF_003610995.1 Streptomyces griseus subsp. griseus
AGCGCCCGGGCGGCGAGGTCGCTCGCGGACAACCCTGAGTGACGGGGACGACGGGTACACAGGAGGACGGGACGATGGCGGGCGAAGAGCGGGTGGAGCAGGAGAGTTCGGTCCCGGCGGACGCGCGGGAGGAGCACGCGCTGCTGGCCGAGCGGATCGAGGAGCACCGCTTCCGGTATTACGTGAAGGACCAGCCGGTCGTCAGCGACGCCGAGTTCGACCGGCTGCTGCGCTCCCTGGAAGCCCTGGAGGACGAGCACCCCTCGCTCCGGACCCCCGATTCGCCGACCCAGAAGGTCGCGGGGCCCTACGTCACGGAGTTCACCTCCGTCGAGCACCGCGAGCGGATGCTCTCCCTGGACAACGCCTTCGACGACGAGGAGCTGGCCGCCTGGGCCGAGCGCGTCGCCAGGGACGTCGGCAAGCCCGACCACCACTTCCTGTGCGAGCTCAAGGTGGACGGGCTCGCCGTCAACCTCACCTACGAGCACGGCCGGCTGACCCGGGCGGCGACCCGGGGGGACGGCCGCACCGGCGAGGACATCACGCCCAACGTCCGCACCATCGCCGAGATCCCGCACCGGCTGAAGGGCGAGGACATCCCCGCCCTGGTCGAGATCCGGGGCGAGGTCTTCTTCCCGATGGAGGCCTTCGAGGAGCTGAACGCCCGGCTGGTCGCCGCCGAGGACAAGCCGTTCGCCAACCCGCGCAACGCGGCGGCCGGTTCGCTGCGCCAGAAGGACCCGAAGGTCACCGCCACCCGCCCGCTGCACATGGTGGTGCACGGCATCGGCGCCCACGAGGGCCTCGCCCTCGACCGCCTCTCCCAGGCCTACGACCTCCTCCACTCCTGGGGCCTGCCCACGGCGAAGCACAACAAGGTCGTCGGGTCCCTCGCAGGCGTACGGGAGTTCATCGCGTACTTCGGCGAGCACCGGCACTCCGTGGAGCACGAGATCGACGGGGTCGTCGTCAAACTCGACGAGATCCCGCTCCAGGGGCGCCTGGGCTCCACCTCGCGCGCCCCCCGCTGGGCCATCGCCTGGAAGTACGCCCCCGAAGAGGTCAACACCAAGCTGGTCAACATCCGCGTCGGCGTCGGCCGCACCGGCCGCGTCACGCCGTACGCCCAGGTGGAGCCGGTCGAAGTGGCCGGTTCCGAGGTCGAGTTCGCCACCCTCCACAACCAGGAGGTGGTCAAGGCCAAGGGTGTCCTCATCGGCGACACCGTGGTCATCCGCAAGGCGGGCGACGTCATCCCGGAGATCCTCGGCCCGGTCGTCGACCTGCGCGACGGCACCGAGAAGGCGTTCGAGATGCCGACGCACTGCCCCGAGTGCGGTTCGGAGCTGCGCGCGATGAAGGAGGCCGACATCGACCTCCGCTGCCCCAACGCCCGCACCTGTCCCGCCCAGTTGCGCGAGCGGGTCTTCTATCTCGCCGGGCGCAAGAGCCTGGACATCGACCACTTCGGCTATGTGGCCGCCGCTGCCCTGACCCGGCCCCTGGAGCCCGCCGAGCCGGTCCTGCGCGACGAGAGCGGCCTGTTCGACCTCACCATCGACCAGCTGCTGCCGATCCGGGCGTACGTCCTCGACCAGGACAGCGGACTGCCCAAGCGTGACCCGAAGACCGGTGAGGAGAAGATCGCGACGGTCTTCGCCAACAAGGAGGGCGAGCCCAGGAAGAACGCCGTGGCCATGCTGGAGGGCATCGCCGCCGCCAAGGAGGCCCCGCTGGCCCGGATCCTGACGGGGCTCTCCATCCGGCACGTCGGGCCGGTCGCCGCCCAGGAGCTGGCCCGCCAGTTCCGCTCCATCGACCGGATCGACGAGGCCACCGAGCAGGAGCTGGCCGACGCGGACGGCGTCGGCCCCATCATCGCCGCCTCCGTCAAGCAGTGGTTCGCCGAGGACTGGCACCGCGAGATCCTGCGCAAGTGGCGTGAGGCAGGGGTCCGGATGGCCGACGAGGGCTCGGACGAGGAGCAGGGCCCCCGCCCCCTCGAAGGGCTCACCGTCGTGGTCACCGGCACGCTCACCGCCTACACGCGGGACGGCGCGAAGGAGGCGCTCCAGGGCCTCGGGGCCAAGGTCACCGGATCGGTGTCGAAGAAGACCGCGTTCGTGGTCGTCGGCGACAACCCCGGCTCCAAGTACGACAAGGCGATGCAGCTGAAGGTCCCCGTGCTGGACGAGGCCGGGTTCGCCACCCTCCTCGAACAGGGCCCCGACGCCGCCCGGGAGGCCGCCCTGCCGGTGCCGGAGGCCGCTCCGGAGCCGGCGGAATCCGGGCCGGACGCCGCCGCGGAGTAGGCCGCCCGTCCCGTTCCGCAGGCCGCGCCGCATGCGGCTCACGGATCGGACGGACACCACCCGCGCCCCGCGCGCCACACCCGGACACCCCGTGTTCGCCTGATCGAGACGACTTCGATACGCGGCCCCGGCGTGGCGCGCCCCCGGTGGGGAAGAAAGGGGACAGAGGGGCGAAGAAGGGTCGGCCGGACCCCGAACGGCCCACCGGCATCACCCGTTCGGCGCATAGCAGATGGTGACGGGCCGTCGGTTCGCCTTCGGCAAGAGCTGTAGAGCGCTGCCCCTGGAAGCTCTTCGCGGCCTACTGTTGAGGGGTAGCGCCTGCCGTGCACCGGCCGCCCGTCCGGGGCCGTGCGAGCAAGGGAGCGGGGGCCACCGAGGGACTTCGGCACCGCCGGCTGTGAGAGGGACGGAATGAAACCGACCGAGAGCGCCGCCCCGGTGTCGCGGCTGCAAGGTTTCGTCGGCCTCACCTCCCCCGTGGGCGCCGCCGTCATAGCGATCGCGGCGTTACTGCTGGCGGCGGGCTTCTACCGGACGGTCCAGGACGGCCAGGCCCTCTTCCCGGACGGTGCCGTGGGCTGGTCGCTCGCCGTGCTCACCGGGATCATCGTCGGCCACCTGGTCGCGCTCGGCCGCGACCGCTGGTGGGGCGGCACCGGCTCCGGGGCCGCCCTGACCCTCGCCGTGCTGCTGCTCTACGGCTGGCTGCCCGCCGGACTGGTCAGCCTGGTCGTCGTGGTGCTCGTCGGGAGCGCTCGCAGACACCGCTGGTGGCAGGGGCTCCTGCACGGCGCGGTGGACATCCTCGGCATCGCGGCGGCGGCGCTCGTGCTGGCCGCGTTCGGTGTGGTCCCGACCGTGGAGCGGCCCTGGCTGCCCCTCGACTGGTCCATCGCCGCCGTACCGGAACTGCTCCTGACGGCGTCCACGTACCTCCTCGTCACCCGGGTCCTCCTGTGGTACGCGGGGGCCCCGCAGAACGGCGGGCTGCCGACCATCGCCCGCACCGCCCTGCTGCGTCAGGGACTCGTCGCCGTCGCCCTGCTCGGCCTCGCCCCGCTGATCTGCGTCGTCGCGATGTCCATGCCCGTCGTGCTGCCGCTCTTCGCGGTCCCGCTGATCGCCCTGGACTCCACGCTCTGGATCGCCCGCGCCCGCGCCGAGGAGCAGCTGCGGGACCCGCTGACCGGGCTGCCCAACCGCCAGTGGCTGCTGGAGCGGACCTGGTCGGCGCTGGAGGACGCCGAGAGCGTGGGCACCAGGTCGGGCCTCGTCCTGATCGACCTGGACCGCTTCCGCGCCGTCAACGACACCCTCGGCCACCTCGCCGGGGACCGGCTGCTCCTCCAGATAGCGGAACGCCTGCGCCTGGCCCTGCCGCCCGGCGCGGAGGCGGCCCGGCTCGGCGGCGACGAGTTCGCCGTACTGCTGCCGCAGGCCGACTCGACCACCAGCGCCCAACGGGTCGCCCGCCACCTGGTCGCCGAGCTCTCCTCGCCCCTCGACCTGGACGGTCTGGTCCTCGTGCTGGAGGCCAGCGCCGGGGTCGCCGTCTACCCGGACCACGCGCTGGACGCCGAAGGGCTGCTGCGCCGCGCGGACGTCGCGATGTACCAGGCCAAGCGCGACCGTACGGGCGTGGAGGTCTACGAGTCGAAGCGGGACAGCAACACCCCCGACCGGCTCGGGCTGCTGGGCGATCTGCGCCGGGCGCTGGACGCGGGCGACGTCGAGTTGCACTACCAGCCCAAGGTCCGCTTCGACGGGCAGGTCGCCGGTCTGGAGGCGCTGGTGCGCTGGGTGCACCCGGAGCGGGGGAGGGTCCCTCCGGACGAGTTCATCGCCATCGCGGAGTCCTCGGGGCTGATGCCGCACCTCACGGAGTACGTCCTGGAGACGGCGCTCGCGCAGGTCGCCCGGTGGCGGGCGCAGGGCCTGTTCGTGCCGGTCGCGGTCAACGTCTCGCCGCGCGATGTGCACACCCCCGGCTTCGCGGGCGGGGTCGCCGCCCGGCTCGCCCGGCACGGCGTCCCGGCCGCGGCGCTCCAGCTGGAGATCACCGAGCACGTCCTGCTGGAGGACCCGCAGCGGGCCGCCGACACCCTGGCCGGGCTGACCGCGCACGGCGTGAAGATGTCCCTGGACGACTTCGGTACGGGGTACTCCTCCCTCGTACATCTGCGCAGGCTGCCGGTGAGCGAGCTGAAGATCGACCGCTCCTTCGTGGCCCGGCTCGCCGTCGACCACGAGGACGCGGAGATCGTCCGCTGCACGATCGACCTGGCCCACTCGCTGGGTCTCGTGGTCGTCGCCGAGGGGGTCGAGGACGACGAGACCTGGGAGCGGCTGCGCGATCTGCGGTGCGACGCGGTGCAGGGCTGGCTGGTGGCGGCCGCGATGCCGCCCCAGGAGACGACGGCCTGGCTCCGGGCGCGTGGCGAGCACGGCTGGCGCCGCCCCGCCGAGCTGGCGGCCCAGGCGGCCGCGGCGGCGAACGGCAAGTCGGACGCCGAGCAGCGCCAGCCCCAGGGGCGTACGGTCTCGGGCCCGGCGACGGCCTGAGCCACCCGCGTACCCCCGCCCCGCGTCCCCGGGCCCGTACCGAAACCGTCCGAAAGGGGTGGGCCGGTCGGGGTGGGGTACCCGCCCCGACCGGACCCCATAGGATTGGGGGCCGGTGGCACATTTCCACCTGCCGTCCGACGCCTGGCACGCACGCTCGCCGCGTTGCCGAAACGCCCACGTGGCTCCGCCACGAGGGCGCTCCGGCGCCTTGCGATCGCACGCACCAGACGCCGCGCGGCCCGTCCTCCGGACGGACGGTGGAAATGGCCACCGACCCCCAGCCAAAACCACACACCAACCCCTGAGGATCGCTGCATGCCTGGCATCACGCGCGAGGAGGTCGCCCACCTCGCCCGGCTGGCGCGTCTGGAGCTGAAGGGCGAAGAGCTCGACCACTTCGCCGGTCAACTCGACGACATCATCGGCGCGGTCGCCCGCGTCTCCGAGGTCGCCGACCAAGACGTACCGCCGACCTCCCACCCGCTGCCGCTGACCAACGTCATGCGCGCGGACGAGGTCCGTCCGTCGCTCACCCCCGCGCAGGCGCTCTCCGGCGCCCCGGCCCAGGAGCAGCAGCGTTTCAAGGTGCCGCAGATCCTGGGGGAGGACTAACCGCCATGACGGACATCAGCACCATCATCAAGCTCACCGCGGCCGAGATCGCCGCGAAGATCGCCTCCGGCGAGCTCACGGCCGTCGAGGTCACCGAGGCCCACCTGGCCCGGATCGACGCCGTCGACGAGAAGGTCCACGCCTTCCTGCACATCGACCGCGAGGGCGCGCTCGCCCAGGCCCGTGCCGTGGACGCCAAGCGCGAGGCGGGCGAGAAGCTCGGCCCGCTGGCCGGCGTCCCGCTCGCGCTGAAGGACATCTTCACCACCAAGGACATGCCGACCACCGTCGGTTCCAAGATCCTTGAGGGCTGGGTCCCGCCGTACGACGCCACGCTCACGCAGAGGCTGCGCGCCGCCGACGTCGTCATCCTCGGCAAGACCAACATGGACGAGTTCGCCATGGGGTCCTCCACCGAGAACAGCGCCTACGGCCCCACCGGCAACCCGTGGGACCTCACCCGCATCCCCGGCGGCTCCGGCGGCGGCTCCTCCGCCGCCCTCGCCTCCTACGAGGCCCCGCTCGCCATCGGCACGGACACCGGCGGCTCCATCCGCCAGCCCGCGGCCGTCACCGGCACGGTCGGCGTCAAGCCCACCTACGGCGGTGTCTCCCGCTACGGCATGGTCGCCTTCTCGTCCTCCCTCGACCAGGGCGGGCCCTGCGCCCGTACGGTCCTGGACGCGGCGCTGCTCCACGAGGCGATCGCCGGGCACGACCCGCTGGACTCGACCTCCATCGACGCCCCGGTCCCGCCGGTCGTCGAGGCCGCCCGCAACGGCTCCGTCCAGGGCATGCGCGTCGGCGTCGTCAAGCAGTTCCGCGGCGAGGGCTACCAGGCGGGCGTCCTCCAGCGCTTCGACGAGTCGGTCGGCCTGCTGAAGTCGCTCGGCGCGGACATCGTCGAGTTGGACTGCCCGTCCTTCGACCTGGCGCTCTCCGCGTACTACCTGATCGCGCCCTCCGAGTGCTCCTCGAACCTCGCCCGCTTCGACGCCATGCGCTACGGCCTGCGGGTCGGCGACGACGGCACGAAGTCGGCCGAGGAGGTCACCGCCCTCACCCGCGAGGCCGGCTTCGGCGACGAGGTCAAGCGCCGCATCATCCTGGGGACGTACGCGCTCAGCTCCGGCTACTACGACGCGTACTACGGCTCGGCCCAGAAGGTCCGCACCCTCATCACCCAGGACTTCGAGAAGGCCTTCGAGCAGGTCGACGTGATCGTCTCCCCGACGACCCCGACCACGGCCTTCCCGATCGGAGAGCGCGCCGACGACCCGATGGCGATGTACCTCGCGGACCTGTGCACCATTCCCACCAACCTGGCAGGCAACTCGGCCATGTCGCTCCCCTGCGGCCTGGCGCCGGAGGACGGGCTGCCGGTCGGACTGCAGATCATCGCCCCCGCCATGAAGGACGACCGGCTCTACAAGGTCGGAGCGGCCGTAGAGGCCGCCTTCGTGGAAAAGTGGGGGCACCCGCTGCTTGAGGAGGCTCCGTCGCTGTGAGTGCCATGGCAAAGAAGGCCAGTAACTTCAAGAAGTCCAAGACCGGGCTGTACGTCTCGCTCGGCAGTACCGCGTTCGGCGCGATCAGCATCGCCAAGCAGGCGAAGCTCGCCCGCCAGGACAACGACGTGCTGCGCCTCATCGACGCGGCGGTCTCCGCGGCCGCCATCGTCACCGGACTCGCGATCCTCTATCGCGAACTGAAGCGTCTCGGCGACGACGACGTCCTGCTGGGCTGAGAGGGAAAGTTTCACCGTGACTGTCACCGACCTGGTGTCGTACGAGGACGCGCTCGCGTCCTACGACCCCGTCATGGGCCTCGAAGTCCATGTCGAACTCGGCACCAAGACCAAGATGTTCTGCGGCTGCTCCACGGAGCTGAAGCAGGACGCCAACTCCCAGACCTGCCCGGTCTGTCTCGGACTGCCCGGCGCGCTGCCGGTCGTCAACGAGATCGGCGTGGAGTCGGCCATCAAGATCGGCCTCGCGCTCAACTGCGAGATCGCCGAGTGGTGCCGCTTCGCCCGGAAGAACTACTTCTATCCGGACATGCCGAAGAACTTCCAGACCTCCCAGTACGACGAGCCGATCGCCTTCGACGGCTATCTGGACGTCCAGCTGGAGGACGGCGAGATCTTCCGGGTGCAGATCGAACGCGCCCACATGGAGGAGGACACCGGCAAGTCGACGCATGTCGGCGGTGCCACGGGCCGTATCCACGGCGCGTCCCACTCGCTGCTGGACTACAACCGGGCCGGTATCCCGCTCATCGAGATCGTCACCAAGCCGATCGAGGGCGCGGGCGCCCGCGCCCCCGAGGTCGCCAAGGCGTACGTCGCCGAGCTCCGCGAGCTGATCAAGGCCCTCGGCGTCTCCGAGGCGCGCATGGAGATGGGCCAGATGCGCTGCGACGTCAACCTGTCGCTGCGCCCCAACGGCACCGAGACGTTCGGTACGCGCTCCGAGACGAAGAACGTGAACTCGCTGCGTTCCGTCGAGAGGGCCGCGCGCTTCGAGATCCAGCGGCACGCCGCCGTGCTCTCCTCGGGCGGCACGATCGTGCAGGAGACCCGGCACTTCCACGAGGAGGACGGCTCCACCACGGCCGGCCGCATCAAGGACAACGCCGAGGACTACCGCTACTTCCCCGAGCCGGACCTGGTGCCCGTGGCACCCGCCCGCGACTGGGTCGAGGAGCTCCGCAAGGGCCTCCCCGAGCTGCCCCGGCTGAGGCGCGCCCGGCTCAAGGAGGAGTGGGGGGTCAACGAGCACGACATGCAGTCCATCCTCAACGCGGGCGCGGTCGAGCTGATCGTCGCCACGATCGAGGCGGGCGCTCCGGCGGACCAGGCCCGCAAGTGGTGGATGGGCGAGCTGGCCCGCAACGCCAACGAGACCGGCCGCGGTCTGGACGAGCTGCCGATCACCCCGGCGCAGGTCGCCCGGGTGGCCGCGCTCGTCGCGGCGGGCGACCTCAACGACAAGCTGGCCCGCCAGGTCATCGAGGGCGTCCTCGCGGGCGAGGGCGACCCGGACGCGGTCGTCGAGAAGCGCGGCCTGAAGGTCGTCTCGGACGAGGGCGCGCTCTCCACGGCCGTGGACGAGGCCATCGCGGGCAACGCGGCCATCGCGGACAAGATCCGTGGTGGCAAGGTCGCGGCGGCCGGCGCGCTCGTCGGCGCGGTCATGAAGGCCACCCGGGGCCAGGCGGACGCTGCGCGCGTGCGCGAGCTGATCCTTCAGAAGCTGGGAGGCGAGGGCTGACGCCCTGACCGTCCCCGAAGGGGCGGTGCACCCGTACGTACTCACCTACGCGCGGGCGCACCGCCCCTTCATCCGTGAATCCTCGCCCTGAGAGACCGCCCTGAACACCGTCACCGCCGAGCTCGTCTCCTTCGCCCTCCTCCTGGGCGTCCTCGCCTTCGCCGTGCTGCGCCCCCGGGGCCTGCCGGAGGCGACCGCGGCCGTGCCCGCCGCCGTCCTGGTGGTGGCGCTCGGCGCGGTGTCCTGGCCCGAGGCCCGGGAACAGGTCGGCGAGCTGCTCCCCGTCGTCGGGTTCCTCGCCGCGATCCTCGTGCTGGCCCAGCTCTGCGCGGACGAGGGGCTGTTCCGGGCTGCCGGGGATCTGGTGGCGCGCGCCTGCCGGGGGCAGACCCGGCCGCTGCTCGGCGGGGTCTTCGTCGTCGCCTCGCTCATCACCGCCGTCCTCAGCCTGGACGCCACCGTGGTCCTGCTCACCCCGGTCGTCCTCGCCACCGCCGCCCGGGTCGGTGCGCGGCCGCGCCCGTACGTCTACGCCTGCGCGCACCTCGCCAACTCCGCCTCGCTCCTGCTCCCCGTCTCCAACCTCACCAACCTCCTGGCGTTCACCGCGAGCGGTCTCTCCTTCACCCGGTTCGCCGCGCTGATGGCGCTGCCGTGGCTCGCCGCGATCGCCGTGGAGTACGCGGTGTTCCGCCGCGCGTTCAAGGCCGACCTGGCCGCCGGGGCGCACGCGCCGGATCCCGACGCCGAGCGCACCCCGGTGCCCGTCTTCACGCTCGTCGTGCTGGCGCTGACGCTGGCCGGGTTCGTCGTCACCTCGTTCGCCGGGTTCGAGCCGCTGTGGGCGGCGCTCGCGGGAGCGGCCGTGCTCGCCGTACGGGCCCTCCTCAAGCGGGAGACCACGCCCGTCGGGCTCGTCCGCTCGGCCAACCCGCTGTTCTGCCTCTTCGTCCTCGCGCTGGGCGTCGTCGTCAAGGCGGTCGTCGACAACGGCCTCGGCGACGGGATCGCCGCCCTCCTGCCCGAGGGCGACACGCTTCCCGCCCTGCTCGGCGTGGCCGTGGTCGCGGCGCTGCTGGCCAACCTGATCAACAACCTGCCCGCGATCCTGGCCCTGCTCCCGATCGTCGCGTCGGCCGGCCCCGGACTGCTGCTCGCCGCCCTGATCGGTGTGAACATCGGCCCCAACCTCACGTACGTCGGTTCCCTCGCCACCCTCCTCTGGCGTCGCATCCTGCACGCCCACGGCGACGCCCCGGAGCTCGGCCACTTCACCCGGCTGGGACTGGCGACCGTACCGGTGACGCTGCTCGCCTCGACCCTCGCGCTCTGGGGGTCGCTGCACCTCATCGGGGTGTAGGCGACCACCCGGAAAGCCGGTTGGACTTCTCGTACGGCCTCTTGGACGTTCACCACCGGGCCGTACGCAGTCCTTCCCGCCGCCACCTGACCTGACTAGCTTCCCGGCTGTAACCATCGAATACGGGAGGCTCTTTTGACCACGGACATGTCACGGCGGCGGCTCTTCGCCCTCGGCGGGGGCGCGCTCGGCGCCGCTGCGGCCGGATCGTTCCTGCCGCCGTCGCTCCAGGCAGCCATCGCCGCGCAGCCCGCCCACGCGGGGTCCGGGGGCGGAGGGCTCGGAGCCATCAAGCACGTGGTGATCCTCATGCAGGAGAACCGCTCCTTCGACCACTACTTCGGCTCCCTGCGCGGCGTACGCGGCTTCGGCGACCGCAACGCCATCGACCTGCCCACCGGCGGGACCGTCTTCGAGCAGCCCGGCCCCTCCGGCACCACCGTGCTGCCGTTCCCCGTGCGCGGCGCGGCCGAGGAGCAGAAGAAGGACCTCCAGTACATCGGCGCCCTCGACCACTCCTGGAACGGCGGCGCCAAGGCCTGGGGCGGCGGCTGGATGAACGGCTGGATCAGCGCCAAGACCGCCGCGACGATGGCGTACTACGACCGCCGTGACATCCCGCTCCACTACGAGCTGGCCGACACCTTCACCGTCTGCGACGCCTACCACTCCTCCATCCACACCTCCACCAGCCCCAACCGCAACCACCTGTGGAGCGGCAGGACCGGCTTCGAGCCGAACGGGAAGCGGGCCGTCGGCAACGACGCGTACAGCGAGGGCAGCCACCCCGGCTACGACTGGTCCACCTACGCCGAGCGGCTGGAGAAGGCGGGCCGCAGCTGGCGGACGTACACGGAGTGGGAGAACTTCACCGACAACCAGATCGAGTTCTACGCCACCTTCAAGGCCATCGCCCGCAAGGCGTTGGCCAGGACCGGCGGCCCCACGTACATGGAAGCCTTCTACGCCAAGGTCCGCGGCGCCTCCGAGGCCGAGCGCACCCGGCTCCTCGGGCTGCTGGAGGAAGGCGTCGCGACCCTCACGAAGCAGGAGCGGAGCCTCTTCGAGCGTGGGCTGCGCCGGGTCCCGACGGGGACGCTGGCCGACGAGTTCGCCAAGGACGTGGCGGCCGGGACACTGCCGGAGGTCTCCTACCTGGTGCCCTCGGCGATCGACTCCGAGCACCCGAGCGTCTCCTCGCCGGTGCACAGCGCCACCATCGTCTACAAGATCCTCGACGCGCTCGGCAAGCATCCGGACGTCTGGCGCCACACCGCCGTACTGATCAACTACGACGAGAACGACGGCTTCTTCGACCACGTCCCGCCGCCCGTCGCACCCCCCGAGGTGACCGGCGAGCAGTGGGAGGGCCGCCCGACCGGCCTCGGCATCCGGGTGCCGCTGCTCGTCGTCTCGCCGTGGACCGTCGGCGGGTACGTCTGCTCCGAGGTCTTCGACCACACCTCCGTCATCCGCTTCCTGGAGCGGTGGACCGGCGTGAAGGAGCCCAACATCAGCGACTGGCGGCGCCGCGTCACCGGCGACCTCACCTCCGCCTTCGACTTCACCCGGGCCCGCAGGCAGCCCGCCGTCCAGGTGCCCGGGGCGATCCCGCCGCTCACCGGCCGCTGGCAGCCGAGGCCCCCTTCGGTCCAGCACCTCCCCGAGCAGGAGCCCGGCGCACGCCCGGCACGCCCGCTCCCGTACCAGCCGGACGCCCAGGTCAGGCGGGCAGCCGGTGGCGCGCTGCGGGTGGAGCTGGCGAACAGCGGCCGGTCCTCGGCGCACTTCACGCTCTATCCGTACGCCGGTGAGTTCGCGGCTCCGCAACACCAGGACGTACGCGGTTCGGGGCACTGGACCGTGCCGCCGGCGGGGGAGACGTACCGCTTCACGGTCACCGGGCCGAACGGCTTCCGGCGCGAGTTCGCCGGGCCGGCCCGGGGCGGTGCCGAGGTCGCCACCCGGATCGACACCCGCGACCGCGATCTCCACCTCACCCTGCGCAACACCGGCCGCCGCCCGCTGACCTTCCTGGTCCGGCCGCTCGGCTACGTCGACGAGGACGACCTGCGGGACTGGACCCGCCGCGTCACGGTCAAGCCGGGCCGCAGCCGTACGGTCGTGCACTCGGCGGCGGACGCCCACGGCTGGTACGACCTCGCCGTCACGGCGGAGGGGGAGGACGGCTTCCGGCGGCGGCTCATGGGGCACATCGAGAACGGCCGGGCGAGCGTCTCCGGCTGAGGCGTTCACGGCAGGTCACCGGGGTGGTCCGTCCTGTGCAGGGAGGAGATCAACCCCTGTGACCATGGCCACGAAACGGGCAAAGGATCAGTTTCTGCTGAGAGAGTGGCGGTCTCAGGTCATGTGACGTTTACGGGCAGATCCATCCATCTGCTGGTAAAGGTCCACGAACCCGCAGGGAGCCCGTCCGTTGGCCGCCATCGCCCGCTGGTGCATCAAGCACCGTCTGCTCGCCGTCCTCATCTGGCTCGCCGCCCTCGGCGGCACGGCCGCCGCGGCGGGGTTCGCGGGTTCCGCGTACTCCAACGACTACGAGGTGCCCGGTACGGAGTCCGGCCGGGCCACCGAGCTGCTCTCGCGCGGCTTCACCGACCTCGGCGGCGACACCGACACCGTGGTCTGGCACACCACCGGCTCCACGGTCCGGGACGCCGACGTCGAACAGGCGGTGACCCGCACCCTCCACGCCATCGACGCCCTGCCCGGCGTCGGCGCGGTCACCGGCCCGTACGGCGCCGAGGGCACCGGCCGGATCAGCGAGGACGGCCGCACCGCCTACGCCACGGTCACCTTCGACCGCCCCGCCGACGAGATCCCCGTCTCCCAGGCCCAAGCCCTCGTGGACACCGCGAAGGGCGCCGAGGGGGACGGGCTCCAGGTCGAACTGGGCGGCACCGCCGTCGCCCTCACCGAGGCGCCCTCCGTCCATGTCGCCGAGGCGATCGGTGTGGTCGTCGCGGCCGTGGTCCTCTTCCTCGCCTTCGGCTCGCTCGCCGCCAGCCTGCTGCCCATCGCCACCGCCCTGGTCTCCGTGGGCACCGCCTACGCGGGCATCGTGCTGCTCGGCCATGTGATGACCGTGGCGGACTTCGCCCCGATGCTCGGCATGCTCATCGGGCTCGGCGTCGGCATCGACTACGCCCTCTTCATCGTCACCCGGCACCGCCGAGGGCTCCGGCGCGGGATGTCCGTCGACGAAGCCGCCCAGAACGCCGTCACCACCACCGGACGCGCGGTGGTCTTCGCCGGGGCCACCGTCTGCATCGCGCTGCTCGGCATGCTGATCCTGCGGCTCAGCTTCCTCAACGGCGTCGCCATCGCCGCCTCGCTCACCGTCGTCCTCACCGTGGCCGCCTCCGTCACCCTGCTGCCCGCCCTGCTCTCCCGGATAGGGATGCGGGCCCTCAGCCGCCGCGAACGCCGCCGGCTCGCCGAACACGGGCCGCGCCCCGAGCTGCCCACCGGCTTCGCCGCCCGCTGGTCCGCCTTCGTGGAGCGCCACCCCAAGCTGCTCGGCGGGATCGCGGCCGTCGTCATGACCGTCCTCGCCCTGCCCGCCCTCGGTCTCCACCTCGGCACCTCCGACCAGGGCAACAACCCGGCCACCGCGACCACCCGGCAGGCCTACGACCTGCTCTCCGACGGCTTCGGCCCCGGCGTCAACGGCCCCCTCACCATCGCCGCCCAGCTGGACGGCGCCGACGACCGGCTCGCACTGGACTCACTGCCCGAGAAGCTCCGTACCACCGAAGGCGTCGCCTCGGTCAGCCCGCTCACGTACAACAGCGGCGGCGACACCGCCTTCCTCACCGTCGTCCCCGACTCCTCGCCCCAGTCGCGGCAGACCAGCGAGCTGGTCGACCGCATCCGGCAGGACGTGCTCCCGCCGGTGAAGGACACCAGCTCGCTGGAGACGTACGTCGGCGGGGTGACGGCGAGCTACGACGACTTCGCCGAGATCATCGTCGGCAAGCTGCCCCTCTTCGTCGGGGTCGTCATCGGCCTCGGCTGCCTGCTCCTCCTGCTGGCCTTCCGCTCCATCGGCATCCCGGTCAAGGCCGCCGTGATGAACGTGGCCGCCGTCGCCTCCTCCTTCGGCGTCGTCGTCGCCGTCTTCCAGTGGGGCTGGGGGAGCGAGCTGCTCGGGCTCGGCAGCGCCGGGCCCATCGAACCCTTCCTCCCCGTGATCATGGTCTCGGTCCTCTTCGGCCTCTCCATGGACTACCAGGTCTTCCTGGTCGGCCGGATGTACGAGGAGTGGCTGGAGACCGGCGACAACCGGCGCTCGGTCCGGGTCGGCCTCGCCGAGACCAGCCGGGTGATCAACTCCGCCGCCGTGATCATGATCTCCGTCTTCCTCGCCTTCGTGCTCAGCGGCGACCGGGTGATCGCCATGTTCGGCATCGCGCTCGCCACCGCCGTCGCCCTGGACGCCTTCGTCCTGCGCACCCTGCTGGTCCCCGCCCTGATGCACATGCTCGGCGGCGCCAACTGGTGGCTGCCGGGCTGGCTGGAGCGCCGGCTGCCCCGGATCAGCATCGAGCCGCCCGACTGCGCGGTGGACCGTGCGAAGATCCCGGGTGCGCGCGTCACGGAGGAGGACGCCGCGGCGGCAGAGGAGGAGCACGATGTTCGCCCTATCCCTGGGTGACGACCTGGGCGGTGGCCGGGCGGAGCTGCGCCCGCTGGAGGTCTGGCGGGCCGAGGAGTTCCTCGCCCATATGGACCGGGCCCGGGAGCTGGTCGACCCGTGGATCCCGTTCGCCTCCGCCGCCACCGACCTGGACTCGGCGCGCGCCCTGCTCCAGCGGTACGCGGACAAGCAGGCGGCGGACACCGGACGGCTCTTCGGCATCTGGCTGGAGGGCACGCTCGTCGGCGGGGTCCTGTTCCGGATCTTCGACGCGGCCCAGGGCAACTGCGAGATCGGCGTCTGGCTGGAGCCCGCGGCCCAGGGCCGGGGCCTGATCACCCGTGCCGCCGAGCACCTGATCGACTGGGCGGTGTACGAGCGCGGCATGCACCGCGTCGAGTGGGACGCCTCCGCCGCCAACACCCGCTCCATCGCGGTGGCCAAGCGGCTCGGCATGACCCGCGACGGGGTGCTGCGGCAGAACTACCTCTACCGGGGCGTACGCCACGACTCGGAGATCTGGTCCGTGCTGGCCCCGGAATGGCGGGCCCGCACGGGACGCTGAGCCGCCGCGTTAAGGGGGTTCTCATCCGGGACCCCTAGCGTGCGGCACATGAACACCACCCCCTCCAGGACGACCGACATCACGAAGACGGCCACGACGGCCGACGACCCCGGGACGGACACCGACGCCGCCGCCGTCACGGAGGAGACCACCGCTGCCGCCGTGCCGCCGGAGGCCACCGCCGACACCGCGATCACGCAGGACGCGGCCGTGGGCGGTGTGCCGGGCGCCGAAGCCGTCGACGAGGACGAGGACGACGACCTGGAGCCCGACGCCTTCACCGAGGCCCGTCACGGCGTCGGCGCGGGCGCCACGGCCGTCGTCTCCGCCGCCCTCGGCATCGTCGCCCTGACCGGCGCCTGGTCCGGCCGGGTCGCCGCCGAGCGCGAGACCCTGATGGGCCAGATCCAGACCGCCGGCGGCTCCAGCGCGGCCCAGCAGATCTCCGCGATCTACGGGGACGCCTGGCACACCACCGCCCTGGTCAACGGCCTCTTCGCGGTGCTGGCCCTGCTCGTCGGCGTCTTCGTCCTGGTCCGCCCCGCCTTCGGCACCCCCGCCACCCGGCCGCAGCCCGCCTGGATCCGGGCGGTCGCGCTGGCCGGGGTCGCCCTCGGCACCCTCGGCGTACTGATCTCCGTGGGCATGTACTTCGACCTGTTCCTCTCCCTGCCGGTCGCGGGCACACCGGCGGGCTGAGCCCCGGCTACGCGGCGCCAAGGCATCCGGCCCGCGCGTCCAAGGCCCCGCCCGGGCAAGATGCGGCACTCGCCCGATGCGGCCGCAGCCCCGGGCCGAACTCGGCGTCTCCAGGCGGGGCGAGGCGGTGTCCCTCGCCCACCGGCTCCGCCTCTACCCGACGACGTAACCCCTGCTCATCAGCGCCCGGGCGGCCCGTCGCGACCGTCGTCCCCGTCGCCCCGGGCCTCCCGGCCGCCCACCGGCTCCGTGACGAGACGGGTGCGCGGGGCGAGCACGGCGTCCTGCTCCAAGGGTGCCTCCCGCATGTGGCGCTCGCGGTCCCCGCCGGCGGCCGGCTCCCCCTCCGGGGCGCGGACGGTCACCTTGCCGGAGGTGAGGTCTATCGGGCCACGGCCCGGATCGCCGGCGGCGACATCCACCCGGCTCAGCTCCAGCCGCTTCTGCTCGTCGGCGCCGTGCTTGCGCCCCGGGGCGAAGAGCTCCTCGAAGAAATTGAACACGGTCGTGCTCCCTCCGGCATGGTGCGCGGGTGGTGCGACTGGGCGTCTACTCCACTTCGACCAGCAGGATCCGGTCGTCCCCGGGCTTCGGCCCGCCCCGGCCGTCCGTGTTGCTGGTGACCAGCCAGAGCCGGTCGCCGCCCGCGCTCACCACGGTGCGCAGCCGGCCGTGCTTCTCATCCAGGAACGACTGGGGGTCGGCCAATGGTTCCTTCCCCGAGTCGCCGGAGAGCGGGATGCGCCAGAGCCGCTCACCGCGCAACCCGGCCATCCAGACGGAGCCCGCGGCGTACGCGATACCGCTCGGCGAGGCCTCGGAGGTCTTCCACTGGGCCACCGGGTCGATGAACCCGTCCTTGCCCTCCTCGCCCTCCGCCTCGGGCCACCCGTAGTTGCCGCCGGGCTCGATCAGGTTGAGCTCGTCCCAGGTGTTCTGGCCGAACTCGGCCGCCCAGAGCCGCTTCCGCGCGTCCCAGGCGAGCCCCTGCACATTGCGGTGCCCGTACGAATACACCACCGAGTCCGCCTCCGGGTTGCCGTGGACCGGCTCCCCGTCGGGGGTCATCCGAAGGATCTTGCCCGCCAACGACTCCTTGTCCTGGGCGAGCCCGGTGTCCCCGGTCTCGCCGGTGCCCGCGTACAGCATCTTGTCCGGGCCGAACGCGATCCGGCCGCCGTTGTGGATGTTGCCCTTGGGGATGCCGCGCAGGATGGTGTCCGGGGCGCCGAGCTGCTGTCCGGCCGGGCGCTTCTCGTCGTAGCTCATGCGGACGATCCGGTTGTCCGACGTGGTGGTGAGGTAGGCGTACACCCAGCCGTCCGCCGCGAACGTCGAGGGGACCGCGAGCCCCAGCAGACCGCCCTCGCCCGCCGGGGAGACCCCGGGCACCGAGCCGAGCAGGGTCTGCTTCCCGCTCTCGCCGTCGATGCGGTGGACCGTCCCCTCGTCACGCGAGGCGACCAGCAGGTCACCGCCCGGCAGGGCGGTCAGCCCCCACGGTGACTTCAGCCCCTCGGTCAGCGTCGAGACGACCTTCGCCGAGCCCTTGGCGGGCGGCAGGTCGGCCGACGCGCCCGGTGACGGGGTGCCGGAGCTCTGCGAGGCGGTCGGCGAGGCGGCGCCCGTACCGGACGCACCCTCCTCCCCGCCCGTGGAGCACGCGGCGGAGAGGACCAGCGAGGCCGTCGCCAGCGCGGCCACCACCCCCTGCGCACCGCGGGGGACTGAACTGATCCGAACACAGCACCGCGCACTGGACCGATCCTTTCGACGGCTGCCCGACTGGCTCTTCGCCCTACCTGTTCCTACCTCGTGGACCCGCTCAAAGTTCCCGGTGCGGCCCATTCTCCCGCCACCTCGCGCCGGGCGCGCGGCCTCAGTCCCAGGACCCGCGCGCCCCGGGCAGCGCGGCGATCTCCGCCAGATCCGCCGCGTCCAGCTCCACCTCCGCCGCCCGCGCGTTCTCCACCGCCCACTTCTCACGCTTCGTCCCCGGCACCGCCACCACATGCGGCCCCTGCCGCAGCACCCACGCCAGCGCCACCTGGGCCACGCTCGCGCCGCGCCGCTCCGCGATCCGCCGCAGCCCGGCCACCACCGGCTGGTTCGCGGCCATCATCTCGGCCGTGAACCGGGGGTGCCGGGCCCGCAGGTCCTCGGGCTCGAACCCCTGCCCCGGCTTCAGCGTCCCGGTCAGATAGCCGCTGCCCAGCGGCATCGCGGCGAGTACCCCGACCCCGCGCGCCGCACACCAGGGCAGCAGCTCCGCCAGCGCCTCCGGCGACCACACCGACAGCTCCGCCTCGACCGCGCTGACCGGGAAGACCTGCTGGATCCGCTCCAGCTGCCGGATCGTTCCCGCATGCGTCCCGGCGCCCGACCGGCGCGGAGCGCGCGCTCCCACCGCGCACAGCCCCAGCGACCGCACCTTGCCCGCCGTCACCAGCTCCGCCATCGCCCCCAGGTCTCCTCCACCGGCACCTCGGGGTCGGCCCGGTGCAGCTGGTAGAGGTCGATCACCTCGGTCTGGAGGCGCCGCAGCGAGGCGTCGCAGGCCCGGCGTACGTAACCGGGGCGCCCGTTGGCCACGATGTGCTGATCACCCACCAGGAGCCCGCACTTGGTGGAGAGGAACGCCTCGGAGCGGCGCCCCTTCAGCGCCCGGCCCACCAGGAGCTCATTGGTGAACGGCCCGTACATGTCGGCGGTGTCGAGCAGCCGGACACCGGCGTCGAGTGCCGCGTGCACGGTGCGCACCGACCGGTCACCGCGCTGCTGCGACGCGCTGTATCCCCAGCTCATCGGCATACAGCCCAGACCGACCGCGCCCACGGCGAGCCCCGACGCCCCGATAGTCCTGCGCTCCAACTCCCCTGGCCTTTCTTCGTTCCCGCGGTCACGGGGCCGTACCGCACCCCCAAACTAACCTCTGGCCCGGCCGCCACTTCGATCAGCCGTGCTGGAGCGCTCGCACACCCGTCGCATAGCCTCCAGACCATGACTGCGACGACTGCCGGCGCGACGCGTGCCGATGTATGGCTGCCTTTTCCGGCCGAGGAGATCGAGGGGCTCCCCGAAGGCCTCGACTACCTCTTCTGGGACGGGGGTGAGGAGTATCCCGGGGACCCCGCGCACTGTGTGTACTACGTCGTCCCCTATATGAAGGGTTCCGAGATCGCCGTCCGGCCGATGGGCGCCATGAGCGCCGTCCAGGTCGTACAGACACTCTCGGCGGGCATCGACCATGTGGAGCCCGGACTAGGCCTGTTGCACGCCGGCGTACGCCTCTGCAACGCCAAGGGGGTCCACGAGGCGTCCACGGCGGAGCTGACGCTCGCCCTGATCCTGGCCTCCCTGCGCGACATCCCCGGCTTCGTCCACGGTCAGGACAACGAGGAGTGGCGGTCCGGGTTCTACCCGGCGCTCGCCGACAAGTCCGTTCTCATCGTGGGGTACGGCTCCATCGGCGCGGCCATCGAGGACCGGCTCGCGCCCTTCGAGTGCGCGCGGGTCGCACGCGTCGCGCGCTCCGCCCGGACCACCGAGCGCGGCCCCGTACACACACTCGACGACCTCCCGGCCCTGCTGCCCGCCGCCGACGTCGTCGTCCTCTCCACCCCGCTGAACCCCTCCACGCAAGGGCTGGTGGACGCCGACTTCCTCGCGGCGATGCCGGACGGGGCGCTCCTCGTCAACGTCGCCCGGGGCGGAGTCGTGGACACCGAGGCCCTGTTGGCCGAACTGGGATCCGGACGGCTGCGGGCCGCACTCGACGTGACCGACCCGGAACCGCTGCCGTCCGGCCATCCTCTCTGGCATGCTCCGAATGTCTTGATCACGCCTCATGTGGGCGGCAGCACCTCGGCGTTCGAACCGCGCGCCAAGCGGCTGCTGGCCGCACAGCTCACCCGGTTCGCCGCCGGGGAGCCGCTCGTGAACGTCGTCAGCACCACCGGCTGAGGGGCTCCGAGCGGTCACGCCGAGGCGTGATCCGCATGCGCACAGTGCCGCCCACCTCGCGTTTCGTCACGGAGCGTAGAGAAGCTATGGCCCTGAGTGACGAACCTGGTGTATCGTCCGCACCGGAGGGCTGCGCCGTGGCAGGGGCGGCGCGGGGGGAGCATCGGAACGCGAGGGGGCGACGGGCGATGTGCTGGCCATGGAGAGACGATCCGAGGCCGCGGAGCGGAGCGCGGCTGCCATCGGCGCCGCCCGCGAGCGGCGGTCGCGGGTGGCCGGAATTCCCCCCGGGGCGGCGGCCGGGACCGGGCAGGGGAGCCCTCCGGTGAGCGCCCTGGGGGCCTGGCTCTCGCCGCACTCCGCCACGGGCTTCTCGGGGCTGCGGGCCCGGATCCTGCTCGGCACCGTCTGCGCCGGATACGGCATCGGGGCGGCCGTCGGCTGGGGCTCACCGCAACTGGCCCGCGTCATGGGTGACTTCGGCCTCGCCGCGGCGGCGCTGGTCGCCGCAGTCTCCTGCTTCCTCTACGCCCGGGTGAGCGCCGGGCGGCTGCGGCCCGCCTGGCTGCTGTTCTCGGTCTCCTCGCTGATGGCCGCCTGCGGCAACGCCGTCTGGGGGTGGTACGAGGTGGTGCTCGGCGTCCCCGTGCCCACCCCGTCGGCGGCCGACGCCTTCTTCCTCTGCTTCGCGCCGCCCGCCATCGTCGGGCTCCTCGTGCTCGCCAAGCGCCCGGTCACCCGGGCCGGCTGGGTCTGCCTGGCCCTGGACGCCTGGCTGATCGGCGGCTCCCTGCTGACCCTCGCCTGGAGCCTCGCCCTGGCCCACGCCGCGCACATGGCGGGCGTCCAGGACGCCAGCGTCGGCCCGGCGGCACTCTCGCTGGCCTACCCGCTGCTGGACATCGTGCTCGTCTCCATGGTGCTCGCGCTGCACTTCCGCCGCTCCGGGGCCAACCGCTCCGCGGTCAACACCGCGATCGCCGCCCTGGCGCTGACCGTCCTGTGCGACGCGGTCTTCACCTCACCGCTGCTGCGCTCCACCTACCACTCGGGCCAGTTGCTGGACGCCGGCTGGTTCGCCGGCTCGCTGCTCCTCGCCTACGCCCCCTGGGGGGTGCGGAGCCGGACGGCCGGCACCGACCGCCCGGGCCCGCCGCGCACCATGAGCCGCCCGATCGCCGGATCGCTGGCCGCGCTCACCCCGTATCTCGCCGCCGCCGTCTGCACGCTCGGCATCCTGTACAACGTGGTCGAGGGCCGCCGGGTGGACCGGGTGGTCATCTTCACCGGCTGCACGGTCGTCCTCGCGCTGGTCGTCCGGCAGGGGATCATGCTGCTGGACAACATCGCCCTCACCCAGGAGCTGGCCCAGAAGGAGAACCACTTCCGCTCCCTGGTGCAGGGCTCCAGCGACGTCATCATGATCGCCGCCCCCAGCGGCACCCTGCGCTACGTCAGCCCCGCCGCCGCCGGGGTCTACGGGCGCGACGCGGAGGACCTCGTCGGCGCCGAGCTCTCCTCGATCATCCACCCCGACGACCTCGGCCGGGTCGTCCACGAGGTGCGGCGCTTCCTCGCCGCCCCGCCCCACGAGGAGCCCACCACCCGCATCGAGTGCCGCTTCCGCTCCGGCACCGGCGACTGGCTGCACGCCGAGTCCACCGTCAACCGGCACCAGGGCGGGCTCCTCCTCAACAGCCGGGACGTCACCGAACGCGTCAGGCTCCAGGCCCAGTTGCAGCACAACGCCGAGCACGACCCGCTCACCGACCTGCCCAACCGGGCCCTGTTCACCTCCCGGGTCCGCCAGGCGCTCACCGGCCGCCGCGCCGGCGACTCCGGCACCGCCGTGCTCTTCATCGACCTCGACGGCTTCAAGGCGGTCAACGACACCATCGGCCACCAGGCGGGCGACGAACTGCTCATCCAGGCCGCCCGCCGCCTCCAGGAGTCCGTCCGGGCCGGGGACACCGCCGCCCGCCTCGGCGGCGACGAGTTCGCCGCGCTCATCATGGGCGACGGCACCCGCGACCAGGGCGCCCGGGAGTACCAGGTCCACGAGATCGCCGACCGGCTCCGCCTCACCCTCTCCCAGCCCTACCGGATCGGCCCCAGCGAGGTCCGGGTGGCCGCCTCCATCGGCGTCGCCTTCGCCGAGCCCGGGATCACCCCCACCGACCTCATGCGCAACGCGGACCTCGCGATGTACCGCGCCAAGGCCGGCGGCAAGGACCGGGTCGAGTTGTACGCCCCCCAGATGCAGGCCGATGTCGTACGCCGCTCCGAGCTTGCCACCCGGCTGCGCACCGCCCTGCGCGAGGGCGAGTTCGCGCTGCTGCACCAGCCGGTCGTGCACCTCGCCAGCGGCTCCGTCGCCGCCGTCGCCGCCCAGGCCCGCTGGCGCTCCGCCCAGGGCATCCTCTTCACCCCCGCCGAGTTCCTCCGGGTCACCGGTGACGACGACCGCACCGCCGAGCTGGGCCGCTGGCTCCTGGAGGAGGCCGTGAAGCAGGCCGCCGACCGGGCCAGGGCCGGACACCCCGTCGCCGTCTCCGTACGCCTGTCCGCCACCCGGCTGATGGACAAGGCCCTGCCCTTCGGCTCCATCGAGGCGCTGCTGACCCGTCACGGGCTGCCCTCGGGGGCCCTGATGATCGAGGTGGCCGACAGCGACCCCCGGATCTCCTTCGACGATCTGGAGCAGCGCCTCGTGGCCCTGCGCCGCCTCGGCGTCCGGATCGCCCTCGACGGCTTCGGCAGCGGTTTCGCCGCGATCAACGCGCTGCGCCGCCTCCCCATCGACGTACTGAAACTCGACCGGAACCTGGTCGAGGGGGTGGTGGAATCGGCCAGGCTGCACAAGATCACCAGCGGGCTGCTCCGGATCGCCTGTGACCTCGGCCTCCAGTCCGTCGCCGACGGGGTCGACGTCCCCGAGCAGGTCCTCGCGCTCCGCGCCATGGGCTGCACCCACGGCCAGGGGATGGCCTTCTCCGGCCCGCTGGACGAGTACCGGCTGCGACGCGCCCTGGTGCGCGGCCAGTTCCCCGTGCCCGGCGTCCCCGGCCCCCGCACGGTGATGGCGGGAGGCGCGATCCCGCTGCTCACCGGATCACATGCTGAGACGCCCGTCCCACCCACTTGACACGTCATGCGTGCCGGAGAGAGGGTCAATGCCATGCGCACCCGAATTCTCGTACTTGGAAAGCGCGTCGGCTGAAGCAGAGTCACTCCACGACACTCTGCGGACCGCACCCGGCGCGCTCCCCTCGCTTGCCTCACGGCACGAGGGGTTTTTTGTTGCACTGACGCCTCTCAAAACGCTGCAAAACACCCGCGAAAACCCTCAGCTTCGAGAAGAGAATGCCGATGACCGAGCAGGCCACCGGGGCCCACCACCCGCAGCCGCGCGCCCGTACCGGCGGACAGCCGTCCGTCACCGTTGAGCACGTCACGGGCGCGCAGTCCCTCATCCGCTCTCTCGAGGAAGTCGGCGCCGACACGGTATTCGGCCTCCCCGGCGGCTGCATCCTCCCCGCCTACGACCCGCTGATGGACTCCACCAAGGTCCGCCACGTCCTCGTCCGCCACGAGCAGGGCGCGGGCCACGCGGCCACCGGCTACGCGCAGGCCACCGGCAAGGTCGGCGTCTGCATGGTCACCTCGGGTCCCGGCGCCACCAACCTGGTCACCCCGATCGCCGACGCGCACATGGACTCCGTGCCGCTCGTCGCGATCACCGGCCAGGTCGCCTCCAAGGCGATCGGCACCGACGCCTTCCAGGAAGCCGACATCTGCGGCATCACGATGCCGATCACCAAGCACAACTTCCTGGTCACCAAGGCCGAGGACATCGCGCACACCATCGCCGAGGCCTTCCACATCGCCTCCACCGGCCGCCCGGGCCCCGTCCTCGTCGACATCGCCAAGGACGCCCTCCAGGCCCGGACCACCTTCAGCTGGCCGCCCACCCAGGACCTGCCCGGCTACCGGCCCGTCACCAAGCCGCACGCCAAGCAGATCCGCGAAGCGGCCAAGCTGATCACCCAGTCCAGGCGCCCCGTGCTCTACGTCGGCGGCGGCGTCCTCAAGGCCGGCGCCACCGCCGAGCTGAAGGTCCTCGCGGAGCTGACCGGAGCGCCCGTCACCACCACCCTGATGGCGCTCGGCGCCTTCCCCGACAGCCATCCGCTGCACGTGGGGATGCCGGGCATGCACGGTTCGGTCACCGCCGTCACCGCGCTGCAGAAGGCCGACCTGATCGTCGCCCTCGGCGCCCGCTTCGACGACCGCGTCACCGGCAAGCTGGACAGCTTCGCCCCGTACGCCAAGATCGTCCACGCCGACATCGACCCGGCCGAGATCGGCAAGAACCGCACGGCCGACGTCCCGATCGTGGGCGACGCCCGCGAGGTCCTGGCCGACCTGGTCCAGGCAGTCCAGGCCGAGCACACCGAGGGCAACACCGGCGACTACAGCTCCTGGTGGAAGGACCTCAACCGCTGGCGCGACACCTACCCCCTGGGCTACGACCTGCCCGAGGACGGCAGCCTCTCCCCGCAGCAGGTCATCCAGCGCATCGGCAAGCTCGCCCCCGAGGGCACGATCTTCACGGCGGGCGTCGGCCAGCACCAGATGTGGGCCGCCCACTTCATCGACTACGAGCAGCCCGCCACCTGGCTCAACAGCGGCGGCGCCGGGACGATGGGATACGCGGTCCCGGCCGCCATGGGCGCCAAGGCCGGTGCGCCCGACCGCACCGTCTGGGCGATCGACGGCGACGGCTGCTTCCAGATGACCAACCAGGAACTGACCACCTGCGCGCTCAACAACATCCCGATCAAGGTCGCCGTCATCAACAACGGCGCCCTCGGAATGGTCCGCCAGTGGCAGACCCTCTTCTACAACCAGCGCTACTCCAACACCGTGCTGCACTCCGGCGCGGACACGGACGGCCGGCCCGCCAAGGGCACCCGCGTCCCGGACTTCGTCAAGCTGTCCGAGGCCATGGGCTGCTACGCCATCCGCTGCGAGGACCCGGCCGACCTGGACAAGGTCATCGAAGAGGCCAACTCCATCAACGACCGTCCCGTCGTGATCGACTTCATCGTCCACGAGGACGCCATGGTCTGGCCGATGGTCGCCGCCGGCACCTCCAACGACGAGGTCCAGGCCGCGCGCGGCGTCCGCCCCGACTTCGGCGACAACGAAGACGACTGAGAGACAGAGAGAGAACGACTCCCATGTCCGAAAAGCACACGCTCTCCGTCCTGGTCGAGAACAAGCCCGGTGTCCTCGCCCGGATCACCGCCCTGTTCTCCCGACGCGGCTTCAACATCGACTCGCTCGCGGTCGGTACCACCGAGCACCCCGACATCTCCCGCATCACCATCGTCGTGAATGTCGAGGGCCTGCCCCTGGAGCAGGTGACCAAGCAGCTCAACAAGCTGGTCAACGTCCTGAAGATCGTCGAACTCGAGCCGTCCGCCGCGATCCAGCGGGAGCTCGTCCTGGTGAAGGTCCGCGCCGACAGCGAGACCCGCTCCCAGATCGTCGAGATCGTCCAGCTGTTCCGCGCCAAGACCGTCGACGTCTCCCCGGAGGCCGTCACGATCGAGGCGACCGGAGGGGCCGACAAGCTGGAGGCGATGCTCAAGATGCTGGAGCAGTACGGCATCAAGGAGCTCGTCCAGTCCGGCACCATCGCCATAGGGCGCGGCGCGCGCTCCATCACCGACCGCTCCCTGCGCGCCCTCGACCGCTCGGCCTGAGCGGACGGAGCCGGGCGGAGCCGCACGCTCCGCTCGCATGGCGAGACCCGACAACGCATACGACGCACCCCGCCGTACGGTGGGACGCAACACCTGCACACCAAGGAGAAGACCCAGTGGCCGAGCTGTTCTACGACGACGATGCCGACCTGTCCATCATCCAGGGCCGCAAGGTCGCGGTTCTCGGTTACGGCAGCCAGGGCCACGCCCACGCGCTGTCGCTCCGTGACTCCGGCGTCGACGTCCGCGTCGGTCTGCACGAGGGCTCGAAGTCCAAGGCCAAGGCCGAGGAGCAGGGCCTGCGCGTGGTGACCCCGTCCGAGGCCGCCGCCGAGGCCGACGTCATCATGATCCTCGTCCCGGACCCGATCCAGGCCCAGGTCTACGAGGAGTCCGTCAAGGACAACCTCAAGGACGGCGACGCGCTGTTCTTCGGCCACGGCCTGAACATCCGGTTCGGCTTCATCAAGCCCCCGGCCAACGTGGACGTCTGCATGGTCGCCCCGAAGGGCCCCGGCCACCTGGTCCGCCGCCAGTACGAGGAGGGCCGCGGCGTCCCCTGCATCGTGGCCGTGGAGCAGGACGCCTCGGGCAAGGGCCTGGAGCTGGCCCTGTCGTACGCCAAGGGCATCGGCGGCACCCGGGCCGGCGTCATCAAGACCACCTTCACCGAGGAGACCGAGACCGACCTCTTCGGTGAGCAGGCCGTCCTCTGCGGTGGCACCGCAGCCCTGGTCAAGGCCGGTTTCGAGACGCTGACCGAGGCCGGCTACCAGCCGGAGATCGCGTACTTCGAGTGCCTGCACGAGCTGAAGCTCATCGTCGACCTCATGTACGAGGGCGGCCTGGAGAAGATGCGCTGGTCCATCTCGGAGACCGCCGAGTGGGGCGACTACGTCACCGGCCCGCGGATCATCACCGACGCCACCAAGGCCGAGATGAAGAAGGTCCTCACCGAGATCCAGGACGGCACCTTCGCCAACGCCTGGATGGCCGAGTACCACAACGGTCTGCCCAAGTACAACGAGTACAAGAAGGCCGACAGCGACCACCTGCTGGAGACCACGGGCCGTGAGCTGCGCAAGCTCATGAGCTGGGTGAACGACGAAGAGGCCTAGGCCTCTTCGGGAGCGGGGCGGGTCCGACGGGCCCGCCCCGCTCCGCATACCCGCCTCGCACCCCCGTGTCACTGCGGAAACCGGGTGCGAGCCGGTCGCGGAAGCGGTGGCTCCGTACGGGTGTACACCACGTCCACCCTCGTGCGGGTGATCCTTCCACCAGGGCGCAGTGCAGCGCCCTCCGCACCACTACACTTCTCAACACATACACGCGTCAGGGCCCACAGTGTCGTGCGTCTACCACGCGGCTAGCCCCTCCACCGCCTGCGGCCGTCGGGACGGCCGTCCGCACTGGACTTGTGAGGACTCACGTGAGCTCGAAACCTGTCGTACTCATCGCTGAAGAGCTGTCGCCCGCCACGGTCGACGCTCTGGGTCCGGATTTCGAGATCCGGCACTGCAACGGCGCGGACCGCGCCGAACTCCTCCCCGCGATCGCCGACGTCGACGCCATCCTGGTGCGTTCCGCCACGAAGGTCGACGCCGAGGCCATCGCCGCCGCGAAGAAGCTCCGCGTGGTGGCCCGCGCGGGCGTCGGTCTGGACAACGTCGACGTCTCCTCGGCCACCAAGGCCGGTGTGATGGTCGTCAACGCCCCGACCTCCAACATCGTCACCGCCGCCGAGCTGGCCTGCGGTCTGCTGGTCGCCACGGCGCGCAACATCCCGCAGGCCAACACCGCCCTGAAGAACGGCGAGTGGAAGCGCTCCAAGTACACCGGGGTCGAGCTCAGCGAGAAGGTCCTCGGCGTCGTCGGCCTCGGCCGCATCGGTGTCCTGGTCGCCCAGCGCATGTCGGCCTTCGGCATGAAGATCGTCGCCTACGACCCCTACGTCCAGCCGGCCCGCGCCGCGCAGATGGGCGTCAAGCTCCTCAGCCTGGACGAGCTCCTGGAGGTCGCCGACTTCATCACCGTGCACCTGCCCAAGACCCCCGAGACCCTCGGTCTCATCGGGGACGAGGCGCTGCACAAGGTGAAGCCCTCCGTCCGCATCGTCAACGCCGCGCGCGGCGGCATCGTCGACGAGGAGGCGCTGTACTCCGCACTCAAGGAGGGCCGCGTCGCCGGCGCCGGCCTGGATGTGTACGCGAAGGAGCCCTGCACGGACTCCCCGCTCTTCCAGTTCGACCAGGTCGTCTGCACCCCGCACCTCGGCGCCTCCACCGACGAGGCCCAGGAGAAGGCGGGCATCGCCGTCGCCAAGTCGGTGCGCCTCGCGCTCGCCGGTGAGCTGGTCCCGGACGCGGTCAACGTCCAGGGCGGCGTCATCGCCGAGGACGTACGCCCCGGCCTGCCGCTCGCCGAGAAGCTCGGCCGGATCTTCACCGCGCTCGCGGGCGAGGTCGCGGCCCGCCTCGACGTCGAGGTGTACGGCGAGATCACCCAGCACGACGTCAAGGTGCTGGAGCTCTCGGCGCTCAAGGGCGTCTTCGAGGACGTCGTCGACGAGACCGTCTCCTACGTCAACGCCCCCCTCTTCGCCCAGGAGCGCGGGGTCGAGGTCCGCCTCACCACCAGCTCCGAGTCGCCGGACCACCGCAACGTGGTCACCGTGCGCGGCACCCTCGCCAGCGGGGAAGAGGTCGCGGTCTCCGGCACGCTGGCGGGCCCGAAGCACCTCCAGAAGATCGTGGCCATCGGCGAGCACGACGTGGACCTGGCGCTCGCCGACCACATGGTCGTCCTGCGCTACCAGGACCGTCCCGGTGTGGTCGGCGCGGTCGGCAAGATCCTCGGCGAGGCCGGGCTGAACATCGCGGGCATGCAGGTCTCCCGGGCGGCGGAGGGCGGCGAGGCCCTGGTCGTCCTCACCGTCGACGAGACCGTCCCGCAGCCGGTGCTGACCGAGATCGGCGACGAGATCGGCGCCTCCTCGGCCCGCTCGGTCAACCTCACCGACTGACGCACCCAGCACCCCGCACGACCCCGGCTGCCGGGCGCCCCTTCACCGGGGGCGCCCGGTAGCCGTCTGTTTCGGGGGGGCTGACCCACCGCTATGGGCCCCGGGTTGGGTCCTGGGGCCCACGACGGGTGAGGCGCCCCGACCCTAGGGTGACCGGTTGTCATGTCACTCATGGGCACCGGGGGTCGGATCGCGTATGTCTGCTGTCGGTGGCATACCCGTAGCGGGAGGCCCGGCTCCGGCCGCCGCCCCCCGGCGTGACCTCCCGGGCCCGCTCGCCACGGTGCGGGTGCTGCTCCTCGTCCTGGTCGGCGCGACGGCCCTCGGCGCCGTCGGCCTCTCCGGCTCCGCGATCGCCGCCGACGCCATGGGCGCGCAGGTGCTCGGCATCCTGCTGTACGCCTCCGCCCCTGGAGTGCTCTGCGCCCTGCTGGCCTGGCATCTGCGGACGGGCGGCAAGCTCGTCCGGTGGGGGATCGTCGCCGCTCAGGTCTGGCTGATCGTCGGGGGCCTCGGCAACCTGGCGGACGGTTCACCGGACGGGCTCACGCAACTGGTGCTTCCCGTCCTGATCCTGGTGCTGCTGAGCCGGGCGCAGAGCCGGGCGTGGTTCCTGCTGCCGCCCCGGGAGCGCGGGGAGCCGCCGAAGTTCTCACTCCCGTACCTGATCACCTGGCGCCGGGACCGGGGCCAGTCCGCGCTGGAGTACCTGGGCCTGGTCCTGATCGTCGTCGCGCTGATCGCGGCGCTGACGGTGGGGGGCCTCGGCGGCCGGATCACGGAGGGGCTCCAGTCGGCGATCTGCTCCCTGACGGGCAGCTCGTGCCCGGTCTCGGGCGGCAGCGGCTCGGTGGAGGCGGGGGACACGTCGGGCGGGACGGGGGCGGACGGGGGTTCCTCCCAGGGCGCCGACAGGGGGCGGACGGCGGTGCGTCGGGTGATGCCTCCGGTGGTACGGACGCGGGTTCCACGGTCACGGGCGGTACGGGTGCCACCGGCGGCGACGCGACGGGAGGTTCGGGCTCCTCCGGCGGCGACGCGGCAGGCGGCACCGGCGCCACCGGCGGGGAAACGACCGGCGGCGAGGCCTCCGGCTCCACGGGATCATCAGGCTCCTCCGGCACCGAAGGCTCCTCCGGCTCCACGGGATCATCCGGCACCACCTCATCCGGCGGCACCGGTGGCCCCGACGACGACGGACGCCCCGGTACCGGCGTGGACACCTTCCCCGAGGACTACGAGGAGCCCGAGGCCGCCTACGACATCCCCGCCGCGGCCGAAGGGGACGGCGAGAGCGGCGGCGAGAAGGCCGACGAGCAGGAGGACTGCAGCGGCTGGGGCTTCTTCGGCTGCGCCTGGGACCGTACGACGCAGGTCTTCAAGGGCCTGGTGGTGGACGGCATCTGGGGCGACATCTCCGGGATCATCGACCTGTTCAAGCCCGAGACCTGGGCCGGTCTCGCGGAGTACGGACGGCAGCTCGGCGACCAGTGGACGAAGGACTCCCAGGGCGCCGGCGACAAGTGGAGCGACGGCGACTACCTGGGCGCCCTCTGGGACTGGGGCAAGGCCTCCGTCAACACCGTGGTCACGGTCGGGGACGACGTCTTCGTGGGCGACGAGGTCCGCGAGCGCTGGAACAACGGGGAGAAGACCCGGGCCGTCACCGATGTGATCTGGAACGTCGGTTCGCTCTTCATCCCCGGCTACAACGTGGCCAAGGTGGTCGGCAAGGCCGGGAAGCTCGGCAAGGTCGGCAAGGTGGCCTCCGAGCTCGCGGACGTGGCGGGCGACGCGGGCGCGGCCGCCCGGCGGGCCCGCAAGGCGGCGGAGGCGGGCGACCTCGACGGCGTACGCAGAGCGGCGAAGGAAGCGGACGAGGCGGCCGACAGCGCCGAGGACGCGGCGCGCCGGACCGGTTGCGTCATCGCCTCCGGGCCACCGCCCCTGGTGCGGTACGGGGGCGGGGCGACCGGTGGAGTCCCCGGCTCCGGTACGGGGGTGCTGGCGGGCGGCTCGCCGGGCCGGGTGGTCCTGGCCGACGGCGGCTGCGACGAGGCGGCCAAGAAGGCGGCGGCACAGGCGCGGGCGGCGGAGCGGGCCGCGCACCTGGAGCAGAAGCGCCTCGAGGAGCCGGAGCGGGCGCGGAAGGCGGAGCTGGAGAAGAAGCAGCACCCCGAGCCCAGCGCAACGACACCTCCGACCCGCGCAACTACAACCCGCCGTCCTGGGCGGACGACCTCAAGAGCCGCACGCTCGGGGACGCGGACGCGGGCGACGGCTACTGGGCGAGCCGGGACCGCAACCCCGCGCCCAACTGGAAGAACGAGTCCTGGCTGCGCTACCAGGAGCAGATCACGGGGACGAACCGGGGCCAGGAGTACGTCGTACCGCACCCCCGTGAGGGCAGGCCGGCCGTGGAGTACGACGGCTGGGACTCCTCCCGGCAGACGTATCTGGAGGCCAAGAACGGTTACGGCAGCTACCTCTCCCAGTCCGCCCCAGGCACGCTCACCCCGTCCGGCAAGGCCAAGTTCGTGGCGGAGGCCCGCGCCCAGGTGGAGGCGGCCGGCGGCAAGCCCGTGGAGTGGCACTTCTCGGACCCGGAGGTCGCCAAGGCGGCGCGCAGGGCGTTCCGGGACGAGAGGCTGCCGATCAAGGTGGTGTCGACGCCGGTGAAGGCGGGTGACAGTACGAGGAAGCCCGGGGCCTTCGACGAGTAGCCGCGTTAGCCTGCACGCGTGGGCGGTCCGGTCCGGCGACGGAGGAGAGAGAGATCAGCATGCGACGTGTGGTGCGGGGCTTCTGGGGCCCGAGGCCGGAGTCGGCCGAGGCGCTGGCCGATCGGTGGCTGCGGACCCTGGAAGGGCTCACCGGGCTCGTCCCGGAGGCGGCGGACGCCTGGAGCCAGGTCCATGCCGACGGACCCGCGACCGCCATCACGGCCGACGGGGACGCCCTGCTCGGCGCGGTGCGGGCCGCCCGGAGCGCGGCCGACTGGTCGGACCTGACGGGCACCGGGCTGCGGCTGGTCGGCACGGGCACACCCGGCTGGGAGGCAGAGATCAGCGGAGTGGCGGGCGGCGAACCGGAGTTCCTGCTCCAGTCGATCGCGGTGGTGCTGCACGCACCGGACGACGCCTCCGTCCCCGAGGAGGACCTCCTCGCGCTCCTCGCCCGGGTGTGGGAGCCGGACTTCGGCGATGTGAGCGACGACGACGTGCTGGACGCGCTGGAGGACGAGGCCGGGTTCTCGGTCGAGGACCCGGCGGTGGGCCGGGCCGGCTATCTCTCCCCGGCCCGCGCCGCCCTCGTACCGGAAGGACTGGACGCGGTCCGCCGTCAACTCCCGGGCGGCGGAGAGCTGTTGGGCATCGCGGCCCCCGGCGACACCGCGGCGGTGGTGCGCGCGTGCGAGCGCCTGCGCGAGGCGGGGGCCCTGGCGCCGCTGCCCCGTCCGATGGACCGGGCGGTGCTGTGAGCCGCGCGACCGCGCGGGCGGCGCGGTGACCTCCCGGGCGGGGGAGCCCTTCGCGCTGCCCCGGGCGGTGGCCGAGGCCGGGCAGCTCCTCGCCGCCCCCGTACCGGCCACCGGCCCCACCGCCGGCCAGGGTGACCCGGTGACGGGCGAGTGGAGCGCGACCGAGGGTGCGGGCTTCCGCGTCGTGCCGCTCTGGGAGGGTGACCCGCTGACCGGCGTGTACGCCCCCGAGTGGAACGACGCCGAAGAGGCCGCCGACGCGTATCTGGCCGCCCTTACGCGGGAGTTGGACCACCGCTGGGGCCCGCACACCAAGGTCCGCCTGCACGGGCCGTTGCGCGCATGGCAGGCGGGTGCCCCCGTGGAGCCCCTGTTCCAGGCGCTGTTCGCCGTGGACCTGTACGGGGACCTGACCGTCTGGGGGCCGGTCGGTGCGGCGGGACCGGGCGGTTCCGGTGACCGATGGTTCGGCGTGACCGTCGGCCAGAGCGACGGTGACGCGCCGCTCGTGCTGGCCGCCCTGGTCAGCGGGGAACCGGTCACGGAGCCGGACGAGGTGGGGTGAACCCCCATCCCGCCGGGCGCTGTCGGGCCCGCTGATAAGGTCCTGCGACATCAGCTGTTCCGTGCTGGAGAGGGTCCATGAAGCTGCTCCCCCTGTTCCTCCGGCGGCCCATCGAAGCGGTGTACGAGCGCCGGCTGGCCACCACTCTGGTCGGGCTGCCGCGCCCCCAGCACGTCGGGATCATGGTCGACGGCAACCGGCGCTGGGCCCGCAAGGCCGGGCACACGGACGTCCGCGAGGGCTACCGGGCGGGCGGCGCCAAGGTGACCACGTTCCTCGGCTGGTGCACCGCCGCCGGGATCGAACACGTCACGCTCTTCATGCTCTCCGACGACAACCTGGGCCGCCCGGCCGAGGAGCTGGGCCCGCTGATCGAGGTCATCGAGGAGACCGTCCGGGACATCACCGCCGAGGGCCGTGACTGGGAGGTCCAGGTGATCGGCTCCCTCGACATGCTGCCCGGCACCAGCGCCCAGGTGCTCAAGGAGGCCACCGCCGCGACGACCGGGCGCGGCGGCCTCAAGGTGGATGTGGCCGTCGGCTACGGCGGGCGGCGCGAGATCGTCGACGCCGTGAAGCGGGCCTTCGAGGAGCACATGGCGGCCGGCGGCGACCCGGCCGAGCTGGTCGCCCGGTTCGGCATCGAGGACATCTCCCGCCACCTCTACTCACCGATCGCCGACCACACCGACTTCATCATCCGCACCTCCGGCGAGCAGCGGCTGTCCGGCTTTCTGCTCTGGCAGTCCGCCTATGCCGAGATGCACTGGGTGGACTGTTACTGGCCGGCCTTCCGCCACGTGGACTTCTTGCGCGCCCTGCGCTCGTACGCGAACCGGGAACGCCGCTTCGGCAAGTGACGGCCGCGCGGAGCCTCACAGCCGCGCCCGTTTCACCGCCATGTGCAGCAGCAGCCGGTCCTCGCCGTCGGCCAGGTCGAGGCCGGTGATCTGTTCGATGCGGGAGAGGCGGTAGTAGAGCGTCTGGCGGTGGATGCCCAGCTCGGCCGCCGTCCGGCTCGCCTGGCCCGCGCAGTCCAGGAACGCCTCCGCCGTGTGCGCCAGCTCCTTGTGCAGCGGGGTCAGCAGCGAGGCGACCGCCGGGTCGGCGGGGTCGGTGCCGGTGCCGGGGAGGGCGGTGAGCAGGCGGTACGGGCCGATCGCCGACCAGCGGGCGACCGGGCCGAACCGGGTCTCGGCCCGGGCCGCGCGGGCCGACGCCACCGCCTCGCGCCAGGAGGCCGGCAGCGCGTCCAGGCCCCGCCGGGGCGCCGCGATCCCCCCGGTGGCTCCCGGGCCCGCCCCCGTACGCAGGCGTTCGGCGGCGCTCACCGCCGGGTCCAGGCGGTCCGGCGAGCGCAGCCGGATGAGCGCGGCCAGTGACACGGACCCGGCGCCCCCGGGCGGGGAGACCGCCGCCAGGGCGGAGGCCGAGGCCACGCCTCGTACCGACGGGGTGTCGTCGGCGCCCCACGGCGTCACGCACACCACCGTGTGCAGCCCCTCCGCGTCCTGCCCCAGCGCCTCCCGCAGCGCCGCCACCGCCGTGTCGTGCTGCCGCCCGGGCCCGGCCGTGAGGACCGCGCCGAACTCCCGGGAGAGGTCCGCGCCCGCCCGGGCCTCGTCGAAGAGCAGCGCCCCGATCCGGGCGGCGACCTCCATCGCGGCGGCCAGCTGATCGTCGGTCGGCCCGGGGTCGGTGTCGAGGAGCCAGACGTAACCGAGGACGACACCCCGGTGGCGTACCGGAAGACAGACGCGGTCCCGGAAGACCCCGGCCTCCGGGGCGGCGGGGATGCGGACCGGGCCGGTCGCCCGGGTGATGCCGAACCCCTCGAACCAGGCGCGGACGGCGGGGGTGGAGCGGCGGGTCAGGATCGAGCGGGTGCGGACCGGGTCCATCGTGGTGTCGTCGTCGCTGTCGTGGGCCCCGAAGGCGACCAGGCCGAAATCGCGGTTCTCCAGAGTGGCGGGGGCGCCGAGAAGGGCGGAGATCTCGTCGACCAGTTCCTGGTAATCGCCTGTCACACCGCCATTCTCGCACCCCTCCCCGTCTTCCTTCATACAGATGTCTGAGATGGCGGCCACGGATGCGTGACAGGTGTCGATGGCACAGGATCGGCGGGGTACCTAGATTTCACGGTGGTTATCCGTGCCGTACCGGTCTGTTCATGCCCGTTCGCATACGTTCATGTATCCGCCGTCACGGCCCCTCGTCCGTACATTCGTGGAGGTGCCCCGTGCTGGGTCCCGTGATTCTCGCCGCGTCCCGCAGCGACAAGATGCGCCGGTTCATCTCGGCCGCGCCCGGCACCAAGCAGGTCGTCGACCGCTTCATCGCCGGGGAGAGCGTCGACCAGGTCGTGCCGATCGTCGAGGACGCAGCGGACAAGGGGCTGGAGGTCACCCTCGACGTCGTGGGCGAGGACATCACCACCCCGGCGCAGGCCGAGGCCGCCCGTGACGCCTACCTGGAGCTCGTGGAGCGCCTGAAGGTCCTGGACCTCGGCCCGCGCGCCGAGATGTCCGTCAAGCTGTCGATGTTCGGCCAAGCGCTGGAGGGCGGCCACGAGCTGGCCCTCGCCAATGTGCGCCCCGTCGTCGAGGCGGCGGCCGCCATCGGCACCACGGTCACCCTGGACGCCGAGGACCACACCACCCTCGACTCGATGTTCGCGATCCACGAGGAGCTGCGGAAGGACTTCCCGCAGACCGGCTGTGTCATCCAGTCCTACCTCTTCCGCACCGAGGACGACGCCCGCCGCCTGGCCGCCGCCGGCAGCCGCGTCCGCATCGTGAAGGGCGCCTACAAGGAGCCCGCCTCCGTCGCTCACCAGGACAAGGCCGAGATCGACAAGGCGTACGTCCGCATCATCCGCATCCTGATGGAGGGCGAGGGCTACCCGATGATCGGGTCCCACGACCCCCGTCTCATCGCCATCGCCCAGGAGCTGGGCCGCCAGGCCGGGCGCAAACTGGATGAGTACGAGTTCCAGATGCTGTACGGCATCCGCAGCGACGAGCACGTCCGGCTCGCGGACGAGGGCCACCGGATGCGCGTCTACACGGCGTACGGCACCGACTGGTACGGATACTTCATGCGCCGCCTCGCGGAGAAGCCGGCCAACCTGCTGTTCTTCGGCCGCTCGATCCTCACCAAGGGCTGAGCGGCCTCCGGGCTGACCCACACCCCCGCCGACACCAAGGAGACAAGGCACTCATGGACGCCGTCACCCAGGTCCCCGCGCCGGTCAACGAGCCGGTCCACTCCTACGCCCCGGGCTCCCCGGAGCGCGCCCGTCTGGAGGTGAAGCTCAAGGAGCTCGCCGACAACCCGATCGACCTGCCGATGACCATCGGCGGCGAGAAGCGGATGGGCGGCGGCGAGCGGGTGAACGTCGTACAGCCGCACAACCACCAGGCCGTCATCGGCACCTTCGCCGGGGCCACCGAGCAGGACGCCCAGGACGCCATCGACGCGGCCCTCGCCGCCGCCCCGGCCTGGCGCGCCCTGTCCTTCGACGACCGCGCCGCGATCATCCTGCGCGCCGCCGAGCTGCTGTCGGGCCCCTGGCGCGAGACGCTGGCCGCCTCCACCATGCTCGGCCAGTCCAAGACCGCCCAGCAGGCCGAGATCGACACCCCCTGCGAGCTCATCGACTTCTGGCGCTTCAACGTGCACTACGCGCGCCAGATCCTCGCCGAGCAGCCCCCGGCCAACTCCCCGGGCGTGTGGAACCGCATGGACCACCGCCCGCTGGAGGGCTTCGTCTACGCGATCACGCCGTTCAACTTCACGGCCATCGCGGGCAACCTCCCCACCGCCCCCGCCCTCATGGGCAACGTCGTGGTGTGGAAGCCGTCCCCGACCCAGACCCACGCCGCCGTGCTGCTGATGCGGCTCCTGGAGGAGGCCGGGCTGCCCAAGGGCGTCATCAACCTGGTCACCGGCGACGGCAAGGCCGTCTCCGAGGTGGCGCTGAACCACCGCGACCTGGCCGGCATCCACTTCACCGGCTCCACCCCCACCTTCCAGCACCTGTGGAAGACGGTCGGCAACAACATCGCCAACTACCGCACCTACCCGCGGCTCGTCGGCGAGACCGGCGGCAAGGACTTCGTCGTCGCGCACCCCAGCGCCGACCGCGCCGTGCTGAGGACCGCGCTGACCCGCGGCTCCTTCGAGTACCAGGGCCAGAAGTGCTCGGCGTCCTCGCGTGCGTACGTCCCCGCCTCCATCTGGAACTCCGGCTTCAAGGAGGAGTTCGCCGCCGAGGTCGACTCCATCACGATGGGTGACGTCACCGACCTGACGAACTTCATCGGGGCCGTCATCGACGAGCGCTCGTTCGCCAAGAACAAGGCCGCGATCGACCGCGCGAAGTCCGACCCGGCGTGCGAGATCGTCGCGGGCGGGACGTACGACGACTCGGTGGGCTACTTCGTCCGTCCGACCGTCATCGTCTGCTCGGACCCCGAGAACGAGGTCTTCACGACCGAGTACTTCGGCCCGATCCTCGCGATCCACGTCTACGAGGACGCGCACTACGACGCCATGCTGGAGCAGATGGAGTCGGTCTCCGACTACGCGCTGACCGGCTCGGTCATCGCGGGTGACCGCGCCGCCGCCGCGTACACGATGGACAAGCTCCGCTACGCCGCGGGCAACTTCTACATCAACGACAAGTCGACCGGCGCCGTCGTCGGCCAGCAGCCCTTCGGCGGCGGCCGCGCCTCCGGCACCAACGACAAGGCGGGCGCCCCGCAGAACCTCCAGCGCTGGACCCTCACCCGGGCCATCAAGGAGACCCTGGTCGCGCCGACCGAGTACACCTACCCCCACCAGGGCTGACCCCCTCCCCGGGACGCCGCAGCACGACGCCCCGGGCTCCAGGGCCTCCGCGGAGGTCCCCCGAGCACCGCCCCCCGACCGGTCCCCCAACCGGCCGGGGGGCGGTTTCCATGCCGGGGGTCCCGCACGCTCCCGGGGCCACGCGGTCTTGTGGTGAAGGTAATGAACATGTCAAATTTCTTCTCGGTACGTCCCCACACGTCACCCGAGAAGGAGTTCCCCCATGAGACGCGACTCCCGCGCGCCCCTGAGCCTTTCCCTGCTGCTCCTCGTCGGCGCCCTCGGCCTCGGCGCGACCCCCGCCACCGCCGCCGAGGTCCACTCCGCCGCCGCCCCCTCGGCGACCCCCTCCGCGTCCGCGTACGCACTCGACGCCACCGTCGAACGCACGCTCGGCGGCGACACCGCCGGAACCTACCTGGACCGCAAGACCGGAGACCTGGTCGTCACCGTCACCACCGACCGGGCCGAGGAGCAGGCCCGCGCCACCGGGGCCACCGTGCGCCGGGTGGCCCGCAGCGCCGCCCAGCTCGACGCCGCCATGGAGACCCTGGAGGCCGAGGCGAAGATCACCGGCACCTCCTGGGGCGTCGACCCGCGCACCAACCAGGTCGCCGTCGAGGCCGACTCCTCCGTCTCGGCCCGGGACATGGCCCGCCTCGAAGCCGTCGCGAAGCGGCTCGGCGGAGCGGTGAGCATCAACCGCGTACCCGGCGTCTTCCACCGCGAGGTGCTGGGCGGCGGAGCCATCTACGGCGGCGGCAGCCGCTGCTCGGCCGCCTTCAACGTCACCAAGGGCGGGGCCCGTTACTTCGTCACCGCCGGACACTGCACCAACATCTCCGCCAACTGGTCGGCCGGCTCGGGTGGTCCGGTCATCGGCGTCCGCGAGGGCACCAGCTTCCCGACCAACGACTACGGCATCGTCCGCTACACCGACGGCTCCTCGCCCGCCGGTGCCGTCGACCTCTACAACGGGTCCACCCAGGACATCGCCTCCGCCGCCAACGCCGTCGTCGGCCAGGCGATCCGCAAGAGCGGCTCCACCACCAAGGTGACCTCCGGCACGGTCACCGCCGTCAACGTCACCGTCAACTACGGCGACGGGCCCGTCTACGGCATGGTCCGCACCACCGCCTGCTCCGCCGGAGGCGACAGCGGCGGCGCCCACTTCGCCGGCACGGTCGCCCTCGGCATCCACTCCGGCAGCTCCGGCTGCTCCGGCACGAGCGGCTCGGCCATCCACCAGCCGGTGCTGGAGGCGCTCCAGGCGTACGGCGTCTCGGTGTACTGAGCCGCAGCCACCGTCGTACCGCGTACGGCCCCCACGCCCGCCCGGACCACCGTGCACCCCGGTCCGGGCGGGCTTCGGAGGCACCCCGCATCGCCCCTGCGTGCCTGGTCGGAGCGGGTGCCTGGGAAGCTGGGACCATGACCGAGCTCCCCGCGGTGCGCGCCGCCCACACCTTCGAGCTGACCGCGGCCGTACGGGACGAGATCCGCACCCTGCTGGACTCCGCCTTCGAGGGCGACTTCGGCGACGACGACTGGGAGCACTCCCTCGGTGGCGTCCACGCCCTGGTGCGCGACACCGGCGGACTCCTCGTCGCCCACGGCTCCATCGTCCAGCGCCGGGTGCTCCACGACGGCCGCTCGCTGCGCGTGGGGTACGTCGAGGCCGTCGCCGTCCGCCCCGGCCGCCGCCGCCAGGGGCTCGGCCACCGGGTGATGGGCGCGCTGGAGCGGGTCGTCGACGGGGCCTACGAGTTCGGCGCGCTCTCCGCCTCCGACGTGGGCGCGGCGCTCTACGCGGCGCGCGGCTGGCAGGTGTGGCCGGGCGGCCTCGCCGCCCTCGGCCCGCACGGGGCCGTGGCGCTGCCGGACGAGGAAGGCTCCACCTACGTCCGCCCGGCCGCCGGTCATGCGCTGTCCCCGGCCACGCACCGCCTCGTCTTCGACTGGCGCGACGGCGACCTGCTCTGAGGGGCTGAGCGGACCGGGTGCGGGGGAGCGGCCGTCTCAGATAGTAGGAAGTCCGACTAACTGTAGAGACAGAGCGGCCGGACTGTCCTAGCTTTGTAGAAGCCGAACGAATCGCTCGACCGAGCGACTGTGGCGGTTGCGGGCGCGCGCCCCGAAGCAGGTCACCCCCTGCGGCGTACGCTCCCCGCTCCTTCCGGCACCTCGAAATCCGATCCCGGCCCGGCCTCGGCGCCGCACCACGCTGTGCGGCCTGCCCCCGGCATCCATGCGATCTCAAGGAGTCGATCCACCATGGCCAACACCACCACCCGCCGCGTCCGCCACACCTCCCGTCAGGCCGAGGCCGAGCGCAAGAACGCCGCCGCCGCCCTCCAGCGCGCCCTCGACCGCCGGGACAACGGCGGCGCGACCGGCCACTGAGCCGCCGCGAAGGCCGCCGGTCCGCCCGCGCACCCCTCGCCGCTCGCCCCCACCCCGTACACCCCACGCGTCCCGGACACGCTTGCGCTCGTCCGCATGGTGGACGTCGGATGTCATGGGGTGGGACGCACCGTTAGGCTTCCCGCATGTCTCGCAGCATCGATCTCGCAGTGATCCCCGGTGACGGAATCGGCCAGGAAGTCGTGGCCCAGGGCCTCAAGGTCCTCAACGCTGTCCTCCCGCAGGATGTGAAGCTGGAGACCAAGGAGTACGACCTTGGCGCCCAGCGCTGGCACCGCACCGGCGACACCCTCCCGGACGCGGAGCTGGAGGCGCTCAAGAACCATGACGCCATCCTCCTCGGCGCGATCGGCGACCCGTCCGTGCCGTCCGGCGTCCTGGAGCGCGGGCTGCTGCTGAAGCTGCGTTTCGCCTTCGACCACTTCATCAACCTGCGCCCGTCCAAGCTCTTCCCGAACACCGCGACCCCGCTCGCCGGCCGCCCCGACATCGACTTCGTCGTGGTCCGCGAGGGCACCGAGGGCCCCTACACGGGCAACGGCGGATCGCTGCGCACCGGCACGCCCGCCGAGGTCGCCACCGAGGTCAGCGTCAACACGGCGTACGGCGTGGAGCGTGTGGTCCGGGACGCCTTCGAGCGGGCGGCCGCGCGGCCGCGCAAGAAGCTGACGCTGGTCCACAAGAACAACGTCCTCGTCTACGCCGGCCACCTGTGGAAGAACACCTTCGACAAGGTCGCCGCCGAGTATCCTCAGGTCTCCACCGACTATCTGCACGTCGACGCCGCGACGATCTTCTTCGTCACCCAGCCGGAGCGCTTCGACGTCATCGTCACCGACAACCTGTTCGGCGACATCCTCACCGACCTCGCCGCCGCCGTCACCGGCGGAATCGGCCTGGCCGCCTCCGGCAACATCAACCCGACGGGCGCGTTCCCGTCGATGTTCGAGCCGGTCCACGGCTCCGCCCCCGACATCGCCGGGCAGGGCAAGGCCGACCCGACCGCCACGGTCCTCTCCGTCGCCCTCCTGCTGCGCCACCTCGGTTACGAGGCCGAGGCCGCGCGCATCGAGGACGCCGTCTCCGCCGACCTGGCGGAGCGCGACGGGGCCACCACGCGTACGACCGACGAGATCGGCGACGCGCTCGCGGTACGCGTAGCGAGCTGACCCGACGACTCCACTTCGAAGCCGCCGGGTCGCATCAGCGCCCGGCGGCTTCTCCTGTGCGGCCCCCGGGTGCCACCATCGACCCCTGGACCGCAAACCCACCATTTCGTGCCTGGCCCCCCGCAAGGGATAATCGAACGCGGGGCCGTGGCTCGTGGTGAAGCTCGGACGTCCTAGGACCTGGCCGGAAAGTGCCGGGAGGAGGACGGGCGTGGGCGGCGGTCCATCACACACAAGACCGGTGAAGGACACGCACTCATGACGACGCCCACGATCGAGCTCAAGCCCTCCTCGAACCCGCTGTCCGACGCGGAGCGCGAGGCGATCCTGGCCAGCCCCGGATTCGGCCGGCACTTCACCGACCACATGGTGACGATCCGCTGGACCGAGGGCCGCGGCTGGCACGACGCCGAGCTGGTCCCCTACGGCCCCCTGTCGCTGGACCCGGCCAACATGACCCTGCACTACGCGCAGGAGATCTTCGAGGGGCTGAAGGCCTACCGCCAGCCCGACGGCTCGGTCGCCTCGTTCCGCCCCGACGCCAACGCCCGCCGCTTCCAGCGCTCGGCCGCGCGCCTGGCCATGCCGGAGCTGCCGGTCGAGACGTTCATCGCGGCCTGCGACGCGCTGGTGCAGCAGGACAAGGCATGGGTCCCGGCGCACGGTGGCGAGGAGTCGCTGTACCTGCGCCCGTTCATGATCGCCACCGAGGTCGGCCTCGGCGTGAAGCCGGCCAACGAGTACCTCTTCCTGGTCATCGCCTCGCCCGCCGGCGCCTACTTCCCCGGCGGTGTGCAGCCCGTCTCCATCTGGCTCTCCGAGAACCGCGTCCGCGCCGTCCCCGGCGGAGTCGGCGACGCCAAGACCGGCGGCAACTACGCGGCCTCCCTGCTCGCCCAGGCCGAGGCGGCCGAGCACGGCTGCGCCCAGGTCGCCTACCTCGACGCGGTCGAGCACAAGTGGGTCGAGGAGCTCGGCGGGATGAACCTCTACTTCGTGTACGAGCAGGAGGACGGCTCCAAGAAGATCATCACGCCCTCCCTCACCGGCTCCCTCCTCGCCGGCGTCACCCGCGACTCCCTCCTCAAGGTCGCCCGCGACCTCGGTCACGGCTCCGAGGAGGGCCGCGTCTCCATCGACCAGTGGCGCGACGACACCGCGAAGGGCACCCTCACGGAGGTCTTCGCCTGCGGCACCGCCGCGGTCATCACCCCCGTCGGCACGGTGAAGACCGCGAACGGCGAGTGGACCCAGGGCGACGGCACCCCCGGCGAGGTCACCATGAAGCTGCGTGACCGCCTGCTGGACATCCAGCGCGGCATCGCCGAGGACACCCACGGCTGGATGCACCCGCTCGGCTAGGGCATCCCCTCCGGGACCAGGCCGCACCAGGCTTCCGGCCGGTGCGGCCTTTTCCGTGCCGGTGAATAGAGCGCCACTCCAAGAGAGGTCCAAAGACCTTCCATACGGCCTTGTCGCACAATTAGAGTGGAACTCTAAAACCGCCAGCCCAGGAGCCCCCATGTCCGCCACACCCGCCCCCTTCCGCATGCCCCCCGAGTGGGCCCCGCACGAGCGCACCTGGATGGCCTGGCCCGGGCCCAACCCCACCTTCGCCTCCGACGCCGAGCTGGACGAGGCCCGCCGCGCCTGGGCCGCCGTCGCCCGGGCCGTACGCCGCTTCGAGCCGGTCACGATGGTCGTCGGGCCCGGGCAGGAGGAGGGGGCCGCCGCCCTGCTCGGCCCCGGTGTGGAGCTGGTCGTCCGGCCGCTGGACGACGCCTGGATGCGGGACATCGGCCCCACCTTCGTCACCGACGGCCGCACCCTCGCCGCCGTCGACTGGACGTTCAACGGCTGGGGCGCCCAGGGCTGGGCCCGCTGGGAGAGCGACCAGCACATCGCCCGGGCCGTCGCCGAGCTGACCGGCACCCCCGTCCACAGCTCCCCGCTCGTCAACGAGGGCGGCGCGATCCACGTCGACGGCGAGGGGACCGTCCTGCTCACCGAGACCGTCCAGCTCGGCAAGGAGCGCAACCCCGGCTGGAGCAAGGAGCGGGTCGAGGCGGAGATCCACGCGCGCCTGGGCACCGAGAAGGCCATCTGGCTCCCGCGCGGGCTGACCGGCGACTACGGGACGTACGGCACGCTCGGCCATGTCGACATCGTCGCCGCCTTCGTCCGTCCGGGCACCGTCGTCGCCCATGTCCAGCCGGACCCGGCCCACCCCGACCACGAGGTCTCCCGGGAACTGCTGGCCGTGCTGCGGGCTGCCACGGATGCCAGGGGACGCCCGCTGGAGGTCATCGAGGTGCCCGCGCCCACCGCCCTGCGCGACGAGGACGGCGAGTGGGTCGACCACTCCTACATCAACCACTACCTCTGCAACGGCGGCGTGGTCCTCTGCGCCTTCGACGACCCGCGGGACGAGGAGGCCGCCGCGATCTTCCGGGGCCTGTTCCCGGACCGTACGGTGACCCTCGTCGATGCCCGTACGATCTTTGCCGGCGGTGGAGGCATCCACTGCATCACCCAGCAGCAGCCGCAGATCTGAGCCCGGTCGGCAGCCGCAGACCTGGACCCGGCCGGCAGCCGAAGGTCCGACTCGCCCCGGAGGTTCGAGCCAGCCCATGACCCCCGCCCCCCGCCGCACCCACCACGCCGCCCCGCCCCGCGAGGACGTCCTGGCCGCCGCCATGGCCACCATCGCCGCACGCGGTCTGGACGGGCTGACCATGGCGGGGCTCGGGCGCGAGGTGGGGATGAGCAGTGGGCACCTGCTCTACTACTTCCGCACCAAGGACGAGCTGCTGCTCCGGACCCTGGAGTGGAGCGAGAACCGCCTCGGGGCCGAGCGGCGCGCCCTCCTCGCCGAACCGTGCACCGCCCGCGAGCGGCTGGACGCGTACATCGGCCTCTACCTCCCGGCCGGCCACCGCGACCCGCACTGGACGCTCTGGCTGGAGGTCTGGGGCCGCTCGCAGAACGCGGACGACGAGGCCAGGGCCCGGCAGGCGGCCATCGAGGGCGCCTGGCACCGGGACCTGGTGGCACTGCTCGCCGAGGGGGTCTCGCGGGGGGAGTTCCGGGCGGTGGACGCGGACCGGTTCGCGACCCGGCTGCGGGCGCTGCTGGACGGGTTCAGCGTGCATGTGACGGTGGGGATCCCGGGGACGGGCCGGGAACAGGTGCTGGCCCAGGCGGCGGAGTTCCTGGACGAGACGCTGACGCCGGGCTCCCGGAAGAGCGATGCGACCAGCGTCACGACCGCATCCTGAGACACCGGCGTCACGGACGCGTCACTGTGCGAGACTTCTGCCGTGTCCTCGTCCGTCATGATTATTGGCAGCAGGCGCGCCGGTCCGCAGTGACCGTCCCGTACCACCATGTGCGGCACGGCCACCGTGCCCCAGACCCGCGCGCAGACCTCTCGCACCCGCGAGGGGTTTTTTCGTTTTCCGGCCCGCACCCGGGCCGGGCGGAGCGCGCGGGATGATGGGGGCAAGTGGAGCTGGGGGTTGTTCCGGATTCCCCGGGCAGCCCCGGACCGTCCGGATCCACTCATCCGACAGGAGTCAGATCAGCATGACCACCAAGGGCAACGCCACCGACGACGGTTTCCATGTCTTCGACACCACACTGCGCGACGGTGCTCAGCGTGAGGGCATCAACCTGACGGTCGCCGACAAGCTGACCATCGCCCGGCACCTGGACACCTTCGGCGTCGGGTACATCGAGGGCGGCTGGCCGGGTGCCAATCCGCGCGACACGGAGTTCTTCGCCCGGGCCCAGCAGGAGATCGCATTCGAGAACGCCCAGCTGGTGGCGTTCGGCGCGACCCGGCGGGCCGGTGGCAGCGCGTCGACGGACCCCCAGGTGCAGGCGCTCCTGAACTCCGGCGCCCCGGTGATCACGCTGGTCGCCAAGTCCCACGACCGCCATGTGGAGCTGGCCCTGCGCACCACCCTGGACGAGAACCTGGAGATGGTCCGCGACACCGTCTCCCACCTGCGCGAACAGGGCCGCCGCGTCTTCGTGGACTGCGAGCACTTCTTCGACGGCTACCGCGCCAACGCCGCGTACGCCAAGTCCGTGGTCCGTACCGCGTACGAGGCGGGCGCGGAGGTCGTCATCCTCTGCGACACCAACGGCGGCATGCTCCCCGCCCAGGTCCAGGCGGTCGTCTCCACCGTCATCGCCGACACCGGCGCCCGGCTCGGCATCCACGCCCAGGACGACACGGGCTGTGCGGTCGCCAACACCCTGGCCGCCGTGGACGCCGGCGCCACCCACGTCCAGTGCACGGCCAACGGATACGGCGAGCGGGTCGGCAACGCCAACCTCTTCCCGGTCGTCGCGGCCCTGGAGCTGAAGTACGGCATGAAGGTGCTGCCCGAGGGCGCGCTCGCCGAGATGACCCGGATCTCGCACGCGATCGCGGAGGTCGTCAACCTCACCCCTTCCACCCACCAGCCCTACGTCGGTGTCTCGGCCTTCGCCCACAAGGCCGGGCTGCACGCCTCCGCGATCAAGGTCGACCCCGATCTGTACCAGCACATCGACCCGGAGCTGGTCGGCAACACCATGCGGATGCTGGTCTCCGACATGGCGGGCCGCGCCTCCATCGAGCTGAAGGGCAAGGAGCTGGGCGTCGACCTCGGCGACGACCGAGCCCTGGTCGGCCGGGTCGTGGAGCGGGTCAAGGAGCGCGAACTCCAGGGCTACACCTACGAGGCCGCCGACGCCTCCTTCGAACTCCTGCTGCGCGGCGAGGTGGAGGGCCGGGCCCGCCGCTACTTCCGTACGGAGTCCTGGCGGGCGATCGTCGAGGACCGCCCCGACGGCACCCACGCCAACGAGGCCACCGTGAAGCTCTGGGCCAAGGGCGAGCGCATCGTCGCCACCGCCGAGGGCAACGGCCCGGTCAACGCCCTGGACCGGGCCCTGCGCGTGGCCCTGGAGCGGATCTACCCCCAGCTGGCCAAGTTGGAGCTGGTCGACTACAAGGTCCGTATCCTGGAAGGGCGTACGGGCACCGAGTCCACCACCCGGGTCCTGATCACCACGGGCGACGGCGACGCCGACTGGGCCACCGTGGGGGTCGCCGAGAACGTCATCGCCGCGTCCTGGCAGGCGCTGGAGGACGCGTACACCTACGGCCTGCTGCGCGCGGGCGTGGAGCCCACCGAGTAGCGCGACCCGTTCCACCCGTGAGAGCCGCCGCCCCGACCCCCGGGACGGCGGCTCTCACGCGTTCAAGAGGTGAACGTACAACGCGCCCTGCCTGGTCAGCAGATGGGTCCGGACCAATCTCGGTGTGAAGTATTGACGGCCCTGTGTCGGCGGGGTTAACTCCTGCCGCAACGCCGGTACCGGTTCCGGAACCGGTACCGGACGCCTCTCCCGGTATGTGCTCCGCAGCCCTGCCCCTGCCCTGCTCAGCCCTGTTCCAGCCTGCCCCTTGCCTGGTCCAACGGAGGCCCAGATGCGTGTCACCATCGCCGATGTCGCCCGTGAGGCCGGCGTCAGCAAGACGACCGTGTCGCGGGTCATCAACACCAAGGGCGAGGTGGACGGGGCGACCGCCGCCCGTGTTCGTGAAGTGATCGCACACCTCGGCTATGTGCCCAGCTCCGGAGCCGTGGGCCTGGCCCGCGGCTCCAGCCGTACCGTCGGCATGCTGGTCCCCTCGCTGACCTGGCCGTGGATGGGCGAACTGCTCCAGGGGGTCGTCGACACCGTCGAGGCCGCCGACTACGGGCTGCTGCTCTTCACCTGCAACCGGGGCGCCGAGTCCGTCCAGCGCTTCACCACCCAGGTGACCGCGCGCGCCTTCGACGGGCTCGTCGTCGTGGAGCCGGAGAACACCCTCGGCCACCTCACCGAACTGCACCGCGACGGCCTGCCGATCGTGCTCATCGACGACCGCGGCCACCACCCCGAATTCCCCTCCGTCGTGACCACCAACCACGAGGGAGGAGCGTCGGCGGCCCGCCACCTGCTCGCCGCCGGACGCTCCAGGCCCGTCGTCCTCACCGGACCCCAGCACTTCGGCTGCGTACGGGACCGGCTCGGCGGATTCCGCTCGGTCCTGCCCGAAGCCCGCGTCGTCGAGGGGGACTTCACCGAACTCGGCGGCCGCCTCGCCATGGAGGAACTCCTCGCCCGGGGCGTCGCGTTCGACTCCGTCTTCGCGCACAACGACATCAGCGCGGCCGGCGTGCTGCGGGCCCTGCGGGTCGCCGGACGCCGGATCCCGGACGATGTCGCGGTCGTCGGCTTCGACGACATCGCGATGGCCGAACACACCGAACCGCCCCTCACCACCGTGCGCCAGCCCACCCGCCGCATGGGTGAGGCGGCGGCCCGGATGCTGCTCTCCCACCTCGGCGGCACGTCCGTACCGGACGGCCCGGCCGTGCTGCCCACCGAACTGGTCGTGCGCCACTCGGCGCCGTGACGGACCCGGCCGCCCCGGCCGCGCCCCGCCCCACCCCTTCCACCCTCCGCCGGATCGCCCCGACCCGGCAGCCCTTCCCTGGAGTCGCCATGTCGTCACGCCGTCGCACCACGCTCAGAGCGGTCGCCGCAGCCACCGTCGTGATCGCCCTCGCCGCCGGATGCTCGAACGCCAACTCCGGTGCCAACAAAGGCGGCGGGGCCTCCGCCACCGGCGTACTGACCCTCGGCAAGCCGGACGGGCCGCAGACCAACAACAGCAACCCCTTCCTCAGCACCTCGGCGGGCGCCACTCTCGGCTACCGGTTCATGATCTACGAGCCGCTGGCCATGACGAACATGATCAAGCCCGCAGACAAGGCGGACCCGTGGCTGGCCACCGACTGGGACTGGCAGGACAACTTCACCAAGGTCACCTTCACGCTGGACGAGCGGGCGAAGTGGGCCGACGGCAAGGACCTCACGGCCGCCGACGTGGAGTACACGTTCAACCTCTTGAAGAAGCACCCGGCGCTCAACGGCAACGGGATCCCCTTCGACGGGATCGCGGTCGAGGACGGGAAGGTCGTCCTGACCTTCAAGGAGTCCCAGTTCGTCAACCAGAACAAGATCATCCAGACGTTCATCGTGCCCAAGCACATCTGGGAGAAGGTCGACAACCCGGAGACCTGGCCCAACCGGACGCCCGTCGGCTCCGGCCCGTACAAGCTGAAGACGTTCACCCCGCAGACCACCACCCTGATCGCCACGCCGGCCTACTGGAACGGCAAGACCAAGGTCAAGGAGCTGCGCTACACCGCGTACAACGACAACAGCGCCGCCACCACCGCGCTGGCCACCGGCAAGGTCGAGTGGTCCTTCGTCTTCATGCCCAACCACAAGCAGCTCTTCATCGACAAGGACCCCAAGAACCACAAGCTGTGGTTCCCCTCCGGCCTCGGCATCCACGGCCTCTGGTTCAACACCGCCCGCAAGCCCTTCGACAACCCGGCGCTCCGCAAGGCGATGGCGATGGTCGTCGACCGCAAGGCCATCCACATCCAGGCCCAGGCCACGCTCTACCCGGAGATCACCAACCCGACCGGCATCCCGCTCCCGGCCGGTGATCCCTTCCTCGCCCCCGAGTACCAGAGCGCCAACACCAAGCCCGATGTCGCCGGAGCGAAGAAGCTGCTCGACGAAGCCGGCTTCAAGCTGAGCGGCGGGGTGCTCAAGGACCCGTCCGGCAAGCCGGTGACGCTCACCTTCACCGACCCGGCCGGCTGGAACGACTACATCACCGGTCTCGCGATCATCAAGGACAACATCAAGGAACTCGGCATCGAGGCCAAGGTCAAGACCCAGACCGCCGAGGCCTGGGGCGTGGACGTGGCCAACGGCAACTTCGACGCCACCCTGCACTGGACCAACAGCGGTGCCACGCCCTACGACATGTACCAGAACGTCATGGACGGGGCGATCCTCCAGCCCATCGGCAAGAGCTCCCAGGCGGGCAACTTCGGCCGCTTCAAGAACGACGAGGCGACCGCCGCCCTCAAGGAGTACGCCAACGCCAAGGACGAGCAGACCCGCACCAAGGCGATGCACCTCCTGCAGAAGATCTTCGTGGAGCAGGCGCCCATGATCCCGACGGCCGCCGCCCCGATCGGCGCCGAGTACTCCACCAAGAACTGGATCGGCTGGCCCACCGAGGCCAACCCCTACGCCCCGCCGCAGCACACCCAGCCCAGCGCGCTGGAGATCGTGCTGAACCTCACGCCCGCCAAGTAAGCACGGGGAAGAACCGGCCATGACCACCGATCAGTCCGAGACCGCGCGCACCGGCACCGATGTGGTGCTGGAAGCGCGCGGGGTGACCAAGCACTTTCCCCTGCGCCGCACCGCGCGCGACCTGTTCGCCCGCGAGCGCCGCAGCGTCCACGCCGTCGACGACGTCTCGCTCCGGCTCCGGCGCGGCACCGTCACGGCCCTGGTGGGGGAGTCCGGCTCGGGCAAGTCCACCGTCGCCCGCCTGCTCGCCCAGCTCTACCCGCTCACCTCGGGCGAGATACGGCTGGGCGGCAAGCCCGTCGTCGCCGGTCGCGGCCGGTCCTTCCGCCGTTACGTACGCCGGGTCCAGCTGATCTTCCAGGACCCGTTCGCCTCGCTGAACCCGGTGCACACCGTGCGCTACCACCTGACCCGCGCCCTGAAGATCCACGGCCGGGCGGGCAGCGGGGACAAGGAGCTGGAGCAGGCCCTCACCGATCTGCTGAACCGGGTCCAGCTCACCCCGCCCCACCAGTACCTGGACAAGTTCCCGCACGAGCTGTCCGGCGGGCAGCGCCAGCGCGTCGCCATCGCCCGCGCGCTCGGCGCCGACCCGCAGGTCCTCCTCGCCGACGAGCCGGTCTCCATGCTGGACGTGTCGATCCGGCTCGGCGTCCTCAACCTGCTCCGCGACCTCAAGGAGCGGCTGCACCTGGCGATCCTCTACATCACCCATGACATCGCCTCTGCCCGCTACTTCGCGGACACCACCCTCGTCATGTACGCGGGCCGGATCGTCGAGGGCGGCGACAGCGAGAGGGTCACCCAGCGCCCCGCCCACCCCTACACGCAGCTCCTCATCGCCTCCGCGCCCGACCCGGACCGGGTCGTCGCCGAGGAGGAGCAGGAGGAGACCGGCACCGGCGAGCCACCCTCCCTCATCGCCCCGCCGGCCGGCTGCCGCTTCCACCCCCGCTGCCCCAAGGCCATGGAGCGCTGCCGCACCGAACTCCCGCCGCGCTTCGACCTGGTGGACGGGCAGTGGGCGGCCTGCTGGCTGTACGACGGCACCACCACCGCCGCCGAGAAGGAGGCCTCCCGGTGAAGTACCTCCTCCAACGGCTCGCCTTCTACGCCGTCACCGCCTGGGCCGCCATCACCATCAACTTCCTCATCCCGCGCCTGATGCCCGGCGACCCGGTCCAGGCCCTGCTCAGCCGCTACCAGGGCCAGCTGGACACCAAGGCCATCGACTCCCTCAAGGCGCTCTTCGGCCTCGACGAGCAGCAGTCGCTCTGGCAGCAGTACACCGACTACTGGGCCCACCTCCTCGACGGAGACCTCGGCCTCTCCTTCACCTTCTTCCCGACCCCGGTCAGCGAGGTGATCGTCCAGTCCCTGCCCTGGACGCTCGCCCTGGTCGGCGTCACCACGCTCCTCAGCTTCGTCCTGGGCACCGGCATCGGCGTCTACAGCGGCTGGAAGCGCGGCTCCTGGCTGGACGGACTGCTGCCCGTCACCACCTTCATCTCCTCCATCCCCTACTTCTGGCTCGGCCTCATCGCCATCGCCCTGTTCGCCGAGAAGTGGTCCCTCTTCCCGAACTCCGGCGGTTACGACAGCGCCCTCGTCCCGGCCTTCGACTGGCCGTTCATCTCCAGCGCGCTCTACCACGCCTTCCTGCCCGGCGTGACGATCGTGCTGAGCGCGGTGGCCGGCTGGATCCTCGGCATGCGGAACATGATGGTCACCGTCTCCTCCGAGGACTACGTGATGGTGGCGCAGGCCAAGGGGCTCTCCGAGCGGCGTGTGATGTTCGGCTACGCGGCCCGCAACGCGGTCCTCCCCAACATCTCCGGCTTCGCCCTCTCCCTCGGCTTCATCGTCGGCGGCACGCTGCTGGTGGAGATGGTCTTCACCTATCCGGGCATCGGCTTCCAGCTGCTCCAGGCGGTCGGCGCCAAGGACTACCCGCTGATGCAGGGCGTCTTCCTGATCATCACGCTCTCCGTCCTGGCCGCCAACCTCCTGGCCGACCTCGTCTACGCCGCCCTCGACCCCCGCACCCGGAAGGAGGCGTAGACCTCGTGTCCATCACCGCCACCGATGTCGCCGTCCTGGACGGCGCGCCCGCACCCGAGGCGCCCACCCGCCGGGCCCGGCTCCGGTTCCTGCGTGGGGGCAAGACCCGTACCGGGCTGCTCATGCTCGGGTTCTTCGTCCTGCTGGCCGTCATCGGCCCGTGGATCGCCCCGTACGACCCCGACGCGATGAGCGACCAGCTCCTCCAACCGCCCTCCGGGGCACACTGGTTCGGGACCACCCACACCGGTCAGGACGTCCTCTCCCAGATCCTCGTGGGCACCCGGGGCGTCCTGATCGTCGGGTTCGTCGCGGCGGTCATCGCCACCGTGCTGTCCGTCCTCATCGGGGTCAGCGCCGGATTCCTCGGCGGGGCCGTCGACGAGGTCCTCTCCGCGCTCGCCAACATCTTCCTGGTGCTGCCCGGCCTCCCGCTGATCATCATCGTCGCGAGCTTCGTCCCGGACACCGGCGACCTGCTCATCGCCTTCGCCATTGCCCTGACCTCCTGGGCCTGGGGCTCGCGCATCCTGCGCGCCCAGACGCTGTCGCTGCGCCGCCGCGACTACGTGGAGGCGGCCCGCGCCACCGGCGAGTCCACCTGGCGGATCATCCTCTTCGAGATCATGCCGAACCTCACCGCCGTGATCGCCTCCGGCTTCGTCGGCACGGTCATCTTCGCCGTCCTCACCGAGATCACCCTCGCCTTCATCGGCGTCGCGGACATCTCGCACTGGAACTGGGGCACGGTCCTCTTCTGGGCCCAGTCCAACCAGGCCCTCGCCCAGGGTGCCTGGTGGTGGTTCGTCCCGGCCGGACTCTGCATCGCCCTGCTGGGCACCGCGCTCGCCCTCATCAACTTCGGCATCGACGAGTTCGTCAACCCGCGCCTGCGCACCGCCACCGGCTCCTCCCGGAAGGTGAAGATGCGCGTCGGCTTCACCCCCGTCGCCCGCAAGCCGCTGAGCGCCGACCACCGCCAGCACAGCAGCAAGGAGCCGCGCCCATGAGCGCCGAGCCGGTCCTCACCATCAGCGGACTCAACGTCGACTACGGCACCGACGAGCGGGCCGTGCACGCCCTGCGGGACATCGACCTCACCCTCCACCGGGGCGAAGTCCTCGGCCTGGCAGGGGAGTCGGGGTCGGGCAAGTCGACCCTCGCGTATGCCGTGACCCGGCTGCTCCAGCCGCCCGGGGTGATCACCGGGGGAGACGTCCACTACCACCGGCCGGGCGGCGACCGCCTCGACATCCTCTCGCTCTCCCCGGAACAGCTCCGCGCCTTCCGCTGGCAGGAGCTGTCCATCGTGTTCCAGGGGGCGATGAACTCCCTCAACCCGGTGCACACGGTCCACAGCCAGCTCACCGACGTACTGAAGGCCCACCGCCCCGATCTGAGGAAGGCCCAGCGCACGGACCGGGCCATGGAGTTGCTCAGTCTGGTCGGGATCTCCACCGACCGGCTCGCCGCCTACCCGCACCAGCTCTCCGGCGGCATGCGGCAGCGTGTGATGATCGCGATGGCGCTCGCCCTGGAGCCCGAGATCGTCATCATGGACGAGCCGACGACCGCGCTGGACGTGGTGATGCAGCGCCAGATCCTGCGGCGGCTGGTCCAGTTGAGGGAACAGCTCAACTTCTCCGTCGTGTTCATCACCCACGACATCTCGCTCCTGATCGAATTCTCGGACCGGATCGCGATCATGTACGGGGGCCGCATCGTGGAGGAGGCGGGCGCGGCCGAGATCTACCGCGACCCCCGCCACCCCTACAGCGACGGCCTGCTCCACTCCTTCCCCGCGCTCCACGGCCCGCGCCGCGAGCTGACCGGCATCCCCGGCTCGCCCCCGCACCTGTCCGCGATGCCCGCCGGGTGCGCCTTCCACCCTCGCTGCGGCAAGGCGTTCGAGCCGTGCGGCGTACAGGTCCCGCCGCTGGCCGCCCCGGCCCTGTCACCCGCAGAAGACCGCCGCACGGTCGCCTGCCATCTGCACGCCTGACCCGGCGGCCCCACCAGGCCCCTACGTAACGGAGACCGGATGAACCTCGCCACCACCCCGCAGCGAATCCTCCGACCCACCGCGGTACGCGGGCTCCCGGCCGGCTTCCGCTGGGGCGTCGCCACCTCCGCGTACCAGATCGAGGGAGCCGCCGCCGAGGACGGCCGCACCCCGTCCATCTGGGACACCTTCTGCCGGGTGCCCGGCGCCGTCGAGGGCGGTGAGAACGGGGACGTGGCCTGCGACCACTACCACCGGATGCCCGAGGACGTGGAGCTGATCGCGGGCCTGGGCGTCGACACGTACCGCTTCTCGCTGGCCTGGCCCCGCATCCAGCCGGGCGGCCGGGGGCCGGCCAACGCCAAGGGGCTGGACTTCTACAAGCGGCTGGTGGACGAGCTCCAGGGGCGGGGCGTCACCCCGTGGATCACCCTCTACCACTGGGACCTGCCGCAGGAGCTGGAGGACGCGGGCGGCTGGCCCGCGCGGGACACGGCCCTGCGGTTCGCGGAGTACGCCTCGCTCGCCTACGAGGCGCTCGGCGACCGGGTGGAGCACTGGACCACGCTGAACGAGCCCTGGTGCTCGGCGGTGCTCGGTTACGCGGAGGGCGTCCACGCCCCCGGCCGCAGGGACTTCGGCGCCTCCCTGCACGCCGTCCACCACCTGCTCCTGGGCCACGGCCTGGCCGCGCGGGCGATGCGGGACGCGGCGGGGAGCAACCCGCTGGAGCTCGGCATCACCCTCAACCTGGGCACCGCCACCCCCGAGACGCCGAGCGAGGCCGACCGGGAGGCCTGCCGCCGCGCCGACGGCATGGGCACCCGCCTCTACCTGGACCCGCTCGTCCATGGCCGCTACCCGCGGGACATCGTCGCTGACCTGGCCGCCCGCAACGTCGAACTTCCGATACGGGAGGGTGACTTGGCGGCCATCTCCACGCCGCTGGACATCCTCGGCGTCAACTTCTACCGGGGCATGCAGTTCTCCGGCGCCACCGAGGACGGATCGGTGACCGACGCCGAAGGGCTGCCCGTGGTCCGGGTGGTGGAGCGGGAGCTGCCGCGTACGGCCATGGACTGGGAGATCACCCCGACCGAACTCACCGATCTGCTGGTGCGGTTGGAGAACGACTACGGGCTCCCGACCGTCATCACCGAGAACGGCGCCGCCTTCGATGACACCGTCACCGCCGACGGCTCGGTCCCCGACGCCGACCGGACCGCCTACCTCGCCGACCACATCGACGCCGTCGTCGCCGCCCGCGCCCAAGGGGCTGACGTGCGGGGCTACTTCGCGTGGTCGCTGATGGACAACTTCGAGTGGGCCTACGGCTACGGCAAGCGGTTCGGCATCGTCCGCGTCGACTACACCACCCAGGCCCGCACCCTCAAGGACAGCGCCAAGTGGTACCGCGACACGATCCGGCTCACCCGGGACGAGCAGCGGTAACGTCCAGGCGCACCCCGGACTCCACCGTGTGATGCGTCAACACCACTGATCCGTGAAACGGTTCGGCCTGACCGGCCCTGAATGAGAGCGCTCTCAGAATGTCTGACACCCCGTACCGCCGCCCCCGTAAGGGCAGAAGCAGACCGGCGACCGCCTTCCTGGCCGCCGCCGCGATCCTGGCCACCCTGCTCGCCGGGGCCGCGCCCAGCCAGGCCGCCGCCGACGACCCGGCCCCCGTCCTCATCGACCGCTTCGAGGGCGAGGTGCCGCTCGGCAACAACCCGCCCGCCGACGCCATCTTCACCTGGGGCGGCAACGCCACCGACCACCCGCAGCTCAGGCTCGCCGACCGCTCGGACGCCCCCGAGGGCGAGCGGGTCCTCGAAGGCTCCTACGACATCACCGCCTACGGCGGGTTCAGCCACGAGTTCGCCGTCGACACCCCGCCCCAGAACTGGACCGCCCACCAGGGCATCCGCTTCTGGTGGTACGGCCAGAACAAGGCGCCCCTGCCGCCCGGTTCGGGCAAGCGCATCCACTTCGAGATCAAGGACGGCGGCGCCAACGGCGGCGCGTCCGAGCTGTGGACCACCTCCTTCACCGACGACTGGGAAGGCTGGCAGCAGGTCGAGATCCCCTTCGCGGACTTCGTCTACCGCGCCGACTACCAGCCCGTCGGCGGCATCGACCAGATCCTCGGCCTGAACGAGATGTGGGGCTACGCCTTCACCTTCCCGCCCGGCGCCCCCGGCACCTTCGCCCTGGACGCCGTGGAGCTCTACGGCAAGGCGGACCCGGCGCTCACCGCGAGCGTGGTCACCGACACGGCCGTGCGCCCGGTGAGGAACGGCACCAGCGCCGACCTCACCCTCTCCGTCGCCACGACCGGCTCGGCCCCCACCGAGGAGCCCATCACCGTCACGTACGCCACCCAGGGCGGCACGGCGGTCGCGGGCAAGGACTACACCCCGGTCACCGGCAGCCACACCTTCCCCGCGGGCACCGCGTCCGGCACCGCGCACAAGGTCACCATCCGCACGGCGAAGTCGTCCACGCCCTCCGAGGCGAAGACGATCCCTCTCGAGGTGACCGTCACCGGCGCCAAGGCCCCCAAGGAGAACCCGCAGGTCGTCATCGACGCCCACGGACTCCCGTACCAGAACGCCAAGCTGCCGGTGAAGCAGCGCGTCGCCGACCTGCTGGCCCGCATGTCACCCGCCGAGAAGGCCGGCCAGATGACCCAGGCCGAGCGCAACGCCCTGCGCCTGCCCGGTGACATCGCCGCCTACGACCTCGGCTCGCTGCTCTCCGGCGGCGGCTCGGTCCCCACCCCCAACACGGCCGCCGCCTGGGCCAAGATGGTCGACGCCTACCAGCTGCGCGCCCAGGCCACCCGCTTCCAGATCCCGCTGATCTACGGCGTGGACGCGGTGCACGGCCACAACAACGTCATCGGCGCGACGATCATGCCGCACAACATCGGCATCGGCGCGGGCCGCGACCCGAGGAGCGCCGAGAGGACGGGCGCCATCACCGCCAGGGAAGTCCGCGCCACCGGCATCCCGTGGGACTTCGCCCCCTGCGTCTGCGTCACCCGCGACGAGCGCTGGGGCCGCTCCTACGAGGCCTTCGGTGAGGACCCGGCGCTGGTCGAGGCCATGGAGACGGTCATCCAGGGCATGCAGGGCGACCCCTCCGGCAAGGACCTGCACCGCAACGACAAGGTCCTCGGCAGCGCGAAGCACTTCGTCGGCGACGGCGGCACCGAGTACGGCTCCGCCACCACCGGCTCGTACACGATCGACCAGGGCATCACCAAGGTCACCCGCCAGGAGCTGGAGGCGGTGCACCTGTCGCCGTTCGCGGAGTCGGTCAAGCGGGGCGTGGGCACGGTCATGCCGTCGTACTCCTCCCTCGACATCCTGGGCGACGGCAAGGGCCCGGTGAAGATGCACGCCAACGCCGAGATGATCAACGGCGTCCTCAAGGACCGCATGGGCTTCGAGGGCTTCGTCATCAGCGACTGGCAGGCCATCGACCAGATCCCCGGCGACTACCCGAGCGACGTCCGTACGTCGATCAACGCCGGACTCGACATGATCATGGTTCCGACCGCGTACCAGGAATTCACCAAGACACTCAAGGAAGAGGTCGCGGCGGGCCGGATCAGCCAGGCCCGGATCGACGACGCGGTCTCCCGCATCCTCACCCAGAAGTTCCGCCTCGGCCTCTTCGAGAAGCCGTACGCGGACACCACACACCTCGGCAAGGTCGGCTCGCCCGAGCACCGCGCGGTGGCCCGCGAGGCGGCCGCCAAGTCGCAGGTGCTGCTGAAGAACGACGGGGCCGTCCTGCCGCTCAAGCCGAACCAGAAGGTCTACGTCGCCGGGTCCAACGCCGACGACATCGGCAACCAGGCCGGCGGCTGGACGATCAGCTGGCAGGGCTCCTCCGGGAAGACCACTCCCGGCACGACGATCCTGGAGGGGATGAGGAAGGCGGCGAAGAACCCCGACTCCGTCACCTACTCGAAGGACGCCTCGGCAGCCACGGACGGTCACGACGTCGGCGTGGTGGTCGTCGGCGAGACGCCGTACGCCGAAGGCATCGGTGACGTCGGCAACGGCCACGACCTGGAGCTGACGGCCGCCGACAAGGCCGCCGTCGACAAGGTCTGCGCCGCCATGAAGTGCGCGGTCCTCATCGTCTCGGGCCGCCCGCAGCTCATCGGCGACCAGCTCGGCAGGATCAACGCGCTGGTGGCCTCCTGGCTGCCGGGCTCCGAGGGCGACGGCGTCGCGGACGTCCTCTACGGCAAGCGCGCCTTCACCGGCCAGCTGCCGGTGACCTGGCCGAAGTCCGAGGCGCAGCTCCCCATCAACGTGGGAGACACGGCCTACGACCCGCAGTTCCCGTACGGCTGGGGCCTGACCACCCTGAACAGGCCCCCGGCCGGTGGCGAGCTGACCCTCGCGGCTCTCGCCGTCGCCGCCCAGGTCGCCCAGAAGGCGAAGCTGGGGAAGACCCCGGCGGGCAAGGCGATCGTGGACCAGGCGCGGCTGCTGGTCCAGCAGAAGATCAACGGGAGGTTCACGCAGGCGGTCTCGAAGCCGTTCGCGGAGGCGGACCACCTGCTGCTCAAGGGCGACCTGACGGGCGCGGTGGCCAAGCTGCGCACGGCGTACAGGGCCGCCTAGCGGTCCGGTGCCATCCGGTGCTCCGGGCGGGCGACGGCGTTTGTCGCCCGCCTGGAGTAGCGTTAAGTATGAGGAAACGGTTCTTCCCCTCGCTGCTGGCGGGCCTGCTGCTCATCATGGCGGCGGCCGCACTCGCCCTGACCTCCCCTGCGTCGGCCGCCCCCGCGGCGACGATCACCGATGCCGCCCAGGCCCTGCGCGAGGACCCGGTCTATGTGGACCCGGCCGCCCGCGATCAGCTCTCCGTCGCTGACGAGAAGGCCCTGGAAGCCACCATCCGGAACGCGGACAAGCCGGTCTTCGTCGCCGTGCTGCCCGACACCGATGCCTTCCCCGCGGAAAGCCTCCTCCGGACCCTGCGCAACGACACCGGCATCACCGGCCTCTACGCGGTACGCCTCGGCGACGGCTTCAACGCGGGCGCGGACCCGCAGGTCATGCCGACGAGGGCGGTCGAGAACCTGACCGCGTCCGTCAAGACCTCCGCCACCGCCACCGATGCTTCGGCCCAGCTCGACGCCTTCGTCGACCGGGCCGTCGAACAGGCCCGGGGCACCGCCCCCGCCTCCTGGTCCGGCGGTGGCGGCGCGGCCGACGACCCCGGCGCCCCGGTCGCCGGTCTGATCACGCTCGGCGCCCTGGTGGCGGCGGGCGGCGCGGGCGCGTACGCGATCTCGCGCCGGAACAAGCGGCGGAAGGCGGAGGAGGAGCGGGCGGCCCTCGACAAGCTGCGGGTCGTGGTGGACGAGGACATCACGGCGTACGGCGAGACGCTGGAACGCCTGGACTTCCACCCCGCCGAACCGGGCGCCGACGACACCATGCGCGGCGACTACGAACGGGCCCTGGACTCCTACGAGAGCGCCAAGACGAGGATGGAGAAGGCCGCGCACCCCTCGGACGTGCGGGGGTCACCCAGTCCCTGGAGGACGGCCGCTACTCCCTCGCGGTCCTGGAGGCCCGCCGCACGGGCGCGGAGATACCGGCCCGCCGCCCGCCGTGCTTCTTCGACCCACGGCACGGCCCCTCGGTCGCCGATGTGCTCTGGACCCCCTCGGGCGGCGCGTCCCGCGAGGTCCCGGTCTGCGGCGCCGACGAGATCCGGCTGACGCGGGGCGAGGACCCGATGAGCCGTACGGTCGACGTCGGCGACGGCAACCGCCGCCCGTACTGGGAGGCGGGCCCGGCCTACGGCCCCTGGGCCGGCGGCTACTTCGGCGGCGGCCTGCTCCCCGGCCTTCTGGTCGGCACGATGCTCGGCTCCATGCTCGCCACTCCGGCGTACGCCTCCGAGTACGGCGGCGGTGACTTCGGCGGTGGGGAGTGGGGCGGCGGCGACTTCTCCGGCTCCGACTTCGACTCGTCCGGCTTCGGCGGGGGAGGCGGCTTCGGGGACGGGGGCGGCTTCGGAGACGGCGGAGGGTTCGGCGGCGGTGACTTCGGCGGCGGCTTCTAGCGGGCCGCCGGCCGGGAAGCCGCTACCGCACCGTCCACCACACGAGCACGCCCGCGAGGACGATCAACGAGCACAGCACCACATTGATCCGCCTGTAGTCGACGAGGACGGCGGCGAACTCGCGGAGGGTCGCGTTGGGCCAGAAGTACGCGGCGGTGGGGGAGCCCACGACCTGTCCGCGGATCTCCATCCGGCGGGCGGTGAGGGCGGCGCGGAACGCGTGGTAGTTGTTCGTGACCACGACGCACCGGTAGTCGGGCTTCGCCTCCTCCATGATGGCCTTGCTGAACCGCAGGTTCTCCTCGGTGTTCGTCGACCGGTCCTCCCGCCGGATCAGATGGGCCGGAAATCCCTCGGCCACCAGGTGGTCGGCCATGGCGTGCGACTCCGGCAGCTTCTCGTCCGGCCCCTGCCCGCCCGAGGTGATGAGGATGGGCGAGCCCCCGCGCCTGGCGAGCCGCGCGTGCACGGCCCGCCCCCGCCTGAGGCGGCTCGCGAGGAGCGGCGGCACGGTGGAGCCGCCGATGAGCCCGGACCCCAGCACCACGACGAAGTCGGCCTTACGCCGCACCCGCAGGCGCCCGTAGAGGAACGCGTAACAGACGAAGCACAGGAACAGGAACGAGAAGTAGAGCGCCAGCCCACCGGTGGCGGCCGCCACCGCGATGAGCGCCGGACTCCGTACGCTCACCGCGGCGGCCAGCAGCGCGACCACCCCGACGATGGCGAGGGCGGCGCCCAGCGAGAGCAGATTGGACGGGCTCCGCCCCTCTTTCCGCAGCATCCGTACGCCGTTGACGAAGAGGAAGTACGTCAGCAGAAGGACGGCCACCGCCCCGAGCGTCAACAACGCCCAGGCCGCGACCGCGCCCGAGGTGGACTCGGACCGGATGAGCCGGTACAGCCAGGCGGCCAGGGCGCAGAGCACGGCGAGCCCCAGAACGACGGCGTTGCTGAACTTCCTGCGGTCGTGCAGAACGCTCACACAGAAGACGAGGAGAAGGAGCGCCGCGGGGGCGTAGACGAGCATGGGCACAGGGTAGGGGGCGGGGTCCGGGCGGGGAACGGCGAGGTGGGGCCCGGCGTCGGCCGGAGAGGGGCGCTGTGTCAGGCTGCGGCGCGTGGGGTGGACATACAAGGTGCACGGGGGAGGTGCGCCGGGCGGACCGAGGCGTCGCGGACCGGTGACGCCTGCGGCCGGGCCGCGAAAATTCAGGGCGTGCCCTTTCCAGGGGCTGAGCCGTTGAACCGGTCATGAAGAAGCGAAGCGTTCTCGCCGCCGTCACTCTCGCCACCGGAGCGGTCATCGCCGCCATCGCCCCGCACCCCGGAGGCGGGGACACCGCCCACGCGGCCGAGCCGCCCATCAGCCTGGGCGCGCTGGACAACGTCGGCGATCTCGGCAAGGTGGTCGACGGCGCGGCGGACACGGCCTCCTCCACGGCAGGCACGGTGACCACGACCCTCTCCGACGCCCGCTTCAGCTGAGCCGACGGACAGAGACACCGACACCGTCACAGCCACAGGCGGCCCACCGGGAAGAACCGGTGGGCCGCCTTCCGCGTGCCCGGCTCTCCCCCGACCGATCCGGGCATGGATCGGTCGGGTCCGGCAGGCTGCTCCCTTCCTACGGTGAACGGGAAGGGAAGGCGGGACAAGGTTGCTGGACCGACTGAACGAGGCCATGGAGTACCTCGAGTCGCATCTCGGAGGGCGCATCGAGGCCGCAGACCTCGCGCGCACCGCGATGACCTCGGAATACCACTTCCGCCGGATGTTCTCGGCGCCGGCGGGCGTTCCGCTCGCGGAGTACATCCGCCGTCGCCGTATGACCCTCGCGGGCGCGGAAGCGTTCCGGGTGGTGGGGAGGCGGGCACGCGTTCCGCTGATCCATGAGGGGCCGAATCAAGCCATTGCGGAGTTCATCCGAGGCATCGGCCGGGAGGAGCTGGACCGCATCGAGGCCCTCTCCGACCAGGAGCCCGCCGGGCTGCCCGGGGTGAGCGACCAGCTCGACCCGAGCCGGGCGGAGGGCACCGAGCTCGACTACCACCACGGGGTGGTGACGGGGCGGCAGGAGCCTCCGGCGGACTGGGACTCCCTTGCCGTGCCTGCCGGTTCCTGGGCGGTCTTCGAGAGTGAGGGCGAGTTCCCGCAGGCCCTCCGGCACCTCTGGCGGGACGTCTTCACTCAGTGGTTCCCGTCGAACCCGTACGCCTCCCGGCCGGACCCGGAGATCCTGCGGGTGCGGTTGTACGAGGAGGGGAAGCGGGCGGAGGCCGAGCTCTGGATCCCGGTGGAGCGCGCGCACCGTGGGCCGAGCGCGTAGGCGGAAAAACGCTGGTTTACGGCCAGGGGCATATGCGCTCCCTTACTGGTCCAGACCTATTGTGCGGAGGCTTGCCGCTCGCTAGCTTTCTCTCGGCGGCGCGCGCTGGCCGGTTCGGCTCTTCCCATTCGCTGATGCACCGTCATGTGCATCGACTGAAAACGGAGTTACCGATATGCGTACACGAATCACCGCGCTCGCGGTCACCGCGGTGGCGGCGGCTGCGATGGTCCTCGGCACGGCCTCCACCGCCTCGGCGACCGGCCCCGGCTTCTGGCTCCGCAGCCACCACAGCAGCCTGGCGGAGTGTCAGGCGGTCGGGAACGCCGGCGCTGACAATGCTCTCTGGAGCCGCGTCTTCATCTGCAACCCGTACGCGGGCAAGCCCGGCGTGTACGAGCTGTGGGTGCGCTACTAGGCCGTGTTGTAGAAGTGGGCTCGTTCCCTCGTCTCGCGCCGAGATGATCTCGGTGTGAGACGAGGGGATCTCGCCGGCGGGCGGTGGGCGGCCTCCTGCTTTCGACCGCGAGGACCACGTGGCCCGGTACGCGGTCGAGTGCGGGATCGCCGGCCCGGGCTGTCGGTTCTCTGTGTCATGCTGACCGCGACCAGGGTCGACCGCGCGACGGAGAGGTGACGATGGGGGCTCAGTACTACGGCGCCGACAGCGAGAACGGCGACCGCATCGACGACCCCTCCGAGGACGCGCTGTTCATGATGATCAGCGACCTCAACGACTCCGACAACACCTTCGTGATGGTCCAGCCCGACGAGGACGACCCCGCGTGGTTCGCTTCCGTGGCCGTCCTGGACGGAGGCGGCTACGAGATCGTCCGACGAGACACCACCCGCAACGAGCACGGGATCGCCACAGCGGCCAGTGCCGACGACATCGCCCGCGACCTCACCGTATGGATGGCCGCCCGCGACTTCCCCGGGCGGCCGAGCAGGCAGGTCAGCGAGTTCTGAAACGCGGTCAGGACCGCCCCGCGCCCATGAAGGCCGCCCCGCTTCCGGCCGTGATGCCGGGGGGCTCCAGCGCCCGGTCCGGCTGAGCCGAACGGCGCAGGCAGAGGCCAGGACGGCCCATCGGTGCTCTCGGAGGGCCGCTTTGCCCTGCTATGTCGGCCACGGAAATGACGTGAACTCTCCTGTTGGTGCGCCTTCGTCCTGGGGCGGCGAAGCCGTACGGGGAACATCGACGGGTTACTCATCGAGCAGGGCGCCACGCGGCGGGCGCGGCGGGCGCGGAGGGACATGCGCTGGACGCGGACCGGCCCGCGCCGCATCGCGCGTCGGTCCCGGCCGGCGCGTTCGCCCACATCCGCGGGGGCCGTTCGTGATGGTGGTGTGGTGCGGGTCCGATCGTGAGTGACCTTGCCGTTTCGGCAAGCGTATTTGTCGTTCCGTCCGCCCCGGGCGCACCATCTCCATCAACTGGAGGTGGTCCGCATGACGAGCAGGACGGACGTGAGCGACATGAGGCGGCAGCGGTACGACGTGGTGATCGTGGGAGGCGGGGCGGCCGGCCTCAGCGGGGCGCTTACCCTGGCGCGGGCCCGGCGGTCGGTGCTGGTGATCGACGCGGGGGAGCCCCGTAACGCTCCCGCGTCCCATGTCCACAACTACCTGGGCCGTGAGTCGACCCCGCCCGGGGAGCTGCTGGCGATCGGCCGGGACGAGGTGGCCGGATACGGCGGGGAGATCGTCGAAGGTCGGGTGGCCACGGCCGAGCGGCTGCCGGAGGACGGCGGCTTCCGCGTCGTGCTGGAGGACGGCACCGCGGTGGAGGCGCGCAGGCTGCTGGTGACGACGGGGCTGGTGGACGAGTTGCCGCCGGTGCCGGGGCTGGCGGAGCGGTGGGGGCGTGAGGTGCTGCACTGCCCGTACTGCCACGGGCGCGAGGTGGCGGACCGCCCGATCGGGGTGCTGTCCACCGGCCCCTTCGCCGTACATCAGGCGCTGATGTGGCGGCAGTGGAGCGATGACGTCACCCTCTTCCGCCACACGGGTCCGGAGCCGACGGACGAGGAGTATGAGCAGCTCGCCGCGCGCGGGGTGGCGGTGGTGGACGGCGAGGTGACGGGCCTGGAGGTCACGGACGACCGCTTCACCGGCGTACGCCTGGCGGGCGGCCGGGTGATTCCGCGCGAGGCCCTCGTGATCCAGGCCCGGTTCACCGCCCGCTCGGCCGTACTCGAATCGCTGGGGCTGGTCCCGGTCGCGCAGGAGATGGGCGGTGAGGTGATCGGCACGTACGTCCCCACCGACCCGGTCGGCGCGACGGAGGTCCCCGGTGTCTGGGCGGCGGGCAACGTCACCCGCCTCACCGAGCAGGTCATCGGTGCCGCCGCCGCCGGGCTGATGGCGGGGAGCGCGATCAACGGCGACCTGATCGCCGAGGACACCCGTACGGCGGTGGAGGCGCGGCGGCGCGGCTGAGGGCGAGAGCGCGCCTCCTCCCGCGATCCGGTCGCGGACGCGGCCACGAGAGCACGGCCGTGAGGAGGCCGCCCGCCCACCCCGAGAACGCGGCCGGCTCGCCCTGAGCGCGGGCCGTCATGGCCGGGGGCTCCGCAGGTGCCCGCCGCCTGCGATGGTCCTGGGTGGTGGGGGTGGAGTGCTGGGCTGGGGGCGGCGGCTTTGCGCCGGATCACGATCTATTTCCGGCAAGTGGCCTACAAGGTAGGCAAGTTGAGGGGAATCTTTCAACGCCTCAACGCCTCAACGGCCGACTGTGAAGGGTGCCCCTCATGTCCAGCGTCTTCCGCACGCTCCTCGTGCCCGCTCTGCTCGCCCTGACGTCCTTCGCCCTGCCGTCACCTGTCGCGGCGGCCGCCGCGGCACCGGCCGCCGGGACCATGTGCCTGAACAGCAACTATCCGACGACCCGCATCGTCAACGTCGCTTCGTGCAACTCCGGTTCCAGCCAGCGCTGGACCGTCAGCGGTGAGGCGATCCACCAGTCCGCGCACCCGGGTATGTGCCTGACCAGCGACTACCCGAGGACCCGGATCGTCAATGTCGAGCCGTGCGACTCCGGGACCCGGCAGCGCTGGACCGTCAGCGGTGAGGCGATCTACCAGTCCGCGCACCCGGGCATGTGCCTGTCCAGTGACCACCCGAGGACCAGGATCGTGAACGTGGAGCCGTGCAACCCGTCCGGGATCCGCCAGCACTGGACCGGGCAGGGCGAGCAGATCAGCATGACCCTCGTCTGATGCCCTGATGCCCTGATGCCCTGAGCCGTCGTCAGGGCCCGTCGGAGCTTCTCCGCCCCTACTGCGGTGCGCCCTGCCGCTGGGACTTCTGAGCCGCGCCTGCCGCGCGCAGGGCGATGCCCGCCCAGACGCCCGCCAGGACCACCGCGGCCGCCGCCATCGCGGCCAGCTCCGGTGTCTCCGGACGCCAGCCCAGGGAGAGGCGCGTGCCGATGAAGAGGAGGATGACGGCGATCGTGCCCGGCGAGGGGACCGGCACCCGGGCCGCCGCTGCTCGCAGGATCGCGGCCGCCGCCAGGCCGGTGACGGCCCAGGCGCCGACGTACGTCCACGGCGACCCCGGGGCGGCGGTGAGCAGCCCGTAGTCGTCGGGGCCCAGGCGGAACAGCGAGCCGGCCCAGCCCAGGCCCACCCCGAAGGCGGCGACGCCCACCACCCAGAGGGCGTGGCGCCACAACGGGCCCGGGCGTACGGTCACTTCGTCGTCTGCGGCGCCGCCCGGATCGGACGGGTCCAGGAAATCCATCACGTCCGTACAGACGCACGAAGGGGGCCGGGCGTTCCGTCGGACGGGCCCGTGAACCGGCCGCGGGCCTCCTCGATATGGCCGAGGTGCCGCTGGGTCCAGTCGCACATGAGGTGGACCGTCCCCCGCAGGCCCTGGCCCGGCTCGGTGAGGGTGTACTCGACCTTCGGCGGCACGGTGGGGTGCACGGTCCTGTCGACCAGGCCGTTGCGCTCCAGCATGCGCAGGTTCTGGGTGAGCATCTTGTGGCTGATGCCCTCGACCTCCTTCAGGACCTCGCTGAAGCGCAGGGTGCTGTCACCGAGGGCCTCGATGATCAGGAGCGCCCACTTGTTGGCGACGTCCGAGAAGATCTCCCGCGCCAGGGAGTCCGCGCGGCGCAGGTCCGCCTCGTCGGGCGAGCCGCTGAACTGCTGGGTCACCATGAGGTTCCTCCGTCACCGAAAAGTGCGTTCTTCCACGTCAGGGCTGACTCTCCTACGGTTCCTGAGTAACCACAAGAGACCGACAGGTCTTCACGAGGAGGCGCGGAACATGGCCATCACACTGCTGGACCCCGAGGGGCTGCCGAAGGTCGGCGTGTACCGGCAGGTCGCGGTCGCGACGGGCTCGAAGCTCGTCTTCGTCGCCGGGCAGGTCGCCTGGGACGCGGACGGCACCAAGGTCGGTGAGGGCGACCTCGCCGCCCAGGTGGAGCGGTGCTACCTGAACATCGGGACCGCCCTGGCCGGGGCCGGCGGCTCCTTCGCGGACGTGGTGAAGCTGACGGTGTACGTCGTCGACTGGACGCCCGACAAGATGCCGCGGTTCCTGGAGGGCGCGGCCCGGGCGGCGGAGAAGCTGGGCACCACCCCGGTCCCGCCGGGCACGCTCGTGGGAGTCGCGGCCCTCGACGTACCGGAGCATCTGGTCGAGATCGAGGCGACGGCGGTCCTGGACTGAGCCGGGGCCGAGGCCGGGGCCGGGGCCGGTGCGGGACCCCGGCCCGAGGCCCGGGCGCCGCCCCTCCCCGTACGGCGTAACGCCGCCCGGCGGATGACGGACCCCCGGGGCCGAGGAGCACGCCGGAGCCATGTGTGAGCTTCCGTTACGGGGATACGCGGAGGGGACCGGGCGCCACAGGGGTGCCGGTACGTCGGCAACGTAAAGGGAGAATTTCGTGGGCATCATCGCCTGGATCCTCATCGGCCTGTTCGCGGGACTCATCGCCAAGGCGCTGACGCCGGGCAAGGACCCGGGGGGCTGCCTCGTGACGATCGTGATCGGCATCGTGGGCGGTCTGCTCGGCGGCTGGCTGGGCAAGGTGATCTTCGGTGTGGACTCGATCGACGGATTCTTCAGCCTGTCGACGTGGATCGCCGCCATCGTCGGTTCGGTGATCGTTCTGCTGCTCTACCGCGTGGTCACGGGCCAGCGCTCCCGCTGACCGGGCCCGGCGCCTCGGAACGGATCGGTCCTCGACTTCCTCGACATCGTCTTCCCCGACGTCCTCGACGGGTCGATTCGTCCGTGTTTGCCTACATTGGCAGGGGGTCAGTAGGGCAGCTATAGCAGGAGCCATCGCCGACACGTCCGCGGAAGACAGACAAGAGGAAACGACGACATGACCGACACCTCGCGCAAGCCGACCACCTCCGACTCGGGCGCCCCGGTGGAGAGCGACGAGCATTCGCTCACCGTCGGCCCGGGCGGGCCGATCCTGCTCCAGGACTCGTACCTGATCGAGCAGATGGCCCAGTTCAACCGCGAACGCATCCCCGAGCGGCAGCCGCACGCCAAGGGCAGCGGCGCGTTCGGGAAGTTCGAGGTGACCGCGGACGTCTCCGCGTACACGAAGGCCGCGCTCTTCCAGCCCGGCACCACGACCGACCTGGTGGCCCGGTTCTCCACCGTCGCGGGCGAGCGCGGCAGCCCGGACACCTGGCGGGACCCGCGCGGCTTCGCGGTGAAGTTCTACACCAGCGAGGGCAACTACGACATGGTGGGCAACAACACCCCCGTGTTCTTCGTGAAGGACCCGATGAAGTTCCAGCACTTCATCCGGTCCCAGAAACGCCGGGCGGACAACAACCTCCGCGACCACGACATGCAGTGGGACTTCTGGACGCTCTCCCCGGAGTCGGCCCACCAGGTCACCTGGCTGATGGGCGACCGGGGCATCCCGCGCACCTGGCGCCACATGAACGGCTACACCTCCCACACGTACATGTGGATCAACGAGGCGGGCCAGCGGTTCTGGGTGAAGTACCACTTCAAGACCGACCAGGGCATCGAGACGTTCACGCAGGACGAGGCCGACCAGATGGCCTCCGCGGACACGGATTACCACACGCGTGATCTGTTCGAGCACATCCGCGACGGCGAGTACCCGAGCTGGACGCTGAAGGTCCAGATCATGCCGTACGAGGAGGCGAAGGACTACCGGTTCAACCCGTTCGACCTGACCAAGGTGTGGCCGCACGCCGACTACCCGCTGATCGAGGTCGGCCGGATGACGCTGGACCGCAACCCCACGGACAACCACGCCGAGATCGAGCAGGCGGCGTTCCAGCCGAACAACTTCGTCCCAGGCATCGGCCCGAGCCCGGACCGCATGCTTCTGGGACGCCTGTTCAGCTACGCGGACGCGCACCGCTACCGCATCGGCGGCAACTACCAGCAGCTGCCCGTCAACGCTCCCGTCGCCCCGGTGCACACGTACTCCAAGGACGGGGCGATGGCGTACCGGAAGACCAGCGACCCGGTCTACGCCCCGAACTCCAAGGGCGGCCCGGCGGCCGACACGGAGCGCCACGGCACCCCGCCGAGCTGGTACGCCGACGGCGACATCACCCGGGCGGCCTACGTCGACCACGCCGAGGACGACGACTGGGGCCAGGCGGGCACCATGGTCCGCGAGGTCCTGGACGACGCGGCCCGGGACCGGCTGGTGGACAACGTGGTCGGCCACCTGCTGAACGGCGTGACCGAGCCGGTGCTCCAGCGGGCGTTCGCGTACTGGTCGAACATCGACAGCACCATCGGCGAGCGCATCGAGCAGGGCGTGCGCGCGAAGTCCGGCGAGAAGGACCCGAAGGCGGCGGACCAGGGCAACCCGGCCCGCTCGTCGATGCAGCACAAGGCCTGAGGCGAGGGCTCACCCCTCCCCGGGACCACGGCACAGGCCCCCTTCCCCGCTGTCGGCGGGGGCGGGGGCCTGACGTGTGCCGTGGGTCAGCAGGTCACTCCGCCGCCCCCTCCACCGTCTCCCACGTCTGAGGCACCCACACCCCCGACCGGCGCAGCGCGTTCGAGCAGTGGCGGAAGATCTCGTCTATCTCCACGACCAGGGCGAGCTTCGGGCGCCGGCCCTTCACGGTCATCGCGTCGAAGAACGGGGCGTCCGTGAGGATGCGGGCGCGGCCGTTGACGCGGAGGACGTCCATCGCGCCGGGGATCAGGTAGAGCAGGCCCACGTGCGGGTTGGACAGGATGTTGTGGAAGCTGTCCGCCCTGCGGTTGCCCAGGCGGTCGGGGAGGGCCAGCGTGGCGGGGTCCAGGACGTGGGTGAAACCGGGGCCGTCGCCGCGCGGGGTGACGTCGCAGTTGCCGGACGCGTCGGACGTGGAGACCGCGCAGAACGGGGAGCGGGCCAGCAGCTCCAGGTCGTCCTCGGTGAGCCGGTCGTGGACCTTGTCGATCACGATGGGGTGCGGGGTGCCCAGGATCTCGCGCAGCTCCTCCGCCGAGCCCAGGGGCACGGCTCCGGCCAGTGGGCCGGAGAAGGGGGCGGCGGCGGGATCGGCGGCGGCGTCGGCGGCGTACGGCAAGGAAGCGCTCCGGGCTTGTGGGGTGCGGCGGTGTGGGGGCGGACCGGCGCTGTTAGGGTGACCTTACTTTGGGCGCCCTGTACTGCCTCCTCCGGGGTGCCCGGGTGCGGACGGCCGCGCGCCGGGGCGCCCCCTGCCCGAACGCGCCGATGAGCAAGGGTGAGACACCGTGCACAACCGTATTCCGGTCGCCGCCGTCCCGGGGGCCGGGCCGTGAGCGGCTCCGTCCTCCCGCGCGAGGAGAGAACGACGGGCGGCGGCAGGGAAGCGCGGGCCAGGCGCAGCCGGCCCGTCCTCGCCCTCGGGCTCCTGGCCGCCCTCGGTGTGCTCGTGCTCGCCGTCGTGGCGAGCCTCGCCATCGGCTCCGGGGACGTGCCGTTCCGCGATGTGCTGCCCGGCGTCCTCGACCCCGACCTCACCGTCAAGGGCCAGCTGGTCATCCAGGAGGTCCGCATCCCGCGTACCGTCGCCGGGCTGCTCGCCGGGGCGGCGCTCGGCCTCGCGGGGACCGTCATGCAGGGCGTCGCCCGTAACCCCCTCGCCGACCCCCAGCTCCTGGGCATCAACGCGGGCGCCTCCGTCGCCGTCGTCTGCTCCATCACGCTGCTCGGCTTCACCGTCGCCACCCAGTTCATCTGGTTCGGCTTCCTCGGCGCCCTGCTCGCCGCCCTCCTCGTCTACGGGGTCGGCTCGCTCGGCCGGGAAGGCGCGACCCCGGTCAAGCTGGCCCTCGCGGGCGCCGCCACCAGCGCCGTACTCACCTCGGTCACCAGCGCGATCCTGCTCCAGGACCGCGGGAGCTACGACCAGTTCCGGTTCTGGCAGCTCGGGGCGCTGACCGCCCGCTCCTCCGAGGTGCTCTGGCAGGTCTCCCCGTTCATCCTCGTCGGGGCCGTCCTCGCCCTCTCGCTCGGGCCGCAGCTCAACGCCCTCTCCCTCGGCGACGACCTCGCGCGCGGCCTCGGCCAGCGGGTCGGGGCCGCCCGCATGGTCTCCGCCCTCGCCGTGGTCGTGCTCTGCGGCGCCGCCACCGTCGTCGCCGGGCCGATCGGCTTCGTCGGCCTCGCCGTACCGCACGCCGCCCGCCTCATCACCGGACCCGACTACCGCTGGGTGCTCCCGTACAGCATGGTTCTCGCCCCGATCATGCTGCTCTTCGCCGACATCGTCGGACGGGTGATCGCCCCGCCCGGCGAGGTGCAGGTCGGTGTGATCACCGCCGCGATCGGCTGCGTCCCCTTCATCTGGCTGGTCCGGCGCAGGAAGCTGGTGGAACTGTGAGCCCGGGACCCGTCTCAGCCGTGGACACGGAGAAGGGCCGGCTCGCCGATGCCGTACGGCAGGTCTCCGCCGTACGCGGACGGGGGCGGCGCAGGTCCGTGACCGTCGCGGCGGCCCTGCTCGTCGCCCTGGTCGCCGTCTTCGGCGTCTCGCTCAGCTTCGGCGACATGGTCATGCCCATCGGCAAGGTCGTCGAGACGCTGCTCGGGGGCGGCGACGGCGGCTCGCGGTTCGTCGTCCTGGAGCTACGGCTGCCCCGGGCCCTCCTCGCGGTCCTCGTCGGCGCCGCGTTCGGGCTCTCCGGCGGCGTCTTCCAGACCGTGCTGCGCAATCCGCTCGCCAGCCCGGACCTCATCGGCATCAGCGCCGGGGCCAGCGCCGTCGCCGTCACCGCGGCCCTCCTCTTCCAGGTCAGCGGGCTCGCCCTCTCCGCGAGCGCCCTGGCCGGGGCGCTCGCCGCCGGGGTCGCGATCTACGGACTCGCCTGGCGGCAGGGCGTCGCCGGACAGCGGCTCGTCCTCGTCGGGATCGGCGTCGGCATGGGGCTCTCCAGCGTCGTCTGGTACGTGATGGCCCGCTCCGACGTCACCGACGCGCAGGAGGCCTTCCGCTGGCTGGCCGGCAGCCTCAACGGGCGCTCCTGGGGCCAGTTCTGGCCGATCCTCGGCGCGCTCGCCCTCCTCGTCCCGCTCACCGCCGTCGCCGCGCACGCCCTGCGGCCCCTCCAGCTGGGGGACGACACGGCCGCCGGACTCGGTACGAAGGTGGAGACCGGCCGGCTCGCCCTGCTCGGGTGTGCCACGGCCCTGGCGGGGGTCGCCACGGCGGCGGCCGGGCCCGTCGGGTTCGTGGCCTTCGTCGCCGCGCCGATCGCCCGCCGCCTGGTCCCCGGCCGGGGTGCCGCTCTGCCCCACGCGGCCCTGACCGGCGCCCTGCTGGTCCTCGTCGCCGACTTCGCGGCCCAGCACCTGCTGCCCTCCGTCCAGCTGCCGGTGGGTGTGGTCACCAGCATCATCGGCGCCCCGTACCTGCTGCTGCTCCTGGCCCGCGCCAACCGTGTGGGGAGTGGGGGCTGAGATGCCGGTCCTTCGAGATGACGACAACGAAAGGCGTGGCCAGGTCGTGGCTGAGCACACTCTTCAGGCCCGGGACGTCCGGCTCGGCTACGGCGACCGGGAGATCGTCCCCGGACTGAGCGTCACCGTCCCGCCCGGGCGGATCACCGTCATCGTCGGCCCCAACGCCTGCGGCAAGTCGACCCTGCTGCGGGCGATGGCCCGGCTGCTCGCGCCCTCCGCCGGGGCGGTGCTCCTGAACGGCCGGTCCATCCAGGAGATGCCGACCAAGGAGGTCGCCGCGGTCCTCGGCATCCTGCCGCAGAGCCCCACGGCGCCCGAGGGCATCACCGTCTCCGACCTGGTCGGCCGCGGCCGCTACCCGCACCAGGGCTGGTTCCGCCGCTGGGGCGCGGAGGACGACGAGGCGGTCGCGCAGGCGCTGCTCTCCACCGACGTACTGGAGCTGGCGGACCGGCCGGTGGACGAGCTCTCGGGCGGTCAGCGCCAGCGGGTGTGGATCGCGATGGCGCTGGCGCAGCGTACGGACATCCTGCTGCTGGACGAGCCGACGACGTTCCTGGACGCCAGCCACCAACTCGACGTCCTGGACCTGCTCACCGACCTCAACCGCGAGCGCGGCGTCACGATGGTGGCCGTCCTGCACGACCTGAACCTGGCCTGCCGGTACGCGGACCACATGATCGCCATGAAGGACGGGCGGATCCTGGCGGAGGGGCGGCCGGCCGACATCGTGACGGAGGCGCTGGTCGGCGAGGTCTTCGGGATGCGCTGCTCGGTGATCGAGGACCCGGCGTCGGCCACCCCGATGGTGGTGCCGCTGGGCCGCCACCATGTGAAGGACCCGGCGGCCTGAGACCGTACGGTCCACCCGATGGCACCGTTGTCATTAGGTGAGGCTAACCTAAAGGGCATGAACGCTTCCGCATCCCGGCGCCCGCGCCGCACCCCCGTCCTGATGGCCGGTGCCGTCGCCGCCCTGCTCGTCGGCGTCTCCGCCTGCGGTACGTCGGACGACTCCTCCTCCGACTCGTCCGGCTCCGCGTCCCCCGCCGCCTCCGAAGGCGCCTTCCCCGCCAAGGTCGCGACGAAGTTCGGCGAGGTCACCCTCGACAAGCAGCCCAAGCGCATCGTCGCGCTCGGCTGGGGCGACGCCGAGACCGTGCTCGCGCTCGGCGGCCAGCCGGTCGGGGCGAGCGACTGGCTGCCGTTCGGCGGCGAGGGCGTCGGCCCCTGGGCGAAGGGGATGTACGACAAGGCCCCCGAGCTCATCGGCACGATGGAGCCGGAGTTCGAGAAGATCGCCTCCCTCCAGCCGGACCTCATCCTGGACACCAAGTCCAGCGGTGACCAGACCCGGTACGACACGCTGAAGAAGATCGCCCCGACCGTCGGCGTGCCCAAGGACGGCGACCAGTACAAGATCTCGTGGGAGCAGCAGACCACGATGATCGCCGCCGCGATGGGTGTGCCCGAGAAGGGCAAGGAGCTGATCGCGGAGACCGGGAAGAAGTTCGAGGCGGCCGCGAAGGCGCACCCCGAGTTCAAGGACGCCACGATCGTGCTCGGCTCGCGCACCTCCGAGGGGTACGGCGCGTACGTCGGCGGCACCGGCCGGGTCGACTTCGTGGAGCGCCTCGGCTTCAAGAACAGCCCGGCCGTCGAGGCCAAGGGCGGTGAGGGCTTCTCGGTCTCCGTCTCCAAGGAGAACCTGGAACTCCTGGACGCCGACCTCACGGTGATGACCCCGATCGGCATCCCCGCCACGGACATCAGCAACGACCCGCTGTACCAGGCGGTCCCGTCGGTCAAGGCCGGCAACGCGCTGATCTTCGAGGACCAGCTCATCTCGCAGGCGTTCGCCACGGACTCGGTGCTCTCCGTCTCGTACGCACTGGAGAAGGTCGTCCCGCTCTTCGCGGAGAAGGTCAAGAAGTAACCTCCGCACGCACGGGGACGGCAGGCCCGTACGCCCGTACCCCCACGTACGACAGCGCGCCCCGCACCCGGGATGTCACGGGTGCGGGGCGCGCCGCTTCTTCGCGCAGGCCCCCGAGTCAGCCGGCGGGAGCCCGCGCGGCGTACGGGGCGTCGTCGGTGCCGTTCGGACCACCGCGGGGCCGCCCGTACTGCCGCGTCAGGCGTGGGTCACGCCTGCGGCGCCGCCTTGATCGCGGAGATGTCGAAGTTCAGCTTGACCTTGTCGCTGACCATGACCCCGCCCGTCTCCAGCGCCGCGTTCCAGGTCAGGCCCCAGTCGGAGCGCAGGATGTCCGTGCTGCCCTCGAAGCCGACGCGCTCGTTGCCGTAGACGTCGGTGGCGGAGCCGTTGAACTCCAGGTCGATGGAGAGCGGGCGCGTGACGTCCTTGATGGTCAGGTCGCCGGTGATCCGGTACGCCTCGCCGCCCAGCTGCTCGGCGCCCGTCGACCGGAACGTCATCAGGGGGAATTTCTCGGCGTCGAAGAAGTCGCCGCTGACCAGGTGGCCGTCGCGGTCGGCGATGCCGGTGTCGACGCTCGCGATCTTCACGTCGATGGCGGCGGAGGAGTTCGCCGGGTCGGTGCCGTCCAGGGTCAGGGTGCCCTCGTGCTCGCCGAAGGAGCCGCGCACGTTGGTGACCATCGCGTGGCGCACCGTGAAGCCGATGCTGCTGTGGGCCGGGTCGATGGTGTACGTGCCGGTCAGGGCGGCCAGCGCCGGGTCCACCGCGGGGGCTTCGGCGGTGGCGGTCGGGGTGGCGGCGGTCGACTTGCGGTTGAACAGAGCCATGGCTCCTCCTCGGGGGACGTGTGCGAGCGGTGCTGTGCGGGGGTGGCACAGATGCAGCGGTGTCGTCGGCGTTGTTTAACCTTCAACGAGATCGACCCTAACGTCATCTTGTTCAAAGTTCAACCTTTCTCTGTGTAGGGGGCGTGCCGGAGATGGGTCGAGGGGGTGCAGGGGGGTGTCCCGTCCGGTGCCGCCCTCTGGCGGACGCGCGTAGAACTCGGGCACTATCTCCCTGCCCGGCGTGCGAGGACCCGCGCCCGTGCGCCCACCGTTTTGTCATGAGCAGGAGGAAAATCACCCATGGTGAACCGCCCACGACTCCGCTCCGCCCTCACCGCCCTGGCCCTCGTCCTCGGCGCCCTCTTCGTCCCCGGCGTCGGCGCCCTCGGCAGCGGCGCCACCGAGGCGCACGCCGTCACCAAGCTGACCCACGCACAGGCGACCTCCCGGTTCAGCTCCTCCGGGATCACCTGGTCGTCCTCGGGCAACTGCTCCAACCGCAACGTCTCCACCTGCACGTCCTTCGACCAGCTCAACCTGCCGACCGCCCAGGGCGCCCAGACGCTCAAGAGCGCCACGGGCTGCGCGCTGAGGATCACCGGCGGTACGGAGACCGGGCACGCCGGCGGCACGTACTCCCACTGGAACGGCTACAAGCTGGACTTCGCCAAGAGCACCTGCCTGAACAACTACGTCACCGGCGTCTTCACCTACATCGGGGTACGCGGCGACGGCGCCCGCCAGTACCAGTCCGGCTCCGGCAACATCTACGCCGACGAGGGCAACCACTGGGACGTGACCTACTACAACTGCGGGGGCTGCTGACCCCCCTTACGCACACGCACGGGCCGCCCGCCCCCTCTCGAAGGGCGGACGGCCCGCTCACCCGCAAGGCTCAGCCGATCGGGTCCACCGTCGGCCCCTCCCGCTCCAGCAGCTTCCGGGCGAACCCCTCCCACTGCGCGTACCGGTCCGGGTACGCGGACCGCTGCACCGCCTGGCACGCCTTGCCCGGCTCCATCGACTGCCAGCCCTTGATCTGGAGCAGCCCCGGGTTGGTGGTCGGCGACGGCAGCCCGTAGAAGGACTTCGACGCGGTCGGGACGTGGGTGATCTGCTTCGGGGTGCCCCAGCCCATGCTCGGACGCTGCTGGAAGATCCCGAGGGAGTCGTGGTCCACCGGAGTCGTGTAGTTGACGAACTTGGACTCCTGCATGGCCGTCATCAGGGCGATCACCTGCCCCTGCTCCGGGATGTCCGCCCCCTTCCCGACGCCGATGACCGTACGCGCGTGCGCGAGCTGTTCCGGGCCCAGGTCCGAGGGGTCGGCGAAGGCCGCGCGCAGGTGGCTGTCCGGGGCCGTCTTGAGGAGGTGGGCCGTCGCGGTGTCCACCTGGCCGGTGGGCGCCAGCCCGTAACTCTGCTGGAAGGTGCGCAGGCCCTGGGCGGAGGCGGGCGGCGGGGGCGTGGAGGCCTGGGCGGCGGCGGTGGGGGCCGCCGCCAGCAGGACGACGGCGGCGAGCGCCGCGAGCGTACGGCGGGGGAGCCCGGTCACTGGCCTGCGGACGGTCTTTCGCCTACAGAGGTTCTTTCGCATACGGAACGTTTCCGGGACGCCGCAGCGAAAGTCAAGAATGCCGTGAATAGTATGAATTGATGGTGTGTCGCGCCCCGAGGGCTGTGCAGGCAGAGAGCGCCCTCCGCCGGACCGGCCGGCGGAGGACGCTCACCTGACGGCCGCGACGGCCGTCAGGCCCCCACGCTCACCGTGAAGCGGCGCGGATTCCCGTCGTGCGCCGCGCCCGAGACATCGGGCTCGCCGTCCGGGCGCACATCGTCGTACGGGAAGGCGTAGCCGATCGGGCTGTTGGCGTGGACCACGCGGGACCAGTGGTTGGTCACTTCGCCCTTGTAGTAGTCCGACACCGATGTGCCGTTCGGCTGGCTGGGGTGGCTCAGCATGATCGACCGGTTGAAGCCGGCCGCCAGCCGCGCCAGGATCGCCTTCTTGTCGTCGGAGTCACCCGGGTTGTTGGTGAACGGCCCGTGGTTGCAGGTGAAGATGTCCTTCGTCTCCGGCTTGGTGAAGGTGTGGCCGCCCTCGAACGTCAGCGTGTCCCCGCTGACCCGGCCGGCCAGCGTGCCCCGGCCGCCCTGGAGGTCGATCCGCAGGTCCTCGGAGCGGTACTTCTCCCAGACCTCGTCGATCTGCGCCTCGAACAGGCCCCGGAACGGCATCTCGTCGGGCCGGTCGAAGTACGGCGCCATGATGTTCTGCGGCGAGACGACCCGCAGCACCTTGCCGTCGTCGCCCCGGGTGACCAGCTTGTCCCACGGCTGCCCATCGGCGGCCGCCTGGGCGATCAGGTCCTCGGCGATCCGCTCCGCAGCGCCCTCGGGTGGGGGGCCACCACATGGGTGCCGTCACCCTCCAGCGTGATGCCGATCGGGAGGGCGGTGATCAGGTCCACGTAGCTGATGTTGGAGTACAGCTGCTCGGTGTTGAAGGTGAATTCGGCGAACGCCCAGGTCCGCCCGTAGTTCGGGTCCGTCGGCGTCGCGAAGGCGGGCTCCACCAGCGAGGGGCCCGGGTTGAGGAAGAAGTCCAGCTTGTCGTCGCGGACGAAGTAGACCCGCGCCCCGTACATCTGCGGCAGGGTCAGCACCACCGGGGCCGCGCCCGCGCCGTTGAGCGGGATCGCGCAGTCGACCGGGAGCGGGGTCTGCGGGGCGCCGGGGGAGTCGGGGCGGTAGACCTCGCCGTTCGGCCGGAGCAGCACCCAGCGGTCGGTGCCCAGCTCATGGCCGGTGACGTACGCGTGCACCGTGCCCGGCAACGACTTGTTCTCCAGGGCGATTTCGCAGGTGGCGGGCGCGGCCGAGGCGCGCGGGCTGAGGGCGGTGCCCCAGGCGGGGTACGTCAGCGCGGCAGCCGACGCGGCGGCGCCGGTCAGGAACATTCGGCGTGAAATCACGAGGGAACTCCCGAGTGTGTGGGGGCCGCAGACGGGTCGTGGGGGTGTGGGGGGAGGGACCGGACAGTGGGGGTGTCTGCGGGGGTGCGCACCACTCTTACGAGGGGTGCGGCGGGCGTCAAGACTTATGTCTGAGAGCGCTCTCAAAAACTCCGGGTCTTCACAACTCGTCGCCCGGAAGCGGTACTTGCCGCAGTCGAGCGGGTGCGATCCGTGACCATACGGAGGTGGTTGCGGCCAAGAGGTGAACGAGTCGCCGCGACGGCCCGCGTACGGCCCACTTGGACTAACGGACCGGGGTTGTTGGACGGAGAAGGCCCCCGGGCCCGGCATGCGTTGACGGTGTCCCGACACGGCGACTACTCAGGGGCCATGTCGCCAAGATTCCCCTCCGCCGGCCTGGTCGCCGTCGCCTCAGCCGCCGTCCTGGCGCTCGTGGGGACCGCCGCCCTCCCCGCTGCAGCCGCCACCGATCCGTCCCCCGCGCCACCGGCCGCAGCGGCGAAGCCCAGCGGCTCCGTCACCATCGGCTCCACCCAGCTCACGGTCGCCGTGGCCGACGACTTCCCGCGCGTCCTCTCGTACACCGACCGGGCCAGTGGCAAGAGCCTCCTCGGCAGTACGCGCCCGGTCACCGCCGTCACCCTCAACGGCACCGCCCACCCGGTGAAGCTCAAGGGCGCGCCGAAGGTGAACGGCTCCGCCGCCCGCTACACCCTCGCCTTCACCGGTCTGCCCGGCGTGGAGGTCGACGCCTCACTCACCGTCTCCGGCCGGACCACCACCTTCAAGGTGACCGCCGTCCGCGACACCGCCGCCTTCCGGGTGGGGACCATCGACATCCCCGGCCACGACCTGATCTCCGTCGGCTCCGCCGAACCCGGCGCCGCCACCGCGTTCACGACCCTGGACCCGGACTCCACCCGCACCGCCGACGTGTTCGCCGAGGTCACCTGGGAGACCGAGCCGGACCCCGCCCCCGTCGGCGCCACCTACGCGATCCTCAACACCTCCTCCCTCGCCGCCACCGTGGAGTCCAACTCCTCCTACGACAAGCCCTCGGGCCCCACCGGCGGCGATGACGCCCGCCTCTGGCGCCAGGCCCGCACGGAGGCCGACGGGAGCGGTGTCCGGGTCGGCGTCAGCTCCGGCCAGTGGACCTACCGGGGCGAGGGCGCACCGAAGCCGGAGAGCGGGGAGAACCTGCCCTGGGCCAAGGTCGTCGTCACCCCGGACGCCAACGGGGACAAGACCGTCGACTGGCAGGACGGGGCCATCGCCTTCCGCTCCATCGGCATCACCGCGCCCGGCAGCGAGGAGACCGCCGACCGGGTCGTCACCCACATCCCGTTCAACTTCGCCAGCCAGGCCACCCACCCCTTCCTGCGCACCCTCGACGACGTCAAGCGGATCTCGCAGGCCACTGACGGCCTCGGCCAGCTCGCGGTTCTCAAGGGGTACGGCTCCGAGGGCCATGACTCCGCCCATCCGGACTACGGCGGCAACTACAACAAGCGGGCCGGCGGCCTCAAGGACCTCAACACCCTGCTCAAGCAGGGCAAGAAGTGGGGCGCCACCTTCGGCGTCCACGTCAACGCCACCGAGTCCTATCCGGAGGCCAACGCCTTCAGCGAGCAGCTCGTCGACAAGACCAAGCCCGGCTGGAACTGGCTCAACCAGAGCTACTACATCGACCAGCGCCGCGACATCAACAGCGGCGACCTGGCCAAGCGTTTCCAGCAGCTGCGCGACGAGACCGACAGGAACCTGAGCTTCCTCTACATCGACGTCTACTACACCCACGGCTGGATCGCCGACAAGACCATCCGGTCCGTCCAGAAGCAGGGCTGGACCGTCGGCACCGAGTGGGCCGACAAGTTCGAACGCGCCTCGCTCTGGTCGCACTGGGCCAACGACCTGAACTACGGCGGCGCCACCAACAAGGGCCTCAACTCGCAGATCATCCGCTTCATCCGCAACGGCGAGAAGGACGTCTGGAACAGCCACCCGGTCCTGGGCCAGAGCGTCCTGGAGGACTTCGAGGGGTGGACCGGCGAGAGTGACTGGAACGCCTTCACCGCCAACATCTGGCAGAAGAACCTCCCCGCCAAGTACCTCCAGCAGCAGAAGATCACCCGCTGGGACGGCAACGACATCACCTTCACCGGGGGAGTGCGCGGCACGGTCGAGGGCGGGAAGCGGACCTTCTACGAGCAGGGCCGCAAGGTGCTCAGCGGCACCGACTACCTGCTGCCCTGGGACGGCGGCAGGAAGCTCTACCACTACAGCGAGTCCGGCGGCACCAGCACCTGGGAGGTGCCGGGGAAGGGCCCGTACACGGTCTACAGACTCACCGACAACGGGCGCGAGAAGACCGCCACGGTCCGCCCGGTGAACGGGAAGATCACGCTGACCGCCACCGCCGGACAGCCCTACGTCCTCCACCCGGGCCGGGCGCCCCGGGCAGCCGACCCCGCATGGGGCCAGGGCACGCCCCTCAAGGACCCCGGCTTCAACGACCGTGACCTCACCGGCTGGACGAAGACCGGCACGGTCGTACGGGACACCGACGACCAGGGCCGCAACAGCGCCGCCCTCTCCGGCACCGCCCCGGCCGCCCTCGCCCAGCCCGTCACCGGCCTCAGGCCCGGCAAGCGCTACACCGCCTCCGCCCTCATCGAGGTGGAGCCCGGCACGACCCGCCGTACGGTGCTGAGCGCGGGCGGGAGGTCCGTGGCCGTCGAACGTTCCACGGCCGAGGACTTCGTCGCCGCGTCCGACTGGCACGGCACCCGCTTCCAGCGTGCCAAGGTCAGCTTCACCGCCCCGGCCGGCGGCCGCACCACCCTGCGTATCGAGGCGGCGGCGGGCTCCACGGCGACGGTCCGCGCCGATGACGTACGGATCGTCGAGAACGCCCCCGCCACCCGGCCCGGCACCCTCGTGTACGAGGACTTCGAGGCGGTCGACCAGGGCTGGGGCCCCTTCCTGAAGGGGAACGCGGGCGGCTCCACCGACCCCCGCACCAGCGTCTCCCAGCTGAACGCCCCGTACACCCAATCCGGCTGGAACGGGAAGCTGATCGACGACGTGCTCGGGGGAAGGAGTCCCTCAAGTCCCACGAGGAGAACACCGGGCTCGTCTACCGCACCGCACCCTGGACCGTGCCGATGCGGGACGGGCACCGCTACCAGGTGGCGTTCGACTACCAGTCCAGCCACGCCGGCGCCTACAGCTGGGTCGACGGCTACGACCGGGTCGCGGACGGCAAGCCCACCTCCACCGAGACCCGCACCACCCCGATCGGGCAGCGGCGCACCACCGGCCACTTCACCCAGACCCTCACCGCGGGCTGCGGCGACACCTGGACCGGGCTGCGGAAGCGGGCCGGGGCGCCCGAGGGCGCGGACTTCGTCCTCGACGCGTTCACCGTCACCGACCTGGGCCCCGCCCCGGCCGGGCAGGAGGCGGTCTGCGGCACGCTCGGTCTCGCCGCCGACGCCGAGACCCTGGAGCCGGGCGCCCCGAACACGGTCAAGGCGGTCTTCGGCAACGACGAGGCGACCGCCGCCACCGGGGTCGAGCTGGCACTGACCGTGCCCGAGGGGTGGCAGGCCGAGGCGGTCGGCCCGGTCGCCTTCGACTCCGTCGCCCCGGGCGCGAAGGTCACCGGCAGCTGGCGGGTCACCCCGCCGGTGGACGCCCCGTACGAGACGTACCAGCTCGGCGCCCAGGCCACGTACGCCGTGGGAGGCTCCCCGCGTACGCTCGGCGCGCAGACCTCCGTACGCACTCTGCCGCCCCCGCCCACCGAGGACAGCTGGGCCAGTGACCTCGACTGGACGGCCTCCCGGAACGGCTGGGGCCCCGTGGAGCGCGACCGGTCGAACGGGGAGACCGGGACCGGCGACGGCCCTCCGCTGACCATCGGCGGTGTCGTCTACGCCAAGGGCCTCGGTACCCACGCCCCGGCGAAGATCCGCTACTACCTGGGCGGGAAGTGCACCTCCTTCACCGCCGAGGTCGGCGTCGACGACGTCCAGGCCACGCGCGGCAGCGTGCGGTTCTCCGTCACCGCCGACGGGACGGAGAAGGTGACGTCGCCGGTGCTGGGCGCCGCCGACCCGGCCTGGAAGCTCACCGCCGACGTCACCGGCGCGCGGTACGTCGAGCTCGTCGTCGACGACGGCGGGGACGGCAACGGCAACGACCACGCCGACTGGGGCAACGCCCGCTTCCACTGCGGAGGTTGAACCTCCGTCGAACGGTGGTCGAGGCACGGTGGAGCGGAGCTGAACAGTGCTGGGCCATACTGAGGGGGCCTTCGGGCCCCCTCAGGTCCATGTGTCCCACGGCACATCATCTCTTTGTAGGGTTCTCACAGCGTGGAGCGGCGTTTCGCTGGTGGATCGCGTGCCCGGCGGGATGGTTCTGTTCACACCCACCACGAAACCGGGCAGGAGACTGTACGGAGTCGACGGCGCGATTTCTGGGTCGGGGTTCGTAGGGTCGATGCATGACCGTTGTGGACGAAACCCAGGGTGAGCCGAGCGATACGCGTGGCCGGGTGGCCGAACTGCTGGCCCTGCGCGAGCAGGCCCGGCGCGGCCCCAGCGAGCGCGCGACCCAGGCGCAGCACGCCAAGGGCAAGCTGACCGCGCGCGAGCGCATCGAGCTGCTGCTGGACCCGGGCTCGTTCAAGGAGGTCGAACAGCTCCGCCGCCACCGCGCGACCGGGTTCGGCCTGGAGGCCAAGAAGCCGTACACCGACGGTGTCATCACCGGCTGGGGCACGGTCGAGGGCCGCACGGTCTTCGTCTACGCGCACGACTTCCGGATCTTCGGCGGGGCGCTGGGCGAGGCCCACGCCACCAAGATCCACAAGATCATGGACATGGCCATCTCGGCCGGTGCCCCGCTGGTCTCCCTGAACGACGGCGCCGGCGCCCGTATCCAGGAGGGCGTCTCCGCGCTCGCCGGCTACGGCGGCATCTTCCAGCGCAACACGCGCGCCTCGGGTGTCATCCCGCAGATCAGCGTGATGCTCGGCCCGTGCGCGGGCGGCGCGGCCTACAGCCCCGCGCTCACCGACTTCGTCTTCATGGTCCGCGAGACCTCGCAGATGTTCATCACCGGACCGGACGTCGTCAAGGCGGTCACCGGCGAGGAGATCACCCAGAACGGCCTCGGCGGCGCGGATGTGCACGCCGAGACCTCCGGCGTCGCGCACTTCGCGTACGACGACGAGGAGACCTGCATCGCCGAGGTCCGCTACCTCATCGGGATGCTGCCCTCCAACAACCGCGAGAACCCGCCGACCGTCGAGAGCGACGACCCGGCCGACCGCCGCGGCGACGTGCTGCTGGACCTGGTCCCGGCCGACGGGAACCGCCCCTACGACATGCACCAGGTGATCGAGGAGCTCGTCGACGACGGCGACTACCTGGAGATCCACGAGCGCTGGGCCCGCAACATCATCTGCGCGATGGCCCGCCTGGACGGCCAGGTCGTCGGCATCGTCGCCAACCAGCCGCAGGCGCTGGCCGGGGTGCTGGACATCGAGGCGTCCGAGAAGGCCGCCCGGTTCGTCCAGATGTGTGATGCCTTCAACATCCCGATCATCACCCTTCTGGACGTCCCCGGCTTCCTGCCCGGCGTCGACCAGGAGCACGGTGGGATCATCCGGCACGGCGCCAAGCTGCTGTACGCCTACTGCAACGCCACCGTGCCCCGGATCTCGCTGATCCTGCGGAAGGCCTACGGAGGCGCGTACATCGTCATGGACAGCCAGTCCATCGGGGCCGACCTCACCTACGCCTGGCCCACCAACGAGATCGCGGTGATGGGCGCCGAAGGTGCCGCCAACGTCATCTTCCGCCGCCAGATCGCGGACGCCGAGGACCCCGAGGCCATGCGCACCCGCATGGTCAAGGAGTACAAGGCCGAGCTGATGCACCCCTACTACGCGGCCGAGCGCGGCCTCGTCGACGACGTCATCGACCCCGCCGAGACCCGCGAGGTGCTCATCGCCTCGCTCGCCATGCTCCGCAACAAGCACGCCGACCTGCCGTCCCGCAAGCACGGCAACCCCCCGCAGTAGTCGCCCGGCGCAGCGGCGCGATCCGCCGCACGGTCCACGACAGCCTGCCGAGAAGACGGAGAAACCCCACCATGAGCCTGACTTCCGCCGAGTCCGTCCTGCGCGTCGAGAAGGGGCACGCCGCCCCCGAGGAGCTGGCGGCCATCACCGCCGTCCTGATGGCCCGCGCCGCCGCCCAGCCGTCCGCCTCCGTCCACCGGGGCCGCGACACGGCCGGCTGGCGCCGTCTGGAGCGCACGCCGGGCTTCCGCGCCCCGCACAGCTGGCAGGGCTGACCCCGGCCGCGTACGGCGTCGCACAGCGCTGACCCGTGGCGCACAGTGTTACGGGAAGGGCCCCGCACTCCACCAGGAGTGCGGGGCCCTTCCCGTACGTACCGCGGGCCTCAGCGCAGGCGGGCCATCAGGGCGTGTTCCACCAGCGTGATGAGCGCGCTCTTGGCGTCGGCGCGGTGGCGGGCGTCCGTCGTCAGGATCGGGGTGTCCGGTCCGATCTGGAGCGCCTCGCGTACCTCGTCGGGGGTGTAGGGCTGGTGTCCGTCGAAGCCGTTGAGGGCGATGACGAAGGGGAGGCCGCTGTTCTCGAAGTAGTCGACGGCCGGGAAGCAGTCGGCGAGGCGGCGGGTGTCGACGAGGACGACGGCGCCGATGGCGCCGCGGACCAGGTCGTCCCACATGAACCAGAAGCGGTCCTGGCCCGGCGTACCGAAGAGGTACAGGATCAGGTCCTGGTCCAGGGTGATACGACCGAAGTCCATGGCCACCGTCGTGGTGGTCTTGTCCCCGGTGTGGGTCAGATCGTCGATGCCCGCGGACGCGGACGTCATCACGGCTTCGGTGCGCAGCGGATTGATCTCCGAAACGGCACCGACAAACGTGGTCTTACCCACGCCGAAGCCCCCTGCCACCACGATCTTCGCCGAGGTAGTGGAGCGGGCCGCTCCGCCGCTAGAGCTTGCGAAGTCCACTGAGCACCCTTTCGAGCAGTGTCACATCTGGCTGGCCGCCGGCGGTCTCGTCGCCGCCGGGCTGATGGATAGCGACGAGTCCCGCCTCGGCCAGGTCGGCGACGAGGATCCGGGCAACGCCGAGGGGGATCGAGAGCAGTGCCGAAATCTCGGCGACCGACTTGATCTCGATGCAGAGCCGGCAGATCCGCTGGTGCTCGGGCAACTGCCCTTGCAGCCGGGACGGATCGGCCGTGGTGCTGACCAGCGCCTCGATGGCGAGCTGGTAACGCGGCCGGGTCCGGCCGCCGGTCATGGCGTACGGACGGACCAGCGGGTTGTGCGCGGCGGGCAGGGCGGGCTCGGGGGCCCGCCGCTGCTCCACCGGCTGGATACGCTGCTGCTGAGGCGCGTCGTACCACTGCTGTTGCTGTTGCTGCTGCGGCCACGGTGAACCCGGCTGCTGCTGGGGCCAGTCGGACCCCTGCGCGCCATGGGCACCCTGCGGCTGCTGCGGCTGCTGGTATGGCTGATATGCGTTCCCCGGAGCCTGGCCGTTGGATCCTGCGGGGTAGCCGAAACGGTTGTCGCCGTGCTCACCCGGAACACTCTGTTCACCCTCGTATGGGTGTCCGCCTGTGGGTGTTGCCACGTTTCCTCCTCCGACTGCCGGTCGCCGATCCCAGTGGGGCCGCGCCACCGCACCTTATGGCGCGGTGGCGAGAAACGCACTGTCTGTCTACTAGTTAAGAAGACTTCCCTGAAGTTCGGCGCGGAGATCCGGAGTCAGGACGCTGCCCGCGCGGTCGACCAGAAGTGCCATCTCGTACCCGACCAGACCGATGTCGGCATCCGGGTGGGCGAGAACGGCAAGTGACGAACCGTCCGAGATGGACATGATGAAGAGGAATCCCCGCTCCATCTCCACCACGGTCTGGTTCACGGCCCCACCCTCGAAGATTCGGGAGGCGCCCGCGGTCAGCGACGTCAGACCGGAGGCGACGGCCGCCAGCTGGTCGGCGCGGTCGCGCGGGAACCCTTCGGACATGGCCAGCAGGAGTCCGTCGGCGGAGACCACCACCGTGTGCGACACCCCGGGGGTGTTGTCCACGAAGTTGGTGATCAACCAGTTCAGATTCTGCGCCGCCTGGCTCATCGCGCTCACACTAACGCTCCTGGTTGTAGGTGTTACTGGTGTCCGACCCCGCGTTGCGCCCCCGCTGGATGCCCCGCCGCAGGTTGCTCAACCTGCCGCGGACGTCCTCGGGTGCGCGGGAGACCTGTGGGCCGCCCTGCTGGGTCTGCTCCGCCGTGCCCTCGACCAGGTTGGCCTTGGGCACGCGCCGGGGGAGGCCGGAGGGGGTGATTCCGCCCGCCTTCGGCTCCCGGAGCTTCTCGGCCCGCTCCCAGCGCTCGTCGTTCGTCGAACGCCAGTCGTCGGTGCCGTCCCCGTCCGTCTGCGGGGCCTGCCGCTCTTCCTGCTGCTGCGGCTGCCGCTGGGGAAGGGGAGCGGGCTGCTCGTTGCCCCGGCCGCTCGGCTGCCAGTGCTGCGCACCGCCGCGGCGAGGCAGACCGGCTTCGGTCAGCTCGTGGCCGACGTTCGGGGCGGACCCCGGACGCTCGAAGCCTACGCGCTCCTGCGACGGCGCGGGAACGCTCGGAACAGATTCCGCCTCAGCCTGCCGAACCGGCTCAAAACTGTTCTGGAAACCGCTCTGAACAGGCCAGTCGTCCTGGTGGGACTGGTCGGTCGGGGCAGCGTACCGGTCGGCGGCGTACGGGTCCTGCGGGTTCTCCGGAGCGGCATATGCCGCTTCCGCGTACCCCTCCTGAGGCTGTGCCTGCGGCCCGTTCTGCTCCTGCTGCTGCGGGTAGCCGTCGTCGGCGCCGTACCCCTGCTGCTCGTAGGAGCCGTCGTACGGAGCCTGCTGCTGGGCCTGCTGCTGAGCGGGGTCCTGGCCGTACCGGTCCTGGCCGTAGGACTCCTGCGCGTACCCCTGCGCACCGTTGTCGTACGGGTCCAGTCCGGCGTACGGCTCCTGGCCGTACCGCTGGTCCTGGGCGTAACCCTGCTGGTCCTGGTCGTAGCCCTGCTGCTCCTGGGAGCCGTCCGCGAACGGGGAGCCGGGGCCGGTCTGGGCCTCCAGCGCCGCCCGGCGCTCCTCGCGCATCAGCGAACGGTTGACCGGGTCCAGCTGGGCCGGGTCCGCCGGGACCTCGTAGCGCGAGTCGTCGAAGCCGAGCTCCGCCGCGGTGCGCATCTGGCCGTGCTGCGGCGCCGGGTCGAAGGCGCTCTGCTGCTCCGGGATGATGGAGGAGACCGTGAAGTCGCCCTGCCCGGGCAGGGAATCGCCACTGCCACCGTGGGTGATCACGTCCGGGAGCATGACCAGCGACGTCGTCCCGGCCTGCTCGCCCGAGGGGCGCAACTGGACCCGGATGCCGTGCCGGTCGGCGAGCCGGCCGACCACGAACAGACCCATGCGCTGCGAGACGGCGGCGTCCACCGTCGGCGGGTTGGCCAGCTTGTGGTTGATGTCGGCGAAGTCCTCGGCGGTGAGGCCGATCCCCTTGTCGTGGATCTCGACCATCACACGGCCGTCGGGCAGCCGGGTCGCGGTGACGCGGACCTTGGTCTGCGGCGAGGAGAACGTGGTGGCGTTCTCCAGCAGCTCGGCCAGCAGGTGCACGAGGTCGGTGACGGCCCGGCCGTGGATCTCGGCCTCGGGCACCCCGGACAACTCGATGCGCTCGTACGACTCCACCTCGGAGGAGGCGGCCCGCAGGACGTCGACCAGCGGCACCGGCTGGTCCCAGCGGCGGCCGGGCTCCTCGCCGGAGAGGACGAGCAGGTTCTCGCCGTTGCGTCGCATACGGGTGGCCAGGTGGTCCAGTTTGAAGAGGCTCTCCAGCTGGTCCGGGTCCGCCTCGTTGTTCTCCAGGTCGGTGATGAGGGTCAGCTGGCCCTCGATGAGCGACTGGTTGCGGCGCGAGAGGTTGGTGAAGATCGCGTTGACGTTGCCCCGCAGCATGGCCTGCTCGGCGGCGAGCCGGACGGCCTCGCGGTGCACCTGGTCGAAGGCGCGGGCGACCTCGCCGATCTCGTCCCGCGTGGTGATCGGGATGGGCTGCACTCGGGTGTCGACCCGGCCCGGGTCGGTGCGGGAGAGCTGGTCGACGAGGGAGGGCAGCCGCTGCTCGGCGATGGAGAAGGCGGCGGTACGCAGCCGCTGCATCGCGCGGCTCATCTGGCGGGCCATGAGCCCGGCCAGGACGAAGGCGGCCAGCAGCGCGATGACGACGATGAGCCCGTTGGCGATGGCGTCGGACTTGGCGTCGGAGGAGATCTCCGCGGCCTCCTTCACCGCCTTGTCGACGAGTTCCTTCTCGACGGTCGTGTAGCCCTCGAACTTGGCGGTGGACGCGGCCATCCAGGTCTCGGGCGTGATGCCCTTCTTCGCCAGCTCCTCGGGCTCCTGGCCCCGGCCGATCTCCTGCACCATGCCGTCCAAGACCGAACCGTCGATGCTCGGCGGCGCGACGAAGGGCTGACCTGCGGCATCGGCCTGCTCACGGACGGCCTTGAGCTGCTTGGCCCCGTCGGCGGCCTTGCCCGCCATGACCTGCCTGAGGCGGTCCACGTCGGCCTGGGTGCCGCCGGCGTTGAACTCGGCGAGGGCGATCTGCTCCAGGTAGTTGTACGAACCGAAGGCCTTGACCTGGTCGTTGTAGACGGCCGGCTTCTGGCTCGGGCGCACCAGCAGGTGCATGCCGATCGAGCGCTGAAGCGATTCTGCAGCCTTGGACAACTCAAGCGCGTAGACGGTCCGGCCGTAACTGGTGATGTTGCCGGTACCGAGGCCGAGCTCGTTGGCGAACTGCATCAGCGAGTGCTGGACCTGGGTGTAGCCCTCTTCGGTCTTCACCGGGTCCAGCGCCTGCGAGTAGGCGGCCTTGCGGAGTTCGGGGAGCTTGGGCTCGTCGACCTTGAAGAGCTTGAGGCGGCGCTCCAGGCCGGGCTTGGCGGGCATCTCCTTCACCGCGGCGTCGAAGGCCGTACGCGCCTCGTCCGTGGTGGCCCGGGTCTGCTCGACGACGTCGGCGGTCCGGTCGCCGGAGAGCAGCGGCTGCGCGGTGAGGTCCCGCTCGTTGAGCAGGGCCTGCCCGTAGTCCGAGGCGGCGCGGACGACGCGCGCGATCTTCTCGGCCTCCTGGGCCTCGCTCCAGGTGTCGATCGACCCTTTCACCTGGAAGCCGCCCATGATCAGGCCGATGACGACCGGGATCAGGAGGATCGCGTTCAGCCGGGTGGCCACCCGCCAGTTGCGCGGGGCGAACCGGCTGGTGCTGCCTCCGGCCGGCTCCGGCTCGGGCGCCTGTGCAGGGGGCGCCGCAGCGTGCGACGGCGGGGTGAAATTGCCCCGCTCGGGCTGCACCGCGGAGCCCTCGTTACTTCGCCTCACTCGACCAACAACCTCTCGGCGTCGGCACCTACGTTGTGCCGGATTATTCGTTCAGGGCCGTGACTACTCGGGAGTTCGACGAATTGCAGCACGGGTACAGGCCCCCCTCCAAACACTCGGAATGGATCATTCCGAGTGGTCCACGCCTCAGATAAAACGGGCATAAAGAGCGAGCCCCGTCAAAAGGCGGGGCTCATGTGAGCGCAGTGGCATCGGGTGGATGCGTCGGGTGGTGGCGCGGGGCCAATTCTCTGTCGAAATGTTATGAACGCGGGGGCGGATCGTGTCAAACGACACAGGCCGCCCCCGCGTGACTACAGCAACTTCCGTATGGCAAAAACGACTTACGCCTACTCGTCGTGACTACTTCAGGCGTGCCATCAGAGCGTGCTCGACCAGGGTGATCAGGCCGCTCTTGGCATCCGCCCGGTGCCGGGCATCCGTGGTGATGATGGGTGCGTCCGGTCCGATCTGGAGCGCTTCGCGTACCTCGTCGGGGGTGTAGGGCTGGTGTCCGTCGAAGCCGTTGAGGGCGATGACGAAGGGGAGGCCGCTGTTCTCGAAGTAGTCGACGGCGGGGAAGCAGTCGGCGAGGCGGCGGGTGTCGACGAGGACGACGGCGCCGATGGCGCCGCGGACCAGGTCGTCCCACATGAACCAGAAGCGGTCCTGGCCCGGCGTACCGAAGAGGTACAGGATCAGGTCCTGGTCCAGGGTGATACGTCCGAAGTCCATGGCCACCGTCGTGGTGGTCTTGTCCCCGGTGTGGGTCAGATCGTCGATGCCCGCGGACGCGGACGTCATCACGGCTTCGGTGCGCAGCGGATTGATCTCCGAAACGGCACCGACAAACGTGGTCTTACCCACGCCGAAGCCGCCCGCCACCACGATCTTCGCGGAGGTAGTGGCGCGGGCCGTACCGCCGCTAGAGCTTGCGAAGTCCACTGAGCACCCTTTCGAGCAGTGTCACATCCGGCGCGCCGCCGGCCTCTCCATTGCCCGGCTGGTGGATGGCCACCATGCCGGCTTCCGCCAGGTCCGCCACAAGGATGCGGGCGACACCGAGCGGCATCGACAGCAGCGCGGAGACCTCGGCCACGGACTTGACCTCGCGGCAGAGGTGGCAGATCCGCTGGTGCTCGGGGAGCAGCGTCCCCAGATGCGCCGGGTCCGCGGTGGTGCTGACCAGTGCCTCTATCGCGAGCTGGTAACGCGGCCGGGTCCGGCCACCGGTCATGGCGTAAGGACGAACCAGCGGCTGGTCGCCTCCCTCGTCGTACGACGCATGGTGCAGTGCGCCGTACGGATCGGGTGAGGCGGGTGGCGGGGTCATGAATCCTCCGGGCGTGACAGCAGGTTCTCGGCTTGCCGTCTGCAAGGGGCCGGTGAGGGGACTAAGGCGGCCTGGCGGGTGAGGGTTGTGGGCATTACCTGAGGGGATCGTGTCGTGAATCCGCAGGACGGCCGCCTAATGAAGCAGACTGCCCTGGAGCTCGGCGCGGAGGTCGGGCGTGAGGACGGTGCCCGCACGGTCGACCAGGAGGGCCATCTCGTACCCGACCAGACCGATGTCGGCGTCCGGGTGGGCGAGAACGGCGAGTGAGGACCCGTCGGAGATGGACATGAGGAAGAGGAACCCTCGCTCCATCTCCACAACGGTCTGGCTGACGGCGCCGCCCTCGAAGATCCGTGAGGCACCCGCCGTCAGCGACGTCAGACCGGAGGCCACGGCCGCCAGCTGATCGGCGCGGTCGCGCGGGAAACCTTCGGACATCGCCAGCAGCAGGCCATCCGCGGAGACCACCACCGTGTGGGACACCCCTGGGGTGTTGTCCACGAAGTTGGTGATCAGCCAGTTCAGATTCTGCGCGGCCTGACTCATGGGGCTCAACTAACGCTCCTGCTGGTGAGTGGGGCCGAGATGGATGCTGCCGGTCGACGGGCCGTTGTTGGCCTGCCGTCCCTGCTGGATGCCCCGGCGGAGATTGGTCAGACGACCGCGCACGTCATCGGGCGCACGCGAGACCTGAGGTCCGGACTGGTGATTCTGCTGCTGAGCGGTCCCCGGAACCAAATTGGCGCGGGGAACACGGCGGGGCAGCCCGGAAGTGGTGACCCCGCCGGCAGCCGGCTTCTTGACCCGCTCGGCCTGGCGTACGAGTTCGTCGTTGGGCGAGGCACGCCAGGAGCTGGTGACCGGAGCCTCGGCCGCACCACGCCGGGGCATGGGCGGAACCGGTACGCCGGCGGGCTCGGGAGCGGCCGGTGCCTGCGGCTCGGCGCTCTGCTGGCCGCCCTGGCCGGGGCCGTGGAACCAGTTGGTCTCCAGGGTGTCGTACAGCGGCGTACGACCGTCGCCGGGACCGGCCGGCGGCAGGGCCTCCGGCTGCTGGGGGAGGGCGGGGCGGTACGGGGCCTCGCCCGCCGGGGACGCCGACGGGCGCGGGGCGCCGAAGCCGTTGCCCTCCGGGCCGCGCTGACGCGGCGCGGGCAGCTGCTGGCCCTGGTTCTGCGGCGGCGCGTTGAAGTCGGGCCGCGCGAACTGGGCGGTGCTGGCCGGGTCCTGGGCCTGCTGGCCGTACCCGAGGCCCTGGTTCTGCTGGAACGGCGCGCTGAAGTCCGGCCGGGCGAACTGCGAGGTGGCGCCCGGGTCCTGGTGGCTGTCCGCCGGCCGCTGGTTCAGCGGGGCGTTGAACGCCTGGTCCTGGCCGTTGCCCATCGGCCGGGCGAACTGCCCGGTCGCGTCGTGCTCCTCGTGGCCGCGCGGGGCGTCCACACCCCAGGCCGCGGCCTGCGGGCGCTGCTGCGGGTTGCCGCCGGGCAGCTCGGCCCGGGGACCACCGGTCGGCGGCAGCTGACGGCCGGGGCCGCCGGGCTGCTGGAAGCCGCCCTGGCCGGGGCCGTTCTGCTCGTGCCGGGCCTGCTGGGGCTGCGGCTCACCGGGACCCTGCTGGTACTGGCCCTGCTGCTGACCGGGCTGGCCCATGCCGTGCTGGCCTTGCTGGCCGTGCTGGTTCTGCGGGGCGAACGCGTTCGAGCGGCCGCTCTGGCCGGGGGAGGCCGGAGCGCCGTGACCGAACAGGTTGGTCTGGCCCTGCTCCGTACGGCCGGAGGTGTCACCCTGACCGCGCGCGCCGAGCCGGGCGCCGTTGCCGAAGGCGCCGGAGAGGCCGCCGCCCTGGCGCTGCGGCTCCTGGCCCGCGAAGGGCTGGTTCGGGCCGCCCTGCGGGCCGTTGTTCTGCTGGCGGCCGGGGCCGTTGTCCCGCGCGGGGAGGGCGGCGCGCGGACCGGAGCCCGCACCGACCTGGCCGCGCTGGCCGCCGGGGGCCGAGCCGAGGCTCTTGGCACCCGGTCCGCCCGGACCGCCGCCGAGCCCCGGACGCTGGCCGTTGCCCGCGCCGTTGCCGCCCGCGAGCAGGCCGCCGGGGGCGCCGCCGGGCTGCTGGCCCTGACCCTGCTTGGACGGGGGCTGCTTGCCGCCGTGGGCGACATCGACGGGCAGCATGACCAGCGCGGTGGTGCCGCCGGAGTCGGAGGGGCGCAGCTGGATGCGGATGCCGTGACGCAGCGACAGCCGGCCGACCACGAACAGACCCATGCGGCGGGAGACCGAGACGTCCACGGTGGGCGGCTGCGCGAGCCGCTCGTTGATCGCCGCGAGGTCCTCGGGGGAGAGGCCGATACCCGTGTCGTGGATCTCGACCAGCACACGGCCGTCGGGCAGCGCGTGACCGGTGACCCGGACCTTCGTCTGCGGCGAGGAGAACGATGTCGCGTTCTCCAGCAGCTCGGCGAGGAGGTGCACGAGGTCGTTGACGACCCGGCCGGCGACCTCGGTCGCCGGGACCGCGGAGAGTTCGATGCGCTCGTACTGCTCCACCTCGGATGCGGCGGCACGGAGCACGTCGACCAGCGGGACGGGCCGTGTCCACCGGCGGCCCGGCTCCTCACCCGCGAGGACGAGGAGGTTCTCACCGTTACGGCGCATACGGGTGGCGAGGTGGTCCAGCTTGAAGAGCGAGGAGAGCTGGTCCGGGTCGGCCTCGCGCGACTCCAGCTCGGAGATGAGCGAGAGCTGACGCTGGATGAGGCCCTGCGAACGGCGCGAGAGGTTGGTGAACATCGCGTTGACGTTGCCTCGCAGCAGGGCCTGCTCGGCGGCGAGGCGGACGGCCTCACGGTGCACGTCGTCGAAGGCCGCGGCCACCTGGCCGATCTCGTCCCGGGAGTGCACACCGACCGACTCGACGGAGGTGTCGACGTCCTGCGGGTCGGTCTCGGAGAGCTGCTTGACGAGCTCGGGCAGCCGGTCCTGGGCGACCCGGGTGGCGGTGTCCTGGAGGCGGCGCAGCGAGCGGATCATGGAGCGGGCCACCACGAAGGCGCCCACCAGCGAGACACCGAGGACGAGGAGGATGACCGCACCGTTGATGATCGCCTCGCGCTGGGAGGCCTCGCGCAGCTCGCGCGCCTTGGCCTCCATGTCGCTGAGGAGGGTGGTCTCGATCGTCTTCATCGCGTCGATCTTGGTGGACGACTGGTCGTACCAGTCCATGTACGAGCGCACCTTCGCCCCCTCGATCCCGTTCGGGGTGTCGAGGATGTGCTTGGCGTACATGTTCGCCGCGTTGATCTCGGGGTTGTTCCCGTTGTCCAGCGGCGCCATCAGGTCCACCGCGCTCTCGCCGGTCGACCCGTAGATCGACTTGAACGAGCTGATCGCGCGGGTTTCCTTGTCGAGGGCGTTGGAGCCGAACTGCTTGTCGTTCTCGTTGAGGTGCGGTTCCTTGACCGAGCCGCCGGGCAGCGCCGCCGAGATGACGGCACGCTGGATCGAGGCGTACTCCTTGGCGGAGGAGAACGCCGCCAGCGCACGGGTCCGCTTGATCATGTCCGGGTTGCTGGTCGCCTGGGCCATGTCCTGGGAGAGGCTGAGCAGCGAGGTGATCAGCTGGCTGTACTGGTCGATGGTGTTGAGGGACGGTGCGCCGTCCTCGTACGCCGACTTGCGGATCGACCGGATGTCGCCGAGCTGGGAGGCGATCTGGGCGACGCTCGCGTGGATGCTCTCCAGCGCGTCGTCGTTCTCGAAGTCGCCGATCTCGTTGGTCGCGTCCAGGAACGCGTCCTTGGCCTGGTCGGTCTTCTCGCGGGGCTGGGTGACCTTGTAGTCGGTCGCCTTGGAGCCGTTGGAGAGCGGACCGGCGGACCGGTCGCGCTCCACCTGGAGGGCCTGCGCGAGCGAGGTCGCCTGCTTGGTCATCTGGGTCAGGAGCTGCATGTGCTCCAGCTGCTGCATGTCCGTCATGGACTCGTTGATCCGCAGACCGCCCAGGCTGGTCGCTGCGACCACGGGGAGGGCGAGGAGCGAGACCAGTCGCGTACTGATGCGCCAGTTACGGAGCGCTATTCGCGACCCCGTGTCGACCGGGCCGCGGGAAGCGGGAGGCGTGCCCGGCTCGGCCCCGCTGCTCGCCGTGGAGCCCGGGCGCTGGGCGCGGTCGCTGTTGTCGCCGGCAGCGGCCGGCCCGGGGTTCTGGGCGTGCTGGGGCGAGGAACCGCGGTCGGTCCCGCCGCGCGGCTCCTGTTCCGCCGGAGCGCTGCCATCCCTCTTGAAACGTCCCTGCACTAGCGTCGCAACCTCTGGACCAGGCGTTCCGTCCGGATAGGGACAGAACGGTGTCGGCGTCGTGGGGCGCTGGACGCGCCCCATGGTGGTCGTTGAGTGACCGGCGTACTTCCCCCTCCCGCCGCCGCTCGGCGCTGCGTTGCGCCCCGGTGCGCCGGTCTGAAACCCGCGGCGGTGCGTGGAATTCCAGCACAGTGCAGGATCTCCAACAAGGGCCATGTACCGGGCTGTGACCTGCGTGACACGTTGTGATGAACGAGTAACAAGCAGTGGAGAGTGATCGTGGGTAAAACGGACGATCGGGGATGAGTCACTTAGGGGCAGGGGGTGTCCCAGTCGCGATGATCGGGAGCGGAATGATGGATTCAGGGAGGTAATGTCCGTTTCCCGGGCCATGATCGGCTGACCGTAATGGGTCAATTGTCGATTACTTCGTGAGCAAACTCACATGATGATCGTCGCCTCATCCCGGCTCCGGCGGGGAATCGGATGTTTAGCCTGACGCTTTACAGGGATGGCGAATCCGACAAGCCGGCGCCGCCGAGGCGGCGCCCGAACCGACAGGGTCCTGACGGCAGATGAAGACGACGACCACGATCCGCAACATTGCCAACCCCCGGCGCACCACGCTGGCGCACCTCAAGGACGCCGAGGCGCTCCAGACACCCTTCCTGCCGGAGCACGCCGCCGACCTGCCCAACGTCACGGCCAACCCGCGCCGCACCATCCTGATGGAAGCCCCGGCCTCGGCCGCCCAGTAGCCGCCCCGCGATGGGCGAGGCTGCGCCCCCTCACCGCGTTAGCCTGGAGCGTCAGTCTTCAGCCAGCCAGCAAGTGAGGGGCGACAGCATCCCGTGCGCATCGCCAGGTTCTCCATCGACGGCAATGTCGCCTTCGGCGCCGTCGAGGGACAGGGCACCGTGGAATCCGGTGACCTCGTCCTTGACATCATCAAGGGCATCCCGTACGCCGACTTCGAGCTCTCGGGCACCAAGGTCCCGCTGAACAAGGTCCGGCTGCTGCCCCCCGTGCTCCCCAACAAGGTCGTGGCCATCGGCCGCAACTACGCGGAGCACGCCGCCGAGCTCGGCCACGAGGTCCCCGACGCGCCCATCACCTTCTTCAAGCCCACCACCTCGGTGATCGGCTCCGGCGACGCGATCGAGTACCCCTCCTTCTCGAACGAGCTCCACCACGAGGCCGAGCTGGCCGTCGTCATCGGCCGCATGTGCCGCGAGGTCCCGCGCGAGCGCGTCAAGGACGTCGTTCTCGGCTACACCTGCGCCAACGACGTCACCGCCCGCGATGTGCAGCAGCGTGAGAAGCAGTGGGCCCGCGCCAAGGGCTTCGACACCTCCTGCCCGCTGGGCCCCTGGGTGGAGACCGACGTGGACCCCCACGACCTCACCATCCAGGCGACGGTCAACGGCGAGCAGCGGCAGCTCGGCCGCACGAGCGACATGGTCCGCTCCATCGAGGACCTGGTCGTCCACATCACGGAGGCCATGACGCTGCTCCCGGGCGATGTGATCCTCACGGGCACCCCCGCGGGGGTCGGCCCCCTGCACGTCGGCGACGAGGTCGCCGTCACCATCGAAGGCATCGGCACTCTCACCAACAAGGTGATCAAGCGTGGCTAACGCACCTGTACGCGTCCGTTTCTGTCCCTCCCCGACCGGCAACCCCCACGTGGGCCTGGTCCGCACGGCCCTCTTCAACTGGGCCTTCGCCCGGCACCACCAGGGCACCCTGGTCTTCCGGATCGAGGACACCGACGCCGCGCGCGACTCCGAGGAGTCCTACCAGCAGCTGCTCGACTCGATGCGCTGGCTGGGCCTGGACTGGGACGAGGGCCCCGAGATCGGCGGCCCGCACGCGCCCTACCGCCAGTCGCAGCGGATGGACCTGTACAAGGACGTCGCCGAGAAGCTGCTCGCCGCCGGGTACGCGTACGCCTGCTACTGCACCGCCGATGAGCTGGACGCCCGCCGCGACGCCGCCCGCGCCGCCGGGAAGCCGTCCGGCTACGACGGGCACTGCCGCGACCTCACCGCCGAGCAGAAGGCGGCGTACGAGGCCGAGGGCCGCACCTCGATCGTCCGCTTCCGGATGCCCGACGAGGCCATCACCTTCACCGACCTGGTCCGCGGCGAGATCACCGTCCAGCCGGAGAACGTCCCGGACTACGGCATCGTCCGCGCCAACGGGGCCCCGCTCTACACCCTGGTCAACCCGGTCGACGACGCGCTGATGGAGATCACCCACGTCCTGCGCGGTGAGGACCTGCTCTCCTCCACCCCGCGCCAGATCGCCCTGTACCGGGCCCTCATCGAGCTGGGCATCGCCAAGGACACCCCCGCCTTCGGCCACCTGCCGTACGTCATGGGCGAGGGCAACAAGAAGCTCTCCAAGCGCGACCCGCAGGCCTCCCTCAACCTCTACCGGGAGCGCGGCTTCCTCCCCGAGGGGCTGCTGAACTACCTGTCGCTGCTCGGCTGGTCGATCGCCGAGGACCGCGACATCTTCTCGGTGGACGAGCTGGTCGCCGCGTTCGACATCGAGGACGTCAACGCCAACCCGGCCCGCTTCGACCTCAAGAAGGCCGAGCACATCAACGCCGAGCACATCCGCATGCTGGAGGTGAAGGACTTCACCGAGGCCTGCGGCCCCTGGCTGAAGGCCCCGTTCGCGCCCTGGGCCCCGGAGGCCTTCGACGCGGAGAAGTGGACGGCGATCGCCCCCTACGCCCAGACCCGCGTGACGGTGCTCTCCGACATCACCGACAACGTCGACTTCCTCTTCCTCGACGAGCCGGTGGAGGACGAGGCGTCCTGGGCCAAGGCCATGAAGGGGGACCCGGCCGCGCTCCTGACCACGGCCCGCGCCAACCTGGAAGCGGCCGACTGGAGCGACGCGGAGTCCCTGAAGAACGCCGTGCTCACCGCGGGCGAGGCCCACGGCCTCAAGCTCGGCAAGGCCCAGGCCCCGGTCCGGGTCGCCGTGACCGGCCGCACCATCGGCCTGCCGCTCTTCGAGTCCCTGGAGATCCTGGGCCGTGAGAGGAGCCTGGCCCGCATCGACGCGGCGCTGGCCAAGCTGACCGCGTAGGCGCGCGAGCCACCCGGAGGAGGGCCGCAGCCGACCGGTTGCGGCCCTTCTCCGGCCTCTGCCCCGACGCGAGCGTCCGTCGGCGGCTACCGTGGCGTACATGCCGATCCGAGCCGTGCTCTGGGACATCGACGACACGATCTTCGACTACGCGGGCGCCGACCGCACCGGGATGCGCCTGCACCTGGAGGGCGAGGGCCTGCCGATGGCGTACGCCTCGGTCGACGAGGCCCTCGACGCCTGGAAGGCGATCACCGTCCGGCACTGGGCGCGCGTCGCCGCCGGGGAGACGGACTTCCTCGGGCAGCGCCGGGACCGGGTGCGGGAGTTCCTCTCCCGGACCATGGAGGACGCCGAGGCCGACGCCTGGTTCGCCGGGCACCTGTCCCACTACGAGGCCGCCTGGAGGCTCTTCCCGGACGTGCTCCCGGTCCTGGACCGGCTGGTACCCGACTACCGGCACGCGATCCTCTCCAACTCCAGCATCGACCACCAGCACCGCAAACTCACCGCGCTCGGCATCCGGGACCGGTTCGAGGCGATGGTCTGCGCCGTTGAGCTGGGCGTCTCCAAGCCGGCGGCCGGCGCTTTCCACGCGGCCTGCGAGGAGCTCGCGCTGGACCCGCACGAGGTGGCGTACGTGGGCGACGAGCCGGACATCGACGCCTCGGGCGCCGTCGCCGCCGGGCTGACCGGCATCTGGCTGGACCGGCGGGGGAGGGGCGGGCGGCCGGATCTCGTGACGATCACCGGGCTGGACCAGCTCCCCGCCCTGCTGGCGGGCCAAACCCGTTTTGGAGCGCCGGACACCTTCGGGTAATGTTCTTTCTGCGCCGCCCGAGCGGGATGGAAGATCCGGCCGGGAAGCGCGGACAGAGATGAAGCCCCCTCCAGGGGTTGCATTTCAGTGGGCTATGGTGTAATTGGCAACACTACGGTTTCTGGTACCGTCATTCTAGGTTCGAGTCCTGGTAGCCCAGCGCAGTACCGAGCAAGACCAGCAGTATCCAGCAGGACAAGCCCCCGTTGTGTAGCGGCCTAGCACGCTGCCCTCTCACGGCAGTAGCGCCGGTTCGAATCCGGTCGGGGGTACAGATCCTTCCCGCGAGAACATCATGGGTCGCACCCATCGCTCTCGATGCAGGATCGCTAGGGCCCCCGTTGTGTAGCGGCCTAGCACGCTGCCCTCTCACGGCAGTAGCGCCGGTTCGAATCCGGTCGGGGGTACTTGTCACACCATGGGCTATGGTGTAATTGGCAACACTACGGTTTCTGGTACCGTCATTCTAGGTTCGAGTCCTGGTAGCCCAGCGCAAGTCAGCAGTATCCACGCCCCCGTTGTGTAGTGGCCTAGCACGCTGCCCTCTCACGGCAGTAGCGCCGGTTCGAATCCGGTCGGGGGTACAACAGAGCGGCACGGGAAGGCCCTTCACTTCGGTGGAGGGCCTTTTCGCTTGCCCAGGCCAGGGCTCCCGGAGTCAAGTCGCCTACGTCGCACGGCTGTTGGCCAGGGTGAAGAAAAGGGCCGCCACGGCGCTGGGGCGGCCTTCCGGAGCAGGGGGAGAGGAGCGGAGGGGAGAGGAGCCGTACGGGCGGGAGGTCAGCCCGTACGGCGCAGGGCCTCGCTCAGCCGTGCGGCCGAGTCGATGACCGCCTGGGCGTGCATCCGGCCCGGGTGGCGGGTCAGCCGCTCGATCGGGCCGGAGACCGAGACGGCGGCGACCACCCGGTTCGAGGGGCCGCGGACCGGGGCCGAGACCGAGGCGACGCCCGGCTCCCGCTCGCCGATCGACTGGGCCCACCCCCGCCGCCGCACGCCGGAGAGCGCCGTCGCCGTGAACCTGGCCCCTGGAGGCCGCGGTGCAGGCGCTCCGGCTCCTCCCAGGCCATCAGGATCTGGGCCGATGAGCCGGCCTTCATGGTGAGCGTGGAGCCGACCGGCACCGTGTCCCGGAGTCCGGACAGCCGCTCCGCCGCCGCCACGCAGATACGCATGTCGCCCTGCCGGCGGTAGAGCTGCGCGCTCTCGCCGGTGATGTCCCGCAGGTGGGTGAGTACCGGTCCGGCCGTGGCCAGCAGGCGGTCCTCGCCCGCCGCGGCGGCCAGTTCCGACAGCCGGGGGCCGAGGATGAAACGGCCCTGCATGTCCCTCGCCACCATCCGGTGGTGTTCCAGTGCCACGGCCAGTCGGTGGGCCGTGGGCCGTGCGAGCCCGGTCGCCGCGACCAGCCCGGCGAGGGTGGCCGGACCGGACTCCAGGGCGCTCAATACCAGAGCTGCCTTGTCGAGAACGCCGACGCCGCTAGAGTTGTCCATACGACGATACTCCCGTCTCACTCTGTGAAACGCAAGTTCAATTTTCGGCGGAAGTTGCGAACCTGTACGGGCGGCCCTACAACGGCCGCAGCCACCGCCCCGCAGAGGATCCGGACGGCGGCGCACCGAATCTCTAGTTGGGCCGGCGAAGACGCCGGCCGGAGGGAAAGCGATGGGTAGGACACTCGCGGAAAAGGTCTGGGACGACCATGTCGTCCGGCGCGCGGAGGGCGAGCCCGACCTTCTCTTCATCGATCTGCACCTGCTGCACGAGGTGACCAGCCCGCAGGCCTTCGACGGACTGCGCCAGGCCGGACGTCCGGTGCGACGCCTCGACCTCACCATCGCCACCGAGGACCACAACACCCCGACCCTCGACATCGACAAGCCGATCGCCGACCCGGTCTCCCGCGCCCAGCTGGAGACCCTGCGGAAGAACTGTGCGGACTTCGGCGTCCGGCTGCACCCGCTCGGTGACGTGGAGCAGGGCGTCGTGCACGTGGTCGGCCCCCAGCTGGGCCTGACCCAGCCCGGCACCACCGTGGTCTGCGGCGACTCCCACACCTCCACGCACGGGGCGTTCGGCGCACTGGCGTTCGGCATCGGCACCAGCCAGGTGGAGCACGTCCTGGCCACCCAGACGCTGCCGCTGGCCCGCCCGAAGACCATGGCCATCACGGTCGACGGCGAACTGCCCGAGGACGTCACCGCCAAGGACCTGATCCTCGCCATCATCACCCGGATCGGCACCGGTGGCGGTCAGGGCTACATCCTCGAATACCGCGGCTCCGCCATCGAGAAGCTCTCGATGGAGGCCCGGATGACCATCTGCAACATGTCGATCGAGGCCGGTGCCCGCGCGGGCATGATCGCCCCGGACGAGACCACCTTCGCCTATCTGGAGGGCCGCGACGCCGCCCCCAAGGGCGAGGAGTGGGACGCCGCCGTCGCGTACTGGAAGACGCTGCGCTCCGACGACGACGCGGTGTTCGACGCCGAGGTCGTCATCGACGCCACCGAACTGGCCCCGTTCGTCACCTGGGGCACCAACCCCGGCCAGGGCGCGCCGCTCTCCGCGCACGTCCCCGACCCCGCTTCGTACGAGGACGCCTCGGAGCGCAACGCCGCCGAAAAGGCCCTGGAGTACATGGGGTTGACCGCCGGGCAGCCGCTGCGCGAGATCAGCGTGGACACCGTCTTCGTAGGCTCGTGCACCAACGGCCGCATCGAGGACCTGCGCAACGCCGCGGCGATCCTGGACGGCCGCAAAGTCGCCGACGGCGTACGGATGCTGGTCGTCCCGGGCTCCGTCCGGGTCGCCCTCCAGGCCGTCTCCGAGGGCCTGGACAAGGTCTTCACCGGGGCCGGCGCCGAATGGCGGCACGCGGGTTGCTCGATGTGCCTCGGTATGAACCCCGATCAGCTGGCCCCCGGCGAGCGCTCCGCCTCCACCTCGAACCGCAACTTCGAGGGCCGGCAGGGCAAGGGCGGCCGCACCCACCTGGTCTCCCCCCAGGTCGCCGCCGCCACCGCCGTACTGGGCCATCTGGCCTCGCCCGCCGACCTGTCCGACACCCGTACCCCCGCCGGAGTCGCATAGCCATGGAAGCCTTCACCACCCACACCGGCCGGGCCGTCCCGCTGCGCCGCAGCAACGTCGACACCGACCAGATCATCCCCGCCCACTGGCTGAAGAAGGTCACCCGCGACGGGTTCGAGGACGGGCTCTTCGAAGCCTGGCGCAAGGACGCCGACTTCGTCCTCAACCGCCCCGAGCGGCAGGGCGCCTCGGTCCTGGTGGCCGGTCCCGACTTCGGTACGGGCTCCTCCCGCGAACACGCGGTCTGGGCCCTGCAGAACTTCGGCTTCAAGACGGTCATCTCCTCCCGCTTCGCCGACATCTTCCGGGGCAACTCGCTGAAGAACGGCCTGCTGACCGTCGTCCTGGAGCAGAAGGTCGTCGACGCCCTCTGGGAGCTGACCGAGGCCGACCCGACCGCCGAGGTCACCGTCGACCTGGAGGCCCGCCAGGTCCGCGCCGAGGGCATCACCGCCGACTTCGAGCTCGACGAGAACGCCCGCTGGCGCCTGCTCAACGGCCTCGACGACATCAGCCTCACCCTTCAGAACGAAGCGGACATCGCCGCTTACGAGGCGGCCAGGCCGTCCCACAAGCCGCGTACAATTGACGCCTGAGCAGCGCTTTTCCATGACTGCGCCCCCTGCCTCCGGGCAGGGGGCGCAGTCGCTTGTTGAGCCCCCCTCGGGCGACAACTCGCCCCAGATGGCACAATCGGTGCATGGAACGCGACAGCCAACTCAAGCTCTATGGCCAAGTCGCCGACCAGTTGAAGGAAGCGCACGCGAAGGTGCGTGCACTGCAAGTCCCGGAGAGCGTACGGATGGCGCTGTCCCGGAAGCTGCTGGTCGTCACGGCCGCGGCGAAGCACGATCTCCCGGACGCGGCAAGGCGTCTGGACCGGTTGATGAAGGACCTCGATGAGGGCCGATTCCCCGAAGGTGACTGACACGTGGAACTGCGCATCGGTCGACTTCGTTGCGGCACTAGGGTGATTAGCCCGTTTCGTGTTTGATTTGCGGTATATATCTGCCTAACGTGCGAAAAAGCCTGAACACTTTCGTTCCGGCAATGTCTCCGAAGGGGAAGACGTGAACAAGGCGCAGCTCGTAGAAGCGATTGCCGACAAGGTCGGCGGCCGCCAGCAGGCCGCAGACGCGGTCGACGCGGTGCTCGACGCGATCGTCCGTGCCGTTGTCGCCGGGGACCGTGTCTCGGTCACCGGCTTCGGCTCGTTCGAGAAGGTCGACCGCCCCGCCCGGTACGCCCGCAACCCGCAGACGGGTGAGCGCGTCCGGGTCAAGAAGACCTCGGTGCCCCGCTTCCGTGCGGGTCAGGGGTTCAAGGACCTGGTGAGCGGCTCGAAGAAGCTCCCCAAGAACGACGTGGCCGTGAAGAAGGCCCCCAAGGGCAGCCTCTCGGGCGGATCTTCCGCCGCCCGTACGACGGTCAAGGCCGCCACCGCCAAGAAGTCGGCCGCCAAGAAGGCCACGGCGAAGAAGACCACCGCCAAGAAGGCCGTGGCACCGGCGAAGAAGACCACCGCCACCGCCAAGAAGGCCACCGCCAAGAAGGCGACCGCCACGGCGAAGAAGGCCACGCCGGCCGCGAAGAAGGCGACCGCCACGGCCAAGAAGGCCACCGCGACCGCCAAGAAGACCGCGCCCGCCAAGAAGGCCACGGCGAAGAAGGCGCCCGCGAAGAAGACCACGGCGCGCACCACCACGGCCAAGAAGGCCACCGCACGCAAGAAGTGAGACCGGGCAACCGCTCGCTTCACGAAACGCGCCGGGCCGGGCTCCCCTCCGGGGGAGCCCGGCCCGCGGGCTGTCCGGGGCCGGTCGGCCCCGCGGGGTCCGTGACCCCTGTACGCTCCACAACCCCCGTACGGTCTAGAACGTCTGCAGCGTCACCAGCGTGATGCGCAGGGCGGCGCCCCGGCCCTCGCCCTCGATCCGCACCCGCTGCCCCGGACGCAGCAGCAGCAGGCCGCCCGCGTCGAAGGCCGGGGCGTCGAACTCCACCGGGGTGCCGTCGTCCAGCAGCACACTGCCGGTCCGGGTCTCGGGGTCGTACGTGTACGAGGTCGCCTGCATGGGCGGCAGCCTATCGGTCCCGGGTGAGGTCCGCGGTGAGCGCGAACGCGGCTGTGACCCGCTCCGTGCGCGGCCCCACTCCGAGGGCCAGTGCCACCCCCAGGTCCTCGCCCGTATCCACGTCCCGGCGCACCGAGTCGACCCCGGGCAGCGTTATTTCCACCGCGCCCGAGGCCAGGTGCCGGGCGGCGGAGGGGCCGCCGAAAGCCGGGCGCAATTCCGTACCCCCGGCGCAGGACAGAAATGTCGTTCCGATTCCTGCCGCGTCCCGGAGAAATGTCCGGGGAAAAGCGGAGGCAAAATCGAGCACCCGAGCCAATTCCCCGCCGCGCAGGGCCGGCAGATCCGCGTTGAGAGCGGCCACCGGGAGGGCGGGCGCGAGAGCCCGCACCGAGCGCGCCCCGTACGCCAGCGCCGCGTTGAGCCCGGCCGCCGGGACATCCGCCACGATCCGTGCACCGAGCGCCGAAAGGGCCGCCCCGGCCGCCGCGTCGTCCGTGACGACCACCACACCCCGCACCCGGGGACAGGCGAGCGCCGCCGCCACCGTGTCCTGGGCGAAGGCCAGGGCCAGCCGGGGCCGGGCGAGCTCGCCCGCCGCCCGCCCCAGGCGGCTCTTGGCCCGCGCGAGCGGCTTCAGCGGAACGACCAGGGACCAGAGCCCCGCCGGATCGGTGTTCGTGGCGATCTCCCCCTCCGTGCGCATGAGGACTTATTCTCGCCTGCCGGTACGACAACCCGGAGGGCCGGGCCCGCAGGTGAGGCGTACGGTGTTCTCGACAGAGGAGGGGCCTGGGGCGAGACTTGACCGTCAGTAGCCGGCAACAGGTCGAAAGTTCCGATGAGGTCCTTAGAGGAAGGTGTCCGAGTGTCCCGCCGCAGAATCGGCTTCTGGTACCGCCTGGCGGCGGTTATCGCCAAGCCGCCGTTGGTGGTTCTGTTCAAGCGCGACTGGCGGGGGACGGAACACATTCCGGCCGACGGCGGATTCATCACCGCCGTCAATCACAACTCCTATCTGGACCCGCTCTCCTACGCCCACTTCCAGTACAACACCGGACGCGTGCCCCGGCTCCTGGCGAAGGCGGGCCTCTTCCGCACCCCCTTCGTCGGCATGATGCTGCGCGGCACCGGCCAGATCCCCGTCTACCGCGAGACGACCAACGCCCTGGACGCCTTCCGGGCCGCCGTCGACGCCATCGAACGGGGCGAGTGCGTCGCCTTCTACCCCGAGGGCACCCTCACCCGCGACCCCGACATGTGGCCGATGGCCGGCAAGACCGGCGCCGCCCGGGTCGCGCTGATGACCCGGGCCCCGGTCATCCCGGTCGCCCAGTGGGGCGCCAACCTCGCGATGCCGCCGTACGCCAAGGAGAACAAGCTCCGGCTGTTCCCCCGCAAGACGCTGACGGTCCAGGCCGGCCCGCCCGTCGACCTCAGCCGTTTCTACGATGTGGAGCCGACGCCCGAGGTGCTGCGCCAGGCGACCGAGGTCATCATGGCCGCGATCACCCGCCAGCTGGAGGACGTCCGCGGGGAGAAGGCCCCCGCCGAGCTCTACGATCACCGCAAAGCCCGTGCTGAACAACGGCGCAGGGCGCAGGGAAAGGGATCCACGTGACGCACCCCGTAAAAGCGGCCGTCTTCGGAACCGGCTCATGGGGTACGGCGTTCGCCGTGATCCTCGCCGACGCGGGGTGCGAGGTCACCCTCTGGGGGCGCCGCGCCGAGGTCGCCGAGGCCGTCAACACCACCCGCACCAACCCGGACTACCTGCCGGGGATCACGCTCCCCGAGTCGATCCGCGCCACCACCGACCCCGCCGAGGCGCTGCGCGGGGCCGAGTTCGCCTTCCTCGTCGTCCCCTCCCAGACGCTGCGCGCCAACCTCGCCGACTGGGCCCCGCACCTGGAACAGGACACCGTCCTGGTCTCCCTGATGAAGGGCGTGGAGCTGGGCACCGCCAAGCTGATGAGCGAGGTCATCGCGGACGTCACCAAGGTCTCCGCCGACCGCATCGCCGTCGTCTCCGGCCCCAACCTGGCCAAGGAGATCGCCGAGCGCCGCCCCGCCGCGGCCGTCGTCGCCTGCGCCGACGCGTCCGTGGCCCAGCGGCTCCAGGCCGCCTGCCACACCCCGTACTTCCGCCCGTACACCAACACCGACGTGGTCGGCTGCGAGCTCGGCGGCGCCGTGAAGAACGTCATCGGCCTCGCCGTCGGCATCGCGGACGGCATGGGGCTCGGCGACAACACCAAGGGCTCCCTCATCACCCGCGGCCTCGCCGAGACCACCCGGCTGGGCGTGGCCATGGGCGCCGACCCGCTGACCTTCTCCGGACTCGCGGGCCTGGGCGACCTGGTGGCCACCTGCTCCTCGCCGCTCTCGCGCAACCACACCTTCGGCACCAACCTCGGGCGCGGTATGACGCTCCAGGAGACGATCGCCGTCACCAAGCAGACCGCCGAGGGCGTCAAGTCCTGCGAATCGGTCCTCGACCTGGCCCGCCGGTACGGGGTCGACATGCCCATCACGGAGACCGTCGTCTCCATCGTCCACGAGGGCAAGTCCCCGGTCGTCGCGGTCAAGGAGCTGATGTCGCGGAGCGCCAAGGCCGAGCGACGCTGACTCCTCCCTTACCAGCAGGTACGCTCATCGCGATATGAGCAGCGAGAACCTCCCCCAGAGCCCTGAGCGCCCCGAGAGCCCTGAGCAGCAGCGCCGCAAGCCGCGTGTGGCTGTCGTGTTCGGCGGCCGCAGCTCCGAACACGGCATCTCGGTCGTCACGGCCGGCGCCGTCATGAAGGCCATCGACCGGACGAAGTACGACGTCCTGCCGATCGGCATCACGACGGACGGCCGCTGGGCGCTCACCGCCGACGAGCCCGAACGCATGGCCATCACCGACCGCAAGGTCCCCGACGTGGCCCAGCTCGCCGAGTCCGAGGGCAGCGTCGTGCTCTCCGTGGACCCGGGCAGCCGCGAGGTCGTCTACAGCGAACCCGGCTCGGTGCCCAAGGCGCTCGGCGAGGTCGACGTGGTCTTCCCCGTGCTGCACGGCCCGTACGGGGAGGACGGCACCCTTCAGGGGCTGCTCGAACTCTCCGGTGTGCCCTACGTCGGCGCGGGCGTCCTCGCCTCGGCCGTCGGTCAGGACAAGGAGTACATGAAGCGCGTCTTCCTCTCCTTCGGCCTGCCGGTCGGACCGTACGAGGTCGTCCGGCCGCGCGAGTGGGACCGCGACCCCTCCGGCGTACGCAAGCGGATCGTGGACTTCGCCGGTGAGCACGGCTGGCCGCTGTTCATCAAGCCCGCCCGGGGCGGCTCCTCCATGGGCATCACCAAGGTCGACGAGCTCTCCGGCCTCGACGCGGCGATCGAGGAGGCCCGCCGCCACGACCCCAAGTTCCTCGTGGAGTCGCTGCTGCGCGGCCGGGAGATCGAGTGCGGGGTGCTGGAGTTCGAGGACGGACCGCGCGCCAGCGTGCCCGCCGAGATCCCGCCGGTCACCGCGCACGAGTTCTACGACTTCGAGGCGAAGTACATCGACTCGGCCGCCGGCCTGGTGCCCGCCCCGCTCACCGAGGAGCAGACCGCCGAGGTCCAGCGGCTCGCCGTCGCCGCCTTCGACGCCACCTCCTGCGAGGGGCTGGTGCGCGCCGACTTCTTCCTCACCGAGGACGGCACCTTCGTCATCAACGAGATCAACACCCTGCCCGGCTTCACCCCGATCTCCATGTACCCGCGCATGTGGCAGGAGAGCGGCGTGAGCTACCCGGAGCTGGTCGACCGGCTGATCCAGGCCGCGTTGACCCGCTCCACCGGACTGCGCTGAGAGACCCGGAAGGCCGGGACGGCAGGGGCCGTCCCGGCCTTCCGGGCGTGGGGCATCCGTCTTCGTGGACCGGGGGGCGCCGCAGCGCAGTACGATCGCCCCGTCAGCGCGCGGAGGATCACGGTGCCGGGGCGGAGAACCGTGGTCGCGAAGGCCGCGCGTTCCAGGCGCGGCACCGGACGGGGGTCAGAGGTGGACGACCGGACAGGTCAGCGTTCGTGTGATGCCGTCCACCTGCTGCACTTTGGCGACCACCATGCGGCCCAGTGCATCGACCGTGTCGGCCTGGGCCCGCACGATCACGTCGTACGGACCGGTGACGTCCTCTGCCTGGATGACTCCCGGAATCTTGGAGATGGTCTCGGCGACGATCGACGCCTTGCCCACCTCGGTCTGAATAAGGATGTACGCCTGTACCACGGAACCTCCAGGGCGGCCACGAGGATCATGTGGGGGAAAGGGACGCCACGTTATCGCGTCGCCGAGGGTGACGGGGAGACCTACGGGCCGTATGACGTCCACAGCGTGGCGTACGGAGTGCGGAAGTTGACGTATCCCTTGACGGTATCGGCAGCTCTCCTGACGGTACCGACAGCAGTGACGGCTCGCGACCGGGGGCCCGGACGGGTGTCCGGGGCGATAGATGAGAGGTGAGACTCGGTGAAGGGAACCGTGGGCGAGTTGGGGGAGTTCGGGCTCATCAGAGAGCTCACGTCCCGGCTCACCACCACTCCGGCGGTACGGCTGGGGCCCGGCGACGACGCCGCGGTCGTGGCCGCTCCCGACCGCAGGGTCGTGGCCAGTACGGACATCCTGCTGGAAGGGCGGCACTTCCGCCGCGACTGGTCGACGGCGTACGACGTCGGTCGCAAGGCGGCGGCGCAGAACCTCGCCGACATCGCCGCCATGGGCGCCGTGCCCACCGCGCTGCTCCTCGGCCTCGTCGTCCCCGCCGACCTCCCGGTCACCTGGGCCGCCGAGCTGATGGACGGGCTGCGTGACGAGTGCCAGGTGGCGGGGGCGGCCGTGGTCGGCGGCGACGTGGTCGGCGGCGACACCATCACCGTCGCCATCACCGCCCTCGGCGACCTGCGCAACCACGAGCCGGTCACCCGCGCCGGCGCCCGGCCCGGCGACGTGGTCGCCGTCACCGGCTGGCTCGGCTGGTCCGCCGCCGGATACGCCGTGCTCTCCCGCGGCTTCCGCTCGCCCCGCGCCTTCGTCGAGGCCCACCGCCGCCCCGAACCGCCGTACCACGCGGGCCCCGCGGCCGCCGGACTCGGCGCCACCGCCATGACCGACGTCAGCGACGGGCTCGTCGCGGACCTCGGGCACATCGCCGAGGCCAGCAAGGTCCGCATCGACCTGCGCTCCGGTCTCATCGACATCCCCTCGCAGATGTCCGACATCGGCCAGGCCGTCGGCGTCGACCCGCTCCAGTGGGTGCTGACCGGGGGGGAGGACCACGCGATCGTGGCGACCTTCCCGCCGGACGCGAAGCTTCCCGCCCGCTGGAAGGTGATCGGCGAGGTCCTCAACCCCTCCGCCCTGCCCCAGGTCACCGTGGACGGCGCCCCCTGGACCAGCAAGGGCGGCTGGGACCACTTCGGGGCGATCGAGGACACCTACTAGAGGCCGGGCACCGGGCTCACGCGTGAACCGGTAGCGCACGTGTGCGCGTACTAGATTGCTGCGTATGCCCATACCTACCGCTGTACCGCCCCGCGTCCTCACCGTCGCCGGATCCGACTCCGGCGGCGGTGCGGGGATCCAGGCCGATCTGAAGACCATGCTCGCCCTCGGTGTGCACGGCATGAGCGTGCTCACCGCCGTCACCGCACAGAACTCCCTCGGCGTCCAGGGCGCCTGGGAGCTTCCGGTGGATGCCGTACGCGCCCAGTACCGCAGCGTCGTCGACGACATCGGCGTCCAGGCGGTGAAGACCGGGATGCTCGCCTCGGCCGCGCTCGTCGAGACCGTCGCCGGACTCCTTGCCGGGACCGGCGCCCCCGTCGTCGTCGACCCGGTCGGGGTCTCCAAGCACGGGGACGCGCTGCTCGCCGCCGAGGCACTCGACTCCGTACGGACGAAGCTGCTGCCCGTCGCCACGGTGGCCACCCCGAACCTCGACGAAGTGGCCCAGCTCACGGGCGTACAGGTCACCGACGAGAACGGAATGCGCCGGGCCGCCGAGGAGATCCTGGCGTTCGGACCGAGCTGGGCGCTCATCAAGGGCGGGCACCTGCCCGGTGACGCGGTGGACCTGCTCACCGACGGGAGCGCGGAACACTGGCTGCGCGCCCCCCGCTACGACAACCGGCACACCCACGGCACCGGCTGCACCCTCGCCTCCGCCATCGCCTCCGGGCTCGCGCTCGGCCAGGACGTGCCCACGGCGGTGGAGGGCGCGAAGGCGTACGTCACCGGCGCGATCCGGGCCGGATTCGCGCTCGGCGGCGGCATCGGCCCGGTCGACCACGGCTGGCGGACCCGGGCCGCTGAGTGATCATCCTCCGCGGGACAGCAAAAAGCCGGTCCACCGAGGTGGACCGGCTTTTTGGGCAACCGGAAGGCTGCGCTACGACGGAGACGTCAGCGCGCGACCTTGCCGGCCTTGATGCACGAGGTGCAGACGTTGAGCCGCTTCGGCGTCCGACCGACCACGGCACGCACGCGCTGGATGTTGGGGTTCCAGCGACGGGACGTACGGCGGTGCGAGTGCGAAATGCTGTTGCCGAAGCTCGGCCCCTTGCCGCAAACGTCGCAGTTGGCAGCCACGGGTCACTCCAAAGACTTCAGATGCACTTACAGTGAATTCCGGCGCGCCGGAATCATTGGATGAAGTGGCGGTACCGGAGGAATGGCCCGACTCTCATCGGGCAACCGAAGCAGCATACAACGCCTGCTTCGGAGATACGAAACTACCACGGGTTGGCCCACCGCCCTCCCGCCCCCTGTCGCTGCCCGGGCCCCGGCGGGCGGGCTAACCTGCGGTGCAGCCCGTTGCCACGGCCGCTTCAAGGAGGACCATCGGTGCCGCAGCTCCCCGACGATCTGGACGCCGTCGCGGTGCGCACCTGGTGCTCACTGGCCCTGGAGGCCCTGGGCCGGGAGCGCGCGGAGATCGACGCGATCAACGTCTATCCCATCGCCGACGGGGACACCGGCACCAATCTCTATCTGACCGTCGAGTCCGCCGCGGCGGCCGTCGAAGCGGTCTTCGCCGCCCATGAGACCGGCACCACCGCACCCGCCACCGCCGATGCCGTACGCGCCATGGCGCACGGCGCCCTGATCGGGGCCCGGGGGAACTCCGGCACGATCCTGGCCCAGCTGCTGCGCGGCATGGCGGGAGTGCTGGCCGACGGTGGCGACGCGGCCCACCTGCGCCTGGCCCTGACCCGGGCCGCCGCCGCCGCCCGGCAGGCCGTCGCCCACCCGGTGGAGGGCACGGTGCTGACCGTCGCCACGGCGGCCGCCGAGGCCGCGCAGGGCGAGGAGCGGGAGTTGCGCGCGGTGGTGAGCGCCGCGTACGAGGGGGCGCGCGCCGCCCTGGCGAGGACCCCGGAGCAGCTCGCCGTGCTCGGCCGGGCCGGTGTGGTGGACGCCGGAGGACGCGGGCTGCTGGCGGTCCTGGGGGCGCTCGTGGAGGCGGTGACCGGGCAGGCGCCGGTACGGGGGCCTCGTACCGCTTCCGGGAAGGCCGCGGCTCCCGTGGACGGCGGGTCGGTGGTGGGGCTGCCGGTGGGGGGCGTTCCGGTCCCGGCGGGCGGTACCGCGGTGGAGGGGCCGGCGCACGGGACCCCCGGCTTGGCGGCTGCGGCCGGCCCGATCGACTGCCCCGAGGACGCGGACGAAGGCGGGCCCGCCTTCGAGGTGATCTACCTCCTGGAGGCCCGCGACGAGCAGGTGGACCGGTTGCGGACCCGGCTCGACGCGCTCGGTGACTCCCTCGTCGTGGTCGGCGGCGACGGGCTCTGGCACGTCCACGTCCATGTCGACGACGCCGGGGCCGCCGTGGAGGCGGGCGTCGAGGCCGGGCGGCCGTACCGGATCCGGATCACCCACTTCGCCACCGAGAGCGGCCACGACGTCCGCGTCCAGTCCGAACCCGCCCAGCGCGCCGTCGTCGTCGTGGTCCCCGGCGACGGTCTGGCCGGGCTCTGCACCGAGGCCGGCGCCACCACCGTGATCGCCCGCCCCGGCGAACCCCCCGCCAGCGGCGAACTCGTCGACGCCATCCGCCGCGCCCACGCCCGCGAGGTGGTGCTGCTGCCCAACGACGCGGCCCTGCGCCACACCGCGGCCGCCGCCGCCGAGCAGGCCAGGACCGAGGGGGTCAGGGTCGCCCTCGTCCCCACCCGCGCCGCCGTCCAGGGCATCGCTGCCCTCGCCGTCCACGAACCTGACCGGGGCTTCGACGAGGACGTCGTCGCCATGACGGCCGCCGCCGGCGCCACCCGCTACGCCGAACTGGCCGTCGCCGAGCGCCAGTCGTGGACCATGGCGGGTATCTGCCAGGCCGGGGACATCCTCGGCCTGATCGACGGCGACGTGGCCGTGATCGGCGCCGACGTCCCGGCCACCGCCCGCACCGTGCTGGACCGGATGCTGGCGGCCGGCGGCGAACTGGTCACCCTCGTCCTCGGCGAGGACGTCCCGGACGCGATGGCGGACGCGCTGGAGGAGCACGTACGCGAGGGTTATCTCGCCGTCGACACGGTGGTCTACCGGGGCGGCCACCAACGGGCGCCGCTGCTGATCGGCGTCGAGTAGCCGCCGCACGGCCGTGCCCGGCGGACAGTTGTCAGTGCCGTGGTGTGCAATGGATCGCGTGTCCTCGTTCGATGAACCTCTCAAGAAGCTGCTCGGCGGAGCCACCGCGAAGGTGATGGCCGAACACCTCGACCTGCACACGGTCGGTGATCTGCTGCACCACTACCCGCGGCGGTACGAGGAGCGCGGCAAGCTGACCGCGCTGGCCGACCTCCCGCTGGACGAGCACGTCACGGTGGTCGCCCAGGTCGCCGACGCCCGCATCCTGATGTTCAACAACGGCCGGGGCAAGCGCCTGGAGGTCACCCTCACCGACGGCAGCGGCCGCCTCCAGCTCGTCTTCTTCGGCCACGGCGTCCACAAGCCGCACAAGGAGCTGCTCCCGGGCCGCCAGGCGATGTTCGCCGGCAAGGTCTCCGTCTTCAACCGGAAGATGCAGCTCGCCCACCCCACGTACCAACTCCTCGACGCCTCCGACGCCGACGAGGCGACCGAGGCCGTCGACGCCTTCGCCGGACGGCTGCTGCCGATCTACCCCGCCTGCAAGCAGCTGGACTCCTGGCGGATCGCCAAGGCCGTGGACGCCGTCCTGCCCAGCGCCCAGGACGCGGTGGACCCGCTGCCCGCCGCCCTGCGCGAGGGGCGCGGCTTCACCCCGCTGCCCGAGGCCCTGCTGAAGGTGCACCGGCCGCAGACGAGGACGGACATCGAGGACGCGAAGGCCCGGCTCAAGTGGGACGAGGCCTTCGTCCTCCAGGTGGCCCTGGCCCGTCGCCGCTACGCCGACACCCAGCTCCCCGCCGTCGCCCGCCGCCCGGTCGCCGACGGCCTGCTGGACGCCTTCGACGCCAAGCTGCCGTTCACCCTCACCGAGGGCCAGGAGAAGGTCAGCAAGGAGATCTTCGACGACCTGGCCACCGAGCACCCGATGCACCGGCTGCTTCAGGGCGAGGTCGGTTCGGGGAAGACGATGGTGGCCCTGCGCGCCATGCTCACCGTGGTGGACGCCGGGGGCCAGGCCGCGATGCTCGCCCCCACCGAGGTCCTCGCCCAGCAGCACCACCGTTCCATCACCGAGATGATGGGCGAGCTCGCCGAGGGCGGCATGCTGGGCGGCTCGGACCAGGGCACCAAGGTCGTCCTGCTCACCGGCTCCATGGGGACGGCGGCCCGCCGGCAGGCCCTGCTGGACCTGGTCACCGGCGAGGCCGGGATCGTCATCGGCACCCACGCCCTGATCGAGGACAAGGTCCAGTTCCACGACCTCGGGCTCGTGGTCGTCGACGAGCAGCACCGCTTCGGCGTCGAACAGCGCGACGCCCTCCGCTCCAAGGGGAAGCAGCCGCCCCACCTCCTCGTCATGACCGCCACCCCCATCCCCCGTACGGTCGCGATGACCGTCTTCGGCGACCTGGAGACCTCCGTCCTGGACCAGCTCCCGGCCGGCCGTTCCCCGATCGCCAGCCATGTCGTCCCCGCCAAGGACAAGCCGCACTTCCTCGCCCGCGCCTGGGAGCGCGTCCGTGAGGAGGTGGAGAACGGCCACCAGGCGTACGTGGTCTGCCCCCGCATCGGCGACGACGCGGAGGAGGCCGAGGGGAAGAAGGGGAAGGCCGCGAAGAAGGCATCCGCCAAGGCCGCCGAGGAGGACCCGGAGAAGCGGCCGCCGCTCGCCGTCCTGGAGATCGCGGACGAGCTGCGCAAGGGTGCGCTGGCCGGGCTGAGCGTCGAGGTGCTGCACGGGAGGATGCACCCCGACGAGAAGGATGACGTGATGCGCCGGTTCGCCGCCGGGGACGCCGACGTCCTGGTCGCCACCACCGTCATCGAGGTCGGGGTCAACGTTCCCAACGCCACCGCCATGGTGATCATGGACGCCGACCGGTTCGGCGTCTCCCAGCTCCACCAGCTCCGCGGCCGCGTCGGCCGTGGCTCGGCCCCCGGGCTCTGCCTGCTGGTCAGCGAGGCCCACGAGGCGAGCCCCGCCCGCGCCCGCCTCTCCGCCGTCGCCGCCACCCTCGACGGCTTCGAGCTCTCCCGGATCGACCTGGAGCAACGCCGCGAGGGCGATGTGCTCGGCCAGGCCCAGTCCGGGGTGCGCTCCTCACTGCGGATGCTCACCGTCATCGACGACGAGGAGGTCATCGCCGCCGCCCGCGAGGAGGCCGTCGCGACCGTCGCCGCCGACCCGGAGCTGGAGCACCTGCCGGAGCTGCGCACGGTGCTGGCCGCGCTGCTGGACAAGGACCGGGAGGAGTATCTGGACAAGGGGTGAGCGCACGGGGCTGCCCAGCCGGTGCGGGCCGCACGCCATATCGTGGACGCACAGCCCGTAGACGTACGGACGGCACGCGCCCGCCGTGAGCCCCCGCACCCGCCCCCGACCCCGAGGACCAGACACCCATGACCCGCGTGATCGCCGGATCGGCCGGCGGACGCCGCCTGGCCGTACCGCCCGGCACCGGCACCCGCCCCACCTCCGACCGTGCGCGCGAGGGCCTCTTCTCCACCTGGGAAGCGCTGCTCGGCACCCTCGAAGGCGTCCGCGTCGCCGACCTGTACGCCGGATCCGGTGCCGTCGGCCTCGAAGCGCTCTCCCGGGGCGCGGTGCACGCCCTTCTCGTCGAGGCGGACCAGAAGGCGGTGCGCACCGTCCGGGACAACGTCCGCACCCTCGGGCTGCCCGGCGCCGAGGTCCGTACCGGCAGAGCCGAGCAGATCGTGACGGGACCGGCGCCCTCCGACCCGTACGACATCGTCTTCCTGGACCCGCCGTACGCCGTCACCGACGACGATCTTCGCGAGATCCTGCTCACACTCCGTGCTCAGGGGTGGCTCACGGACGATGCGCTCGTCACCGTGGAACGCAGCACCCGGGGCGGAGAATTCGGCTGGCCCGCCGGATTCGAGCCACTGCGGGCCCGTCGCTACGGCGAGGGAACGCTTTGGTACGGTCGCGCCGCCGCTACGTGCGAAGACGCACGATGACCGGACCGGAGAGCGAGGGAATCACAGTGCGCCGCGCCGTCTGTCCGGGGTCTTTCGACCCCATCACCAACGGACATCTCGACATCATCGGACGAGCCTCCAAGCTGTACGACGTGGTCCACGTCGCGGTGATGATCAACCAGTCCAAGAAGGGGCTGTTCACCGTGGAGGAGCGGATCGACCTGATCCGCGAGGTCACCGCCGACTTCGGCAACGTCGAGGTGGAGTCCTTCCACGGCCTGCTGGTCGACTTCTGCAAGCAGCGGGAGATCCCGGCGATCGTGAAGGGCCTGCGGGCCGTCAGCGACTTCGACTACGAGCTCCAGATGGCCCAGATGAACAACGGCCTCTCCGGCGTCGAGACCCTCTTCGTGCCGACCAACCCGACGTACAGCTTCCTGTCGTCCTCGCTGGTCAAGGAGGTCGCGACCTGGGGCGGCGACGTCTCCCACCTGCTGCCCCCCACCGTCCACGAGGCGCTCACGGAGCGGCTGGGCGAGCGCTGAGCGGCTGACGGTCCGTCACCAGGTGTCGGGCGGCCGCCGACTGGCCTTACAGTCGTCCCGTCCGTCTCCAACAGAGCAGCAGAGAGTGGCGAGCACACGGTGGACGTGCAGAAGAAGCTCGACGAGATCGTCGAAGCGGTCGGGAACGCCCGCGCCATGCCCATGTCGGCCTCGTGCGTGGTCAACCGCGCCGAGCTGCTCGCCATGCTCGAAGAGGTCCGCGAGGCCCTGCCCGGCTCGCTCGCCCACGCCCAGGAGCTGATCGGCGGCCAGGAGCAGTTCGCCGAGCAGGCCCGGCAGGAGGCGGAGCGGATCATCCAGTCCGCGCACGCCCAGCGCTCCTCGCTGATCGCCGAGACCGAGATCGCCCGCCAGTCGCAGAGCGAGGCCGACCGGATCCTCTCCGAGGCCCGCCGCGAGGCCGAGGAGGTCCGGGCCGAGGCCGACGACTACGTCGACAGCAAGCTCGCCAACTTCGAGGTCGTCCTCACCAAGACCATCGGCTCCGTCGACCGAGGCCGCGAGAAGCTGCTCGGCCGTGGCCAGGGCCTGGACGAGCAGGGCTACCAGGACCCCGACTTCGCCGAGGCCCCCGAGCGCAGCGCCGACCCCGAGACGCTGAAGCAGCGGGCCGACGCCTACGTGGACGCCAAGTTCGGCGCCTTCGAGGCGGTGCTCGCCAAGACGCTGGAGGCGGTCGGCCGCGGCCGGCAGAAGCTGCACGGCCGGGTCGCCTCCGACGACCTGGGGGCCCACATGGCCGCCCAGGACGCGGCGGGCGCCCGGGGCCACACCAGCGACGCCGACTACCTGGCCGGCCTCGCCGAGCTCGCCACCCCGGCCCCGCAGCAGGCGCCCCAGCAGCCGCTCTATCAGGAGCGTCCGGCTGAGTACCCGGCCCAGCCGCCGCAGGCCGAGCCGGGCTACGCGCAGCAGCCGGAGTACGGACAGGCCGAGTACGCGCAGGCGTCGTACGGCTACCAGGAGCAGCAGGGGCAGGATCCGTACGGCTACCAGCAGGTGCCGGACCCGTACGCGGCCTACCAGCAGCCCGCCTACGACCCGAACCAGTACCCGCCCCAGCCGCAGGCCCAGCCGGAGTACGGCTGGCAGCAGCAGCCCCAGGCGCCCGCCCAGCAGAACCAGGGCGCGCTGGACGAGACCAGCCTCTTCGACACCAGCATGATCGACCTGGAGCAGCTGCGCCGCTACGAAGAGGGCCGCTGATCCAGGCCGGGCTGGTCCGATTGGGTGCTGAGCCGTCCGTCCAGTATCCTGAATCCTCGGTCGCACATAGGTCCGCGATTTCGGCTGCCCGTTTCGTCTACGAATCGGGACGATTTGACTCCGGACCGTAGACGGCCCCTCCCCTCAGCAGCACGTACGACCCCCATGATTCGAAAGCAGGAAACGCCCTGAACGGCAACCTCGACCACCGCAACCCTCTCGTGTTCGATACGCGCGAGCTGGGTCGGCGTCCTGGTGCCCTGAAGCGGCTCTCCCGCACGGTGGACGCACCCGGTTCACCGGTTCTCGGCATCGACGGCGTCATCGGTGTGCCGGAAGGCGCGCCCCTGGAGCTGGACCTCCGACTCGAATCGGTCATGGAAGGGGTGCTTGTCACAGGGACCGCCCGTGCGAGCGCCGAGGGGGAGTGCGTAAGGTGTCTGGAGCCGCTGACCGTCGAGGTCGACGCGGATTTCCAGGAGATGTTCTCGTACCCTGACGCCGATGACCGGGGCCGCCCTGCGGACCCGGCCGACGACGCCGAGGACGACGAGGACAGGTTCTTCCTCGAGGACGGCTTGTTCGACCTCGAGTCAGTGCTGCGTGACGCGGTAGTGCTCGCACTGCCCATGCAGCCGGTGTGCAAGGAGACCTGCGCCGGTCTGTGTTCCGAATGCGGAATCAGGCTGGACGAGAACCCGGGCCACCACCACGACGCCGTCGACATCCGTTGGGCGGCACTGCAAGGACTCGCCGAGACCGTTCAGGACGGCGAGAAGGACAACATGGGCGGCGCCGAACCTGGCGTCGACGAGAAGCAGGAGAAGTAGCCGTGGCTGTTCCGAAGCGGAAGATGTCGCGCAGCAACACGCGCCACCGCCGGTCGCAGTGGAAGGCTGCGGTCCCCACCCTGGTTTCGTGCGAGCGTTGCCAGGAGCCGAAGCTCCAGCACATTGCGTGCCCGAGCTGCGGCACCTACAACAAGCGCCAGGTCCTCGAGGTCTGAGCGGCTGGTGAGAGGCCCGATGTCTGAGTTGTCCAGCGCCAAGAAGCAGGCAGACAACGTCAACACAGCCTCGTCCCACACGCTTCTGGAAGGGCGGCTCGGGTATCACCTCGAGTCCGCCCTTCTGGTGCGTGCGTTGACCCACCGTTCGTACGCATACGAGAACGGCGGTCTGCCCACCAACGAGCGGCTCGAATTCCTCGGGGATTCGGTGCTCGGCCTGGTGGTCACGGACACGCTGTACCGCACCCACCCCGACCTGCCCGAAGGCCAGCTGGCCAAGTTGCGGGCCGCGGTGGTCAACTCGCGTGCGCTTGCGGAAGTGGGCCGCGGCCTCGAACTCGGCTCCTTCATCCGGCTCGGCCGCGGTGAAGAGGGTACGGGTGGGCGGGACAAGGCTTCCATCCTCGCCGACACACTGGAAGCAGTGATCGGCGCGGTCTATCTCGACCAGGGCCTCGGCGCGGCCTCGGAGCTGGTCCACCGGCTCTTCGACCCGCTGATCGACAGGTCCTCGAACCTCGGTGCCGGCCTGGACTGGAAGACCAGTCTCCAGGAGCTCACCGCGAGCGAGAGCCTCGGAGTCCCCGAGTACCTCGTCACGGAGACCGGCCCGGACCACGAGAAGACCTTCACTGCTGCTGCTCGCGTCGGTGGTGTCTCGTACGGCACCGGCACCGGCCGTAGCAAGAAGGAAGCGGAGCAGCAGGCGGCGGAGTCCGCCTGGCGTGAGATCAGCGCCGCCGCAGAGGCACGGCAGGCCGCGGAGAAGTCCGCGGCCGACGGAGGGGCCGCCGACACCCCTGCCGACCCGTCGCCGGACTCGGACGCCGCTCCGGCCTGAAGCAGCACCCCGAACCCCTCGGTGCCCTGTGCACCGGGGGGTTCGCCCTGTCCCGGGGGAGCCGGTCCCGTGCTCCCGCACTACGCTCACCGTGTCTGGAGTGGTCCACCGTGCCCGAGCTGCCCGAGGTCGAAGTCGTACGCCGGGGCCTGGAGCGCTGGGTCAGCGGCCGGACCGTCACCGATGTCGAGGTGCTGCACCCGCGCTCGGTCCGCCGGCACCTCGCGGGCGGCGTGGACTTCGCCGCCCGGCTGCGCGGGGTCCGGTTCGGTACGGCGATGCGGCGCGGCAAATACCTCTGGGTGCCGATCGACGAGGCCGCCTCCTCGCTCCTCGGCCACCTCGGCATGAGCGGACAGCTGCTGGTGCAGCCCGTGGACGCGCCCGACGAGAAGCACCTGCGGATCCGGCTGCGGTTCGACGACGCTCTCGGCACCGAGCTGCGCTTCGTCGACCAGCGCACCTTCGGCGGGCTCTCGCTCCACGACACCACCCCCGACGGACTGCCCGACACCATCGCGCACATCGCCCGGGACCCGCTGGACCCGCTCTTCGACGACGCCGCGTTCCACACGGCCCTGCGCCTGCGCCGTACGACGGTCAAGCGCGCGCTCCTGGACCAGTCGCTGATCAGCGGCGTCGGCAACATCTACGCGGACGAGGCGCTCTGGCGGTCCAAGCTCCACTACGACCGGCCCACCGCCACCCTCACCCGCCCCAAGTCCGCCGAACTCCTCGGCCACGCCCGGGACGTGATGAACGCGGCGCTCGCCCAGGGCGGCACCAGCTTCGACAGCCTGTACGTCAACGTGAACGGCGAGTCCGGCTACTTCGACCGGTCGCTCGACGCGTACGGCCGGGAGGGCGAGCCGTGCCGCCGCTGCGGGACGCCGATGCGCCGCCGCGCCTGGATGAACCGGTCCAGCTACTTCTGCCCGCGCTGTCAGCGCCCGCCGCGCGCCTCGTCGTAACGCGTCCGGGCGGCGAGCACGTCGTCCATCCGCCCTTGGACGAGATGGATCAGCCCCAGAAGCCGCTCCGCGACCTCCCGGCCGAGCGGGGTGAGCTCGTAATCCACCCGGGGCGGGTTGACGGGCTGCGCCTCGCGCAGGACGAGCCCGTCACGCTCCAGGGCGTGCAGCGTCTGGGAGAGCATCTTCTCGCTGACCCCGTCGACCCGGCGGCGCAGCTCGTTGAACCGCAGGCTCTCCTCGTACAGCGCGCCCAGCGTCAGACTGCCCCAGCGGCCGGTGGCGTGCTCCAGCGTGGAGCGTGAGGGGCACTGCCGGGAGAAGACGTCGAAGGCGAGATCGTCCATGTCGCTGGCCATTTCACCAGCTTACGCCCGTACAGCGCCCCCTCAGAGGGGGCGCTGTACGGGCGTAAGCGAAGCCGTCTCCTTCGGGCTCAGAAGCCGAAGTTCTGGACCCACCACGGGCCGCCGGAGCCCTCGTGGATGCCGATGCCGATCGTCTTGTAGTCGCAGTTGAGAATGTTCGCGCGGTGGCCGTCGCTGTTCATCCAGCCGTCCATCACGGCCCGGGCGTCGGCCTGGCCGCGGGCGATGTTCTCCGCGGCGAGTCCCTGTACGCCGGCCTGGGCGGCGCGGTCCCAGGGGGTGTCGCCGTCCGGGTCGGTGTGGTCGAAGAAGCCGCGGGCCGCCATGTCCTCGCTGAAGTTCTGGGCCAGCGAGGTCAGCGCGGTGCTGGTGGTCAGCGGGGAGCAGCCGACCTTCGCGCGCTCCTGGTTCACCAGGGCCAGCACCTCGGCGCGGGCCGAGGTGTCGGAGGGCGAGGGGGCGGGCCTCTTGCTGGGCGGCGGGGCGGCGGAGGTCTTCGGCGGGGCCGGGGCCCTGCTCGCCGGGGAGGTGCTCTGCTTCGAGGCCGTGGTGGGCGCCTTCGACCGCTCGGACGGGGCGGCGGCCGGCTTCTTCGAAGGGGTCGTGGAGGGCGCGGCCGACTTCGACGGGGTCTTCGACGCGCTGCTGGAGGGCGACTTCGACGGCGTCTTGGAGGGGGTCTTCGACGGGGCCTCGGGGCGCTCGGTGCCCCGGCCGGCGGGGGAGGAGGACCGGTCGGCCGGAGCGCTGGAGCCGCCCTGTTGCGTCAGCAGGTCGGGGGCGCCGCCGGTGCGGACCTGGTCGGCCGCGTTCCCGCCACCCGTGGTGTAGGTGTCGCCGCCGGGGAGCAGGCCCGAGGCGACGGCGACCGCGCCGACCGCCATCGCGGCCGAGGCACCGAGGAGCCCGGTGCGCACCGGCACCGTGGACTTCTTCTTCCGGCGCGCGCCCCGATGCCGCGAGGCCGCTCCGGCCGCGGGTTCTTCAGCGGCGGGGCCTGCGGCGGATCGTCGATGGCGTCCCATGCGCTGTGCCTTCCTGATGCTCCGGACGTCGCAGCGACGTCACCCGATTACCGGTCGATCGTGGTCCCCGTACTCACCCGAACGAGTGAGGCTATTGCGACGGGACTGTACGCCATGGCTCAAAGGGGCCGCCGTGCTCTTGACGCAATTGGCCGGTTAGCGTTCGGGCATGAACGAAGAGGCACGGCTGGTCGCCTGGGTACGCGGCCGAGTACAGCAAGTAGGCTTCCGCTGGTTCACCAGGGCAAATGCTTTGGAGATCGGTGGACTCGTGGGCTTTGCACTCAATCTCGACGACGGCCGGGTACAGGTCGTCGCCGAAGGATCACGTGACAATTGCCACCGTCTGCTGGATTGGCTGCGGTCCGACGACACACCCGGGCGCGTGGACGGAGTCACTGAGATCTGGGACACCCCGCGCGGCGGTTACGACGGATTCGCCATCCGCTGATACGAGCTCGCGCCGGCGTCCCCGATCCGCTCGGTGAACGCGCCGGAGCGAACGGTCACGGGCCGGCCTCCTGGACCCCCGGCACCCGAAATGACCTGCGAAAGGACCGCGCGGCGACCGATGGTTGCCAGATGCGGAATGTCGTGCAAGGCTGCGGCATTGACGAAGATCCCCACACCTGTCGGGGTCCCGCAGGAGAGTCGCGCCGCATGATCGTCCGGCCGCGTACCCCCGGGACACCCGGCTCCACGCGGTGTGATCGTGTTGACCGTCAAAGTTTTTGGTGAGACGCTGAAAACCCCGCGCACCTTAGCTGTTCGGTAGAGCTGATATGCAGCAGAACCGCAGTGGTGACAGAGCCCTGCCGAGCACCGCGGGTGCGACCCCCTGACGACCCACACCGCATCGGTCGGTCACTCATTGTGGAGGACCATCCATCATGGCAAAGGCGCTTCTCGGTTACGTCGGCGGTTCCGACCCGCGACTTCTCGCCGAGATGCGACGGCTCCAGCAGCGCGTCCAGGACCTGGAATCCGAGCTCAACCGGATCCAGGACGAGAACGACGCGCTCAACGCCGCCGCTCAGCACCAGGAGTCGCTGCTCGACAGCATCGACATCGACGTACCCCAGGGCGAGCCTGCGCTGACCTGACCGAAGGCCCCAGCGGGGCCGGTCGGGCTGAGCAGTCTCATCAGCCTAGGAACATCTCCCCATATCTGATCCGTCCTGTGTCACGGATCGCCGTCCCCGGACGACCGGGTCCCTGACCGACAGGGGCCCCTGTGTCCGGATCACCGGCAGCGCACTGCCCCGGCTGCCGTGGCGATGCGCCGTGCGGGACCGCCCAGATCCATGCGACAAGATCACGCACCAAGATCTACAGGGACGCCTCGGCGTCCCTTTTTCTTTGCCCGGACCCCCCGGCCCCCACCCGATCCCTCTCGCTTACCGTCTGATGTGCCCTGCACCTTCACGACCGAAACCGAGAGGGAAAGGTAGAGTCCGGCGGCGTGCACCTCAAGGCCCTGACCCTGCGTGGTTTCAAATCGTTCGCGTCCGCCACCACCCTGCGGTTCGAACCGGGGATCACCTGTGTCGTCGGCCCCAATGGATCGGGAAAGTCCAATGTGGTGGACGCCCTCTCCTGGGTCATGGGAGAACAGGGCGCCAAATCCCTGCGCGGCGGCAAGATGGAAGACGTGATCTTCGCCGGGACGACCGGGCGGCCCCCGCTCGGCCGCGCCGAAGTGTCGCTGACCATCGACAATTCCGATGGCGCATTGCCCATCGAGTACGCCGAAGTGACGATCACTCGGATCATGTTCCGCAATGGCGGCAGCGAATACCAGATCAATGGCGATACCTGCCGGCTGCTGGACATCCAGGAACTCCTCTCCGACTCCGGCATCGGCCGCGAGATGCACGTCATCGTCGGCCAGGGCCAGTTGGACTCCGTCCTGCACGCCGACCCGATGGGCCGCCGGGCCTTCATCGAGGAGGCCGCGGGCGTCCTCAAGCACCGCAAGCGGAAGGAGAAGGCGCTCCGGAAGCTGGACGCGATGGGCGCCAACCTCGCCCGCGTCCAGGACCTCACCGACGAGCTGCGCCGCCAGCTCAAGCCGCTCGGCCGGCAGGCCGCCGTCGCCCGCCGGGCCGCCGTCATCCAGGCCGATCTCCGCGACGCCCGGCTCCGGCTCCTCGCACACGACCTGGTGACCCTGCGGGACGCGCTGCGCGACGAGATCGCCGACGAGGCCGAGCTGAAGAAGCGGAAGGACGCTGCGGAGGCCGAGCTGAAGGCGGCGCTCACCCGGGAGGCGGAGCTGGAGGGCGAGGTGCGCCGTCTCGCGCCCCGGCTCCAGCGGGCCCAGCAGACCTGGTACGAGCTGTCGCAGCTGGCCGAACGGGTCCGGGGCACGGTCTCGCTGGCCGACGCCCGGGTCAGGAGCGCCACCGAGGCCCCCACCGAGGAGCGCCGGGGCCGCGACCCGGAGGAGCTGGAGCGGGAGGCCGCCCGGATCCGCGAGCAGGAGGCGGAGCTGACGGCGGCCCTGGAGGCGGCCGAACACGCGCTGGAGGACACCGTCGCCCACCGTGCCGACCTGGAGCGCGAGCTGGCCGCAGAGGAGCGCCGCCTCAAGGACGCCGCCCGCGCCATCGCCGACCGGCGCGAGGGCCTGGCCCGGCTGAACGGCCAGGTCAACGCCGCCCGCAGCCGGGCCGGTTCGGCACAGGCCGAGATCGACCGGCTGGCCGCATCCCGCGACGAGGCGCAGGAGCGGGCCGTCACCGCCCAGGAGGAGTACGAGCAGCTCAAGGCCGAGGTCGAGGGCCTGGACGCGGACGACGAGGAGCTGACCGCCCGCCACGAGGAGGCCAAGCAGGCCCTCGCCGGGGCCCAGGCCGCCCACAGCGCCGCCCGCGAGGAGGCGACGGCCGCCGAGCGCAGGCGGGCGGCGGTCGCGGCCCGGCACGAGGCGCTGGCCCTGGGGCTGCGCCGCAAGGACGGTACGGGCGCGCTGCTCGGCGCCCGGGACCGGCTGGCCGGACTCCTCGGTCCGGCCGCCGAACTGCTCACCGTCCGCGCCGGCTACGAGGTCCCGGTCGCCGCCGCCCTCGGCGCGGCGGCGGACGCGGTGGCGGTGCGGGACCCGGCCACGGCCGCCGAGGCGATCCGCCTGCTCCGCGCACAGGACGCGGGGCGCGCGGCGATGCTGCTGGGGGGAGGGGCGGCGGAGGACGCGGAGGTCGCGGGGGCCGGTCATGGACCGGGGCGGCCTGGTGCCATGGACCCGCAAGCCCCTCACGTACCGGGGCAGGGCGGCGGGCACGTACAGGACGAGGCCCCCGGGCCGCTGCCCGCACAGGGCGGTGCACCCGGCGTCGCCGGGCCCGCGCACGGCGGCCCCGGCGACGCCGCGTGGACCGGTGCACCGGACGGCAGCGCGGAAGGCGGTACGGAGCGGAACGCGCACGGTCGTACGGAGACCGGAGCGCCGGGCCGCGCGGAGGGCGGGGCCCACAGCCGTACGGAGACCGGGGCCGACGCCCAGGGCCGTACCGAGAGCACCACCACCCTCACCACCCCCGCCGTGGCCGACCTCGTCACCGGCCCCGCCGCCCTCATGACCGCCGTGCGCCGCCTCGTACGGGACGCCGTCGTCGTCCCCACCCTGGAGGACGCCGAGTCCCTCGTCGCCGCGCACCCCGGGCTCACCGCCGTGACCGGCGAAGGGGACGTGCTCTCCGCGCACTTCGCGCACGGCGGGTCCGCCGGGGCGCCCAGTCTTCTGGAGGTGCAGGCCTCCGTGGACGAGGCCGCCGCCGAGCTGGCCGACCTCGCCGTGCGGTGCGAGGAGCTGGCGGAGGCGCAGCGGCTGGCGGGGGAGCGGCGCAAGGAGGGGGCCGCGCTCGTCGAGGAGCTGGGGGAGCGGCGGCGGGCGGCCGAGCGGGAGAAGTCGGGCGTCGCCCAGCAGCTCGGCCGGCTCTCCGGGCAGGCCCGGGCGGCGGCGGGCGAGGCCGAGCGGATGACCGCCGCCGCCGCCCGTGCCCAGGAGGCCCTGGAGCGGGCGGTGGAGGAGGCGGAGGAGCTGGCCGAGCGGCTGCTGGTGGCCCAGGAGGCGCCGGTCGAGGAGGAGCCCGACACCTCCGTGCGGGACCGGCTCGCCGCCGACGGGGCCAACGCCCGCCAGACCGAGATGGAGGCCCGGCTCCAGGCCCGCACCCACGAGGAACGCGTCAAGTCGCTGGCCGGACGCGCCGACGGCCTCGACCGGGCCGCCCGCACCGAGCGCGAGGCCCGCGCCCGCGCCGAGCAGCGCCGGGCCCGGCTGCGCCACGAGGCGGCCGTGGCCTCCGCCGTCGCCTCGGGCGCCCGTCAGCTGCTGGCCCACGTCGAGGTGTCCCTCGTACGGGCCGATCAGGAGCGCACATCGGCCGAGGCCGCCAAGGGCGAGCGGGAGCGCGAGCTGGCCGCCGAGCGGGGCCGGGGCCGCGACCTCAAGGGTGAGCTGGACAAGCTCACCGACTCCGTCCACCGGGGCGAGGTGCTGGGCGCCGAGAAGCGGCTGCGTATCGAACAGCTGGAGACGAAGGCCTTGGAGGAGCTGGGTGTGGAGCCCGCGGGGCTCGTCTCCGAGTACGGCCCGGACCAGCCGGTGCCGCCGTCGCCGCCCGCCGAGGGCGAGGAGCTGCCGGAGGACCCGGAGCATCCCCGTAACCGGCCGAAGCCGTTCGCCAGGGCGGAGCAGGAGAAGCGGCTGCGGTCGGCCGAACGGGCGTACCAGCAGCTCGGGAAGGTGAATCCGCTCGCCCTTGAGGAGTTCTCGGCGCTGGAGGAACGGCACCAGTTCCTCTCCGAGCAGCTTGAAGACCTGAAGAAGACCCGGGCCGATCTGCTCCAGGTGATCAAGGAGGTCGACGAGCGGGTGGAGCAGGTGTTCACCGAGGCGTACCGGGACACCGCCCGCGAGTTCGAGGGCGTCTTCTCCCGGCTCTTCCCCGGCGGTGAGGGGCGGCTGATCCTGACCGACCCGGACAACATGCTCGCCACCGGGGTGGACGTCGAGGCCCGTCCGCCGGGCAAGAAGGTGAAGCGGCTCTCCCTGCTCTCGGGCGGTGAACGGTCCCTGACGGCCGTGGCATTGCTGGTCTCCATCTTCAAGGCCCGCCCCAGCCCCTTCTACGTGATGGACGAGGTCGAGGCGGCACTCGACGACACCAACCTCCAGCGGCTGATCCGGATCATGGAGGAGCTCCAGGAGAGCTCCCAGCTGATCGTCATCACCCACCAGAAGCGGACGATGGAGGTCGCCGACGCGCTGTACGGCGTCTCCATGCAGGGTGACGGGGTGTCGAAGGTGATCAGTCAGCGGCTCCGTTGACCCGGTCGGCCCAGCCGCCGACTTTTTGCCGAATCATCAGAGGTTCGACGCACCATTCGTGCGCTCCTGGGTACACGCGCCTGGACCCACTGTTTGACTTCGATTCTTGAACACATAACCTCTGCAAAGTTGATTTCGCCTTCAAGTGGTGGCGGGCCGGATGTTGTGCCCCACTGGGAAGGCTCACCCCCCACGTCTGACTTGCGGCCAGGCATCAGGAGTTCATGTGACCAGCGCAGCGAACGGACCGGAGTCCGGAGCCCGAGTGGCCCATCCGGACCACCTCGGCCATGTCATCTTCATCACGGCGGCCGCGGCGATGGGCGGCTTCCTCTTCGGCTACGACAGCTCTGTCATCAACGGGGCCGTCGAGGCGATCCGCGACCGGTACGACATCGGCTCCGGGACGCTCGCCCAGGTCATCGCCATCGCGCTGATCGGCTGTGCGATCGGCGCCGCCACCGCCGGCCGGATCGCGGACCGGATCGGCCGCATCCGCTGCATGCAGATCGCCTCGGTGCTCTTCACCGCCAGCGCCATCGGCTCCGCGCTGCCGTTCGCGCTCTGGGACCTGGCGATGTGGCGCATCATCGGCGGCTTCGCCATCGGCATGGCCTCCGTGATCGGCCCGGCCTACATCGCCGAGGTCTCCCCGCCCGCCTACCGCGGCCGGCTCGGCTCCTTCCAGCAGGCCGCGATCGTCATCGGCATCGCCATCTCCCAGCTGGTCAACTACACCCTGCTCCAGATCGCCGACGGCGACCAGCGCGGCAAGATCCTGGGCCTGGAGGCCTGGCAGTGGATGCTCGGCGTGATGGTCGTCCCGGCCGTCCTCTACGGGCTCCTCTCCTTCGCCATCCCCGAGTCCCCGCGCTTCCTCATCTCGGTCGGCAAGAAGGCGGAAGCCCGCAAGATCCTCGAAGAGGTCGAGGGCGACAAGATCGACCTCGACGCCCGGGTGACCGAGATCGAGACCGCGATGCACCGTGAGCACAAGTCCTCCTTCAAGGACCTGCTCGGCAACCGGTTCTTCTTCCTGCCGATCGTCTGGGTCGGTATCGGCCTGTCGATGTTCCAGCAGCTCGTAGGCATCAACGTGGCGTTCTACTACTCGGCGACGCTGTGGCAGTCCGTCGGCATCGACCCGACCGACTCGTTCTTCTACTCGTTCACCACCTCGATCATCAACATCATCGGCACGGTGATCGCGATGGTGCTGGTGGACCGGGTGGGCCGCAGGCCGCTCGCCCTGGTCGGCTCCGTCGGTATGGCCATCGCGCTCGCCTTCGAGGCCTGGGCCTTCTCCGCCGACCTGGTCGACGGCAAGCTGCCCACCACCCAGGGCGTCGTGGCCCTGGTCGCCGCCCACACGTTCGTGCTCTTCTTCGCCCTGTCGTGGGGTGTCGTCGTCTGGGTCTTCCTGGGGGAGATGTTCCCGAACCGGCTGCGGGCCGCCGCTCTCGGTGTCGCCGTCTTCGCGCAGTGGATGGCCAACTGGGCGATCACCGCCAGCTTCCCGAGCCTGGCCGACTGGAACCTCTCGGGGACGTACATCATCTATGCCTGCTTCGCCGTGCTCTCCATCCCCTTCGTGCTCAAGTTCGTGAAGGAGACCAAGGGCAAGACGCTGGAGGAGATGGGCTGACCACCTCCCTCCATGTTCACGCGCTGCCCTGGTTCATGGCCGAGCCGGGGCAGCCGGCGTTTCCAGTGCCTCGCAGAACAGCCGCAGACTCCGCCACCCCTCCTCCACCGGCATCCCGCCGCAGAGCGGATGCAGCACCAGCGAGTCCGCGTCCAGCGCCGTGAGCTCCTCCGGCGTGACGATCCGGTACACCCCCTCCTCGCGCAGCTCCGCCACCGTCGTGGCCGCCGACCGCACCGCCGAGCGGATGTCCTTGGACTGCCAGGAGGCATACGTCCGCGCCTCGTGCAGCAGGTGCTCCCCGTACAGCGCCCACGTCCGCTCCGGGTCCTCCGAGACATGGAGCAGCGGCGTCCGGGCCGCGGGCATCATGCAGAACCCCTCCGTCCCGTACTCCTCCCGCCGCTGGTGGTAGTACGCCTCCAGCTCCGGCAGATGCGCGCTCGGGAAGAGCGGCAGCCCCAGCCGGGCCGCCCGCCGCGCCGCCGCCCGTGAGCTGCCGCCGACCAGGAGCAGCGGATGCGGCCGGGTGTACGGGCGCGGGGTGACGCGTACCGTACGCCCCCGGTACGGGAACGGCTCCCCGGTCCACGCATCCAGCAGCGTCTCCAGCAGCTCGTCCTGGAGCCTGCCGCGCCGCCCCCACTCCACGCCCGCGCGCTCGTACTCCTCGGCCCGGTAGCCGATCCCCGCGACCGTCACCAGCCGCCCCGCGCTCAGCAGGTCGAGGACCGCGATGTCCTCCGCGAGCCGCAACGGGTCGTGCAGCGGGCCGATGATCGCCGACACGGTCACCGCGATCCGCCGGGTGGCGCCGAAGACCGCGCCGGCGAAGGTGAACGGGGAGGGCAGCCAGGAGTCCGCCACCCCGTGGTGCTCCTCGGTCTGCACCGTGTCGACGCCGTGCCCGTCCGCGTAGGCCGCCATCTCCAGGGCGGCGCGGTAGCGGGCCGAGAGGGCCACGGGGGTGGCTTCGGGATCGACGAGATTGAACCGGACCACGGTGAAGGCCATGACAGGTGTCCCTTTCGCCGGATGGGCAGCGCCCGATCGACGGGCGGGGCGGGGTGCACCGTAACTGACGTGCCGTCAGAAGTGTAGGGGCGGGTGTCGCGCATTACCGCCAAAAGGTGCATACGGCTCCGGTGGCTCACCGGGCGGCGTGCGGGGCCGTGCCCGTGCGGCGGCCGTGGCCGATACTGGACGGGTTATGGAACTCGTCGAAATCGTCATCCTCGCTGTAGTCATCGCCCTGGCCGCCGTCGGCCTGGTCGGCGGGCTCGTGGTCGGCAGCCGCAAGAAGCGGAAACTGCCGCCCCCGCCCCCGTCCACGCCGACCATCACCCCTCCCGCCGAGCCGAAGGTCGGCGAGGAGGCCGAGACGCCGCGCGACGAAGCGCGGCGCACCATCGACGATGTCGGCCTCCCGGACGCCCCCGCGCCCGTCGAGGAGGCCCCGGTCGTCGAGGCTCCGGCGCCGCCCGCGCTGGAGATCCCCGAGCCCACCGAGGGCCGGCTCGTCCGGCTGCGGGCCCGGCTCGCCCGCTCGCAGAACTCGCTCGGCAAGGGGCTGCTCACGCTGCTGTCCCGCGACAACCTGGACGAGGACACCTGGGAGGAGATCGAGGACACCCTCCTCACCGCCGACGTGGGCGTCGCCCCCACCCAGGAACTGGTCGAGAGGCTCCGCGAGCGGGTCCGGGTGCTCGGCACCCGTACGCCCGAAGACCTCCGCGCCCTGCTGCGCGAAGAGCTGATCACCCTGCTCGGCCCGGACTTCGACCGCGAGGTCAAGACCGAGGGCGGCGCCGAGACCCCGGGCGTCGTGATGGTCGTCGGCGTCAACGGCACCGGCAAGACCACCACCACCGGCAAGCTGGCCCGGGTGCTCGTCGCCGACGGCCGCAGCGTGGTCCTCGGCGCGGCCGACACCTTCCGCGCCGCCGCCGCCGACCAGCTCCAGACCTGGGGCGAGCGCGTCGGAGCCCGTACGGTCCGGGGGCCCGAGGGCGGCGACCCGGCGTCGATCGCCTACGACGCGGTCAAGGAGGGCATCGCCGAGGGGGCCGACGTGGTCCTCATCGACACCGCCGGCCGGCTGCACACCAAGACCGGCCTCATGGACGAGCTGGGCAAGGTCAAGCGGGTCGTGGAGAAGCACGGGCCGCTGGACGAGGTCCTGCTCGTCCTGGACGCCACCACCGGGCAGAACGGCCTGGTGCAGGCCCGGGTCTTCGCCGAGGTCGTGGACATCACCGGCATCGTCCTCACCAAGCTGGACGGCACCGCCAAGGGCGGCATCGTCATCGCGGTCCAGCGCGAGCTGGGCGTACCGGTGAAGCTGATCGGGCTCGGCGAGGGAGCGGACGACCTGGCTCCGTTCGAGCCGGGCGCCTTCGTGGACGCCCTGATCGGCGACTGAGGCTCCTCACCCCGTACGGCGGACGGGCGGCGGCTCCCACGAGGAGCCTGCCGCCCGTCCGCCGTTTCCGTGTGCCTCCGGACCCCGTCCGGCGTTTCCGTCCGCGGTTTCCCTCTGCCCTAGGAGCGGTGGCAGATGTACGCCAGTGTCCCCAGCAGCAGCCGCGCCTGCGGGGGAGCGGCAGCGGTGTCCAGCACCGGGGGCCGCAGCCAGCGGACCGGGCCCAGGCCTCCGAGGTCGGAGGGCGGGGCGGTGATGTGCGCGCCCTGGCCGAGCGCCCGCAGGTCCAGGTCCGCGTCGTCCCAGCCCATGCGGTAGAGCAGGCCGGGCAGCTCGGCGGCGGCTCCGGGGGCGACGAAGAACTGCGCCCGGCCGGTCGGGGTCACCGCCACCGGCCCCAGCGGCAGCCCCATCCGCTCCAGCCGCACCAGCGCCCGCCGCCCGGCCTGCTCCGCCACGTCCAGGACGTCGAAGCTCCGCCCCACCGGCAGCAGCATCGAGGCGCCCGGGGTCTCGGCCCAGGCGTCCGCCGCCCGGTCCAGGCCGGTGCCCGCCGGGACCTCCCGGGCGAAGCCCAGCGGGTGCGCGCCGGGGGCGGAGCAGGCCCGCTGCCCGCACGAGCAGGCGCCGTCGCGGGCGCGGGTGCCGGGCGCCACGGCCCAGCCCCAGAGTCCGGTGTACTCGGCCACCGCGGTGGCCTCGGCGTCGCGGCCTCGCCGCCGTACGCCGGAACGTTTCTCGCGGATGCCGCCGATCGTGAAGCCCATACCCCCTCCAACGGGTCCGACTCATCGGTGGTTACGACCCGGAGCGCTCGGGTAACCCTCCGTCGCTGCGACTCCATCGAGTGGCGTGCGCCGTGGTGCGCGAGGTGGTGCGGCGCGGTGCACGCGCCCCTCGGTGCTTCCGTGCGCCCGCCATCGGTCGTGGTGGCTCAAGTCAAGCGCGCCGGGCGGCAGTCGGGTTCATTCGAAGGGGTGGCGAATGGTGGCGTTTCCGCAATCCCCCTCGCGGGAGGGGTGATCGTAGGATTACCGTCGGTACACGAACCCTGGGAGAATGTGCAGCCACGGGTATGCCTCGGGCAACCCGGTTGCCTGTTCGATGGCGGCCAACTCCCGTACGGACAGCAGCAGTGCACGGCATTCTGATAGTGGTTCGCACGATGAAGGATTCAGCGGGGATGACGGGGAATGGGGGCGTTCCGGTGAGCGGCAGCGGCGCAGGCGATACGGATGCCGGTAAGCGTCCCAACGGGCAGTTGGGGTCGTGGTTCGTACGTAGTGGCTGGTCCAAGGGCGAGCTGGCGCGGCAGGTGAACCGGCGGGCACGCCAGATGGGCGCCCACCACATCAGCACCGACACCTCACGGGTGCGGCGCTGGCTCGACGGCGAGCAGCCGCGCGAGCCGATCCCGCGCATCCTCTCCGAGCTGTTCTCCGAGCGGTTCGGGGCGGTCGTCGCCGTCGAGGACCTCGGGCTGCGCACCGCGCACCAGTCACCCTCGGTGGCCGGTGTCGACCTGCCCTGGGCGGGCCCGCAGACCGTGGCCCTGCTCAGCGAGTTCTCCCGCAGCGACCTGATGCTCGCCCGGCGGGGCTTCCTCGGCAGCTCCCTCGCGCTGGCCGCCGGGCCTGCCCTGATCGAGCCCATGCAGCGCTGGCTGGTGCCCGTCCCGGTCAAGGGCCCGGGCGAACCGGAGTCGGAGGCGGCCACCCGCCGGCCCTCCCGGCTCTCCGCCCCCGAGCTGGACCTGTTGGAGTCGACCACCGCGATGTTCCGGCAGTGGGACGCCCAGTGCGGCGGCGGACTGCGCCGCAAGGCCGTCGTCGGACAACTCCACGAGGTCACCGACCTGTTGCAGGAGCCGCAGCCGGGGGCTACCGCCAAGCGCCTCTTCCGCTGCGCCGCCGAACTGGCCGAGCTGGCGGGCTGGATGAGCTACGACGTGGGCCTCCAGCCCACCGCCCAGAAGTATTTCGTGCTCGCCCTGCACGCCGCCAAGGAAGCCGGGGACAAGCCGCTCGGCAGCTATGTGCTCTCCAGCATGAGCCGCCAGATGATCCACCTGGGCCGCCCCGACGACGCCCTGGAGCTGATCCACCTCGCGCAGTACGGCAGCCGTGACTGCGCCACCCCCCGTACCCAGGCCATGCTGTATGCGATGGAGGCCCGCGCCTACGCCAACATGGGCCAGCCCAGCAAGTGCAAGCGCGCGGTCCGGATGGCCGAGGACACCTTCCTGGACGCCGGACTGGACGGCGAGCCCGAGCCCGACTGGATCCGCTTCTTCTCCGAGGCCGAGCTCAACGGGGAGAACGCCCACTCCTACCGTGACCTGGCCTACGTCGCCGGCCGCAGCCCCACCTACGCCTCGCTCGCCGAGCCCGTCATGGCCAAGGCCGTGGAGCTGTTCGGTGAGGACGACGAGCACCAGCGCTCCTACGCGCTCAACCTGATCGGCATGGCCACCGTCCATCTGCTCCAGCGCGAGCCCGAGCAGTCCACCGTGCTCGCCGGACGGGCCCTGAAGATCGCCAAGAAGGTCCGCTCCGAGCGGGTCAACACCCGGCTGCGCAAGACCGTCGACACCGCTGCCAGGGACTTCGGCGATGTCGCCGACGTCGCCCGGCTCACCGATCTGCTCAGCGAACAGCTGCCGGAGACCGCCGAAGCGATCTGACCCCGGCACCAACGGCCCCGGCCGCGGCACCCCTCCGTACAGCCCGACTCGGCTCCCCCATCGCCTGGTCACCCGGAGGGGAGCCGCGGCCGGTTCTCGTCGTACCGCCCTCGGAGGGACCCGGCGGCGTTTCAACCCGACCGTATGCGGCGTGGGCTGCATGGTAGGCAGCGCACCGGACCCGCCACCCGGGATTCATTCCCCCGTAACACGCACCACCTCTTCGTCACGCTCGCGAAACATCGTGCGGCATCCCCGGAAACGGCGCTCCGCCAATCTCGTGGCGCACAGGCGGTCTCCGGCCATGATCCGCCGGACCCCCCTGACCGGCCCGCACCTTCCCAGTGGTCCCGCAGCATTCCCCCGCACGCCGCGGCCGCTCCGACGACGAGGAGACGCCGATGCCCCCAGGCATCACGACGCTTGCCGCAGACGCCCCTGAGCTGTCTGCCGCCAACACCGGGTTCATGCTCATCTGCTCGGCCCTGGTGATGCTCATGACCCCCGGACTGGCCTTCTTCTACGGAGGCATGGTCCGCGTCAAGAGCACCCTCAACATGCTGATGATGAGCTTCATCAGCCTCGGGATCGTCACGATCCTGTGGGTGCTCTACGGATTCAGCCTCGCCTTCGGCTCCGACATCGGCTCGGTCATCGGCTGGAGCGGCGACTACGTCGGCCTCAGCGGCATCGGCATCACCGAACTCTGGGACGGCACGACCATCCCGGTCTACGTCTTCGCCGCCTTCCAGCTGATGTTCGCCATCCTCACCCCGGCCCTGATCAGCGGTGCCCTCGCCGACCGCGTGAAGTTCACCGCGTGGGCGCTGTTCATCGTCCTGTGGGTCACCATCGTCTACTTCCCCGTCGCCCACTGGGTCTGGGGTTCGGGCGGCTGGCTCTTCGAGATGGGCGTCATCGACTTCGCCGGCGGTACGGCGGTCCACATCAACGCGGGCGCCGCGGCCCTCGGCGTGATCCTCGTCATCGGCAAGCGCATCGGCTTCAAGAAGGACCCCATGCGGCCGCACAGCCTGCCGCTCGTCATGCTCGGCGCGGCCCTCCTGTGGTTCGGCTGGTTCGGCTTCAACGCCGGGTCCTGGCTCGGCAACGACGACGGTGTCGGCGCGGTCATGTTCCTCAACACCCAGGTGGCCACCGCTGCCGCCGTCCTCGGCTGGCTCGCCTACGAGAAGCTGCGCCACGGCTCCTTCACCACCCTCGGCGCCGCCTCCGGCGCGGTCTCCGGTCTCGTCGCCATCACCCCCGCGGGTGGTTCCGTCTCCCCGCTCGGCGCCATCGCGGTCGGTGCCATCGCCGGTGTCCTGTGCGCCATGGCCGTCGGCCTGAAGTACAAGTTCGGCTACGACGACTCACTGGACGTCATCGGTGTCCACCTCGTCGGCGGCATCATCGGCTCCCTCCTGGTCGGCTTCTTCGCCACCGGCGGTGTCCAGTCCGACGCCAAGGGCCTCTTCTACGGCGGCGGCCTCGACCAGCTCGGCAAGCAGACCGTCGGTGTCGTCGCGGTCCTCGCGTACTCTCTGGTCGTCTCCGGCCTCATCGCCCTGGTGCTCCACAAGACCATCGGGATGCGGGTCTCCGAGGACGACGAGATCTCCGGCATCGACCAGGTCGAGCACGCCGAGACCGCATACGACTTCAGCGGCACCGGCGGCGGTTCGGTCTCCCGCACCACCGCCCCCGCGACGGACCCGACGGCAGTACCGAAGGCAAAGAAGGTGGACGCATGAAGCTCATCACCGCGGTCGTGAAGCCCCACCGGCTGGACGAGATCAAGGAGGCCCTCCAGGCCTTCGGCGTCCAGGGGCTGACCGTCACCGAGGCCAGCGGTTACGGGCGTCAGCGCGGCCACACCGAGGTCTACCGGGGCGCCGAGTACACCGTCGACCTGGTGCCCAAGATCCGCATCGAGGTCCTCGTCGAGGACGAGGACGCCGAACAGCTCATCGAGGTCGTCGTCAAGGCCGCCCGGACCGGCAAGATCGGTGACGGAAAGGTCTGGAGCGTCCCGGTCGACACCGCCGTCCGGGTCCGGACCGGTGAACGCGGCCCGGACGCCCTCTGACGGAGGATTCCACCGGGCGCCGGACCTCTTCGGCGCCCGGCCGGACACCCCCGACGGACGGCCCGCACACCGGACGGGCGCCCCTGACCGAGGCCCCACCGAACGGAAGGCACCTGGGTGACGAGCACCGAAGCGATCACCGACAGCGAAGACTCGGGACCCAGCGGCTACGCGGCGGCCCGGCTGCGCCTCCTCCAGCAGGAGGCGCGGTCCGGGCCGCCGCGCCGTGCGTCCCTCGCCCGCCTCACCGACGACTGGCTCACCGGCCTGTTCACGTCGGCGGCCGAACGGGCCGGGGTCCGGGGCTCCGCCCTCGTCGCCGTCGGTGGCTACGGCCGCGGCGAACTCTCCCCCGCAGCGACCTCGACCTGCTCCTCCTGCACGACGGCACCGCCGACCCGGCGGCCATCTCCGCCCTCGCGGACGGCATCTGGTACCCGGTCTGGGACCTGGGCCTGGCCCTCGACCACTCCGTGCGCACCCCCGGCGAGGCCCGGAGGACAGCGAGCGAGGACCTCAAGGTCCAGCTCGGCCTGCTGGACGCCCGCCCGGTCACCGGCGACCTCGGCCTGGTCGCCTCCCTGCGCACCGCGATCCTCGCCGACTGGCGCAACCAGGCGCCCAAACGCCTCCCCGCCCTCCACGAGCTCTGCCAGGAGCGCGCGGAGCGGATGGGCGAGCTCCAGTTCCTTCTGGAACCCGATCTCAAGGAGGCCCGCGGCGGCCTCCGCGACGCCACCGCCCTGCGTGCCGTCGCCGCCTCCTGGGTCGCCGACGCCCCCCGCGAAGGGCTCAACGAGGCCCGCCGCACCCTCCTGGACGCCCGCGACGCCCTCCACCTCACCACCGGCCGCGCCACCGACCGCCTCGCCCTCCAGGAACAGGACCAGGTCGCCGAGGAGCTCGGCCTCATGGACGCGGACGCGCTGCTGCGCCAGGTGTACGAGGCCGCCAGGACGGTCTCGTACGCCACCGACGTCACCTGGCGCGAGGTCAACCGGGTCCTGCGCGCCCGCTCGGTCCGTCCGAAGCTCCGCGCCATGCTCAGCGGTGGCCTCGGCTCCAAGGCCGCCCCCGAGCGCGCCCCGCTCGCCGACGGCGTGGTGGAAGCCGATGGCGAAGTGGTCCTCGCCCGCGCCGCCCGCCCCGACCGCGACCCCGTCCTCACCCTGCGCGCCGCCGCGGCCGCCGCCGAGGCCGGACTGCCGCTCTCCCGCCACCTCGTACGCCATCTCGCCACCACCGTCCGGCCGCTGCCGGTCCCCTGGCCGCCCGAGGCCCGCGAGGAGCTGGTCACCCTGCTCGGCGCGGGGGAGTCCACCGTCGGAGTCTGGGAGGCGCTCGAAGCGGAAGGGATCATCACCCGGCTGCTGCCCGACTGGGAACGCGTCCACTGCCGCCCCCAGCGCAACCCCGTCCACACCTGGACCGTCGACCGCCACCTGGTGGAGACCGCCGTCCGCGCCTCCTCCCTCACCCGCCGCGTCCACCGCCCCGATCTCCTCCTGGTCGCCGCCCTCCTCCACGACATCGGCAAGGGCTGGCCCGGCGACCACTCGGTGGCCGGCGAGGTCATCGCCCGGGACATGGCCGCCCGGATCGGCTTCGACCGGCACGACGTGGGCGTCATCGCCACCCTCGTACGCCACCATCTCCTGCTCGTCGAGACCGCCACCCGGCGCGACCTGGACGACCCCGCCACCGTGCGATCGGTCGCCGAGGCCGTCTCCAGCGGCTCCACCCTGGAGCTGCTGCACGCCCTCACCGAGGCCGACGCGCTCGCCACCGGGCCCGCCGCCTGGTCCACCTGGCGGGCCTCGCTCGTCGCGGACCTGGTCAAGCGCGTCGCCGCCGTCCTCGCCGGGGAGGCCCCCGAGGAGCCGGAGGAGGCCGCGCCCAGCGCCGAGCACGAACGCCTCGCGATCGAGGCCCTGCGCACCGGCGAACCCGCCCTCGCCCTGCACACCCAGCCCGAGGAGCCCGCCGGGGACGGCGAAGTGGAGCCGGTCGGCGTCGAGCTGCTCATCGCCCTGCCCGACCGGCCCGGCGTGCTGCCGGCCGCCGCCGGAGTCCTCGCCCTGCACCGCCTCACCGTGCGCGCCGCCGACCTGCGTGCGGTGGAGCTGCCCAACGAGGTGGGGGAGACGGCGGATCTGCTGCTGCTCAGCTGGCGGGTGGCGGCCGAGTACGGGTCCCTCCCGCAGGCCGGCCGGCTCCGCGCCGACCTCGTACGCGCGCTGGACGGTTCCCTGGACATCCGGGCCCGGCTCGCGGAGCGGGAGGCGGCCTACCCGCGCCGCAGAGGCGTGAAGGCCCCGCCGCCCCGGGTCACCGTGGCGGCGGCCGGCTCCCGCCGCGCCACCGTCATCGAGGTCCGCGCCCAGGACGCCCCCGGGCTGCTGCACCGGATCGGCAACGCCCTGGAGGGATGCGCCGTACGGGTGCGCAGCGCCCATGTCTCCACCCTCGGCGCCAACGCGGTGGACGCCTTCTACGTCACCGGGACCGACGGCGAACCGCTGCCCGAGATCCGGGCCGCCGAGGTCGCCCGGGAGGTCGAGAAGGCCCTCGGCTGACACGTACGACGCTTTTGTCCCGCCCTCGCCCGGCACCGGATCCGGGCGAGGGCTTGGTGTTCTCCGGGGGACGGATACCCTGGAGGGCGATTGACCTGCCCCGCCCCCGACCCTGAGGACCGACGAGCGCCGTGTTCGATACTCTCTCCGACCGCCTTAGCGCGACTTTCAAGAACCTCAGGGGCAAGGGCCGCTTGTCCGAGGCGGACATCGACGCCACGGCACGCGAGATCCGTATCGCCCTGCTGGAAGCCGACGTCGCCCTGCCCGTGGTCCGGGCCTTCATCGCCAACGTGAAGGAGCGGGCGCGCGGCGCCGAGGTCTCCCAGGCGCTGAACCCCGCTCAGCAGGTCGTCAAGATCGTCAACGAGGAGCTCGTCGCCATCCTCGGCGGTGAGACCCGGCGGCTGCGGTTCGCCAAGACCGCCCCCACCGTGATCATGCTCGCGGGTCTCCAGGGTGCCGGTAAGACGACGCTGGCCGGAAAGCTCGGCCTCTGGCTGAAGGGCCAGGGCCACTCCCCACTGCTCGTCGCCTGCGACCTCCAGCGCCCCAACGCCGTCAACCAGCTCAGCGTCGTCGCCGAGCGCGCCGGTGTCGCGGTCTACGCCCCCGAGCCGGGCAACGGCGTCGGCGACCCGGTCCAGGTCGCCAAGGACTCCATCGAGTTCGCCAAGGCCAAGGTGCACGACATCGTCATCGTCGACACCGCCGGCCGCCTCGGCATCGACCAGGAGCTGATGCGGCAGGCCGCGGACATCCGCGACGCCGTCAGCCCCGACGAGATCCTCTTCGTCGTCGACGCGATGATCGGTCAGGACGCGGTCAACACCGCGGAGGCCTTCCGCGACGGCGTCGGCTTCGACGGCGTGGTGCTCTCCAAGCTGGACGGTGACGCCCGCGGTGGTGCGGCCCTGTCGATCGCCCATGTCACGGGCAAGCAGGTCATGTTCGCGTCGAACGGCGAGAAGCTGGAGGACTTCGACGCGTTCCACCCGGACCGGATGGCCTCCCGCATCCTCGACATGGGTGACCTCCTCACCCTGATCGAGCAGGCGGAGAAGACGTTCAGCCAGGAAGAGGCCGCCAAGATGGCCTCGAAGCTCCAGTCGAGCAAGGGTGGGAAGGACTTCACCCTCGACGACTTCCTGGCCCAGATGGAGCAGGTCCGCAAGATGGGCTCCATCTCCAAACTGCTCGGGATGCTGCCCGGCATGGGGCAGATCAAGGACCAGATCAACAACATCGACGAGCGCGACATCGACCGCACCGCCGCGATCATCAAGTCGATGACGCCCAAGGAGCGCGCCGAGCCGACGATCATCAACGGCTCGCGCCGGGCCCGTATCGCCAAGGGTTCGGGCGTCGAGGTCTCCGCCGTCAAGAGCCTGGTGGAGCGCTTCTTCGAGGCCCGCAAGATGATGTCGAAGATGGCCCAGGGTGGCGGCATGCCGGGGATGCCGGGGATGCCCGGCATGGGCGGCGGCCCCGGCCGGCAGAAGAAGCAGGTCAAGCAGGCCAAGGGGAAGCGCAAGAGCGGCAACCCGATGAAGCGCAAGGCCGAGGAGGCCGCCGCCGCGGAGCGCCGCGAGCAGGCCGCTGCCCAGGGTGGCGCGCTCGGGCTCCCCGCGCAGGAGGACAAGAACTTCGAGCTGCCGGACGAGTTCAAGAAGTTCATGGGCTGACCGGCTCGCTGAACCACGCGTAAGGGGCGCCCTTGAGAGGGGGCGCCCCTTACGCGCGTTCGTAGCGGCCTCTCTCAGGTCAGGTGGTGCACACCAGATAGCGGAAGACATTCGGCATCCACACCGTGCCGTCCGGACGCCGGTAGGGATGCAGGGCCTCCGCGACCTCCTTCTCCACCTGGGAGCGGTCGGTGGCCCGTACGGCGCCGTCGAAGAGTCCGGTCGACAGCAGCCCGCGCACCGCGCTGTCCGGATCCGCGTACCCGAAGGGGCAGGAGACCCGCCCCGAACCGTCCGGCTTCAGCCCCGCTCGCGCGGCCACGTCCTCCAGGTCGTCCCGGAGGGTCGGCCGCCACCCGCCGGGACGCGGCGGACGCGCGGATTCCGTCAGCCGGGCCGCGACCCGCAGCACCGGCGCCGTGGCACACCGCTCGGGCGGCCCCCAGCCGGTCAGCACCACCGTCGCACCCCGGGCCGCCAGCGGCAGCGCCGACTCCAGCGCGGGTACCAGCCCCTCGGAGTCACCGGCCGCACAGCCGATCGGCTCGAACACGGTGATCAGGTTGTACGGTGCCCCCTCGCCGCCCGAGGGGGACCCGCTCTCGTGGAGCCGGGCCCGGTGCGCGGGCGCACCTTCCGCGCCCTCGTCGGGCAGCAGCCGGGCGCGCGCCAGCGCCAGCCGGTCCCGGTCGGAGTCCACACCCGTGACCTGCGCCCCCCGGGCCGCCGCGACGAGCAGGGCGAGCCCGGAGCCACAGCCGAGCGACAGCATCCGGGTGGCGGGTCCGACTTCGAGCCGGTCGTACACCGCCTCGTAGAGCGGTGCCAGCATGCGTTCCTGGATCTCGGCCCAGTCGCGGGCACGGGTTCCGGCGTCCGCCGGCGCGGAGGAATCCGCGTCCCGGTGGTTCCGGACGAGCGTTGGTGTCATGGAAAGCGCCCCAATCCGCCAAGAGGTCGATCTTGCCCGAGTGGATGGCCCCCGTGTGCGTATGTCCGCACCCCGTATGCCAGGGAACTGCGCATCCGCCGTTACGTCCAGGGGGCGTAGGGCACTGTTTGCGTGCCCCGGTCGTGCGCCTCCCCGAATCAGTCTTACCCGACACCGGGCACCGGGCACGTCGAACGGTCCGCCGGGTAACCTCTCCGGCGGGCCTGTAAGTGGCACCGGACGCCGGGGCACCGCACATCCCGCGCGCCGGGCGTACCGCACGCTGTGCACCACCTTGGTGCGAGCTGTGCGCCTTCTCCGCAGTTCGGCGCACCCGCCCGCCTCCGGACGCATCCAGGGCACATCACGGGCAACTGACTGGTACGTGCAAAATATTTGGGATGCCCCGGAATAGGAACACCACGGCACTCGGACTCGTTGTCACGACGTGAGCACGACACCACCTGTACTTGCCGCAGAGCTGGCACAGGCGTGGGCCGACATTCAGCGGTACCACCCCGAGCTGCCCGATCTAGCCGCGCCCGAGTCCCTGATCGGAGAGTCCTCGTCCGCCTGTGGCGCCGAGCTCTCCTTCGAGCGACTGCTCCACGAGGCAGTCCACGGCATCGCCGCCGCGAGAGGAGTCCGTGACACCTCCCGCGCCGGCCGCTACCACAACCGACGCTTCCTCGCGATCGCCGAGGAGCTGGGCCTCGACCATGCCGAGGAGCCCCACCCCAGCAGCGGATTCTCGCTGGTCACGCTGAATCCCGAGGCCAAGCGCCGGTACCGCCCGACCACCGAACGGCTCCAGCGCGCCCTCAAGGCGCACACGGTCGCCACCGCCGCCGACACCAAGCGCTCCTTCAGGGGCCCTGCCGCCCGGCACGGCTCCTCCGGGGGCGGGGTCCGGGTCAAGGCCGTCTGCGACTGCGGACGCAACGTCCGCGTCGTCCCGTCGGTCCTGGCCCAGGCCCCGATCGTCTGCGGTGGCTGCGGCAAGCCGTTCCAGATTCCGGAAGCGGCGGTCGCGGTGGGGTGAGCCGAAGTGGTGTGGCACAATGGCTAGCTGTACTCGACAGTCGCACAGGACCCCTCTCTCCTCCGGCTGACGCGTCCATCGGGCACTCCGAGTACCGCAACCCCACGTGGCATCTAGTTGTGCCCAACCACGTCAGAGACCAGGAGACACCACTTCCGTGGCAGTCAAGATCAAGCTGAAGCGTCTGGGCAAGATCCGTTCGCCTCACTACCGCATCATCGTCGCCGACTCCCGCACCCGCCGTGACGGCCGGGCCATCGAGGAGATCGGCCTGTACCACCCGGTGCAGAACCCCTCGCGCATCGAGGTCAACGCGGAGCGCGCGCAGTACTGGCTGTCCGTCGGCGCCCAGCCGACCGAGCCGGTCCTCGCGATCCTGAAGCTCACCGGTGACTGGCAGGCCCACAAGGGCCTCCCGGCCCCCGCGCCGCTCCTGCAGCCGGAGCCCAAGGCTGACAAGCGCGCCCTGTTCGAGGCGCTGTCCTCGGACGGCGACGAGGCCAAGGGTGAGGCCATCACCCCCAAGGCCAAGAAGGCCGACAAGAAGGCGGACGAGGCGGCTGACGCTGCCGCGTCCACCGAGTCGACCGAGGCCTGAGCATGCTCGAGGAGGCTCTCGAGCACCTCGTGAAGGGCATCGTCGACAACCCCGACGACGTGCAGGTGGCCTCGCGCACCCTGCGCCGCGGGCGCGTGCTGGAGGTCCGGGTCCACCCCGACGACCTCGGCAAGGTGATCGGCCGTAACGGCCGCACCGCCCGCGCTCTGCGGACCGTCGTGGGCGCCATCGGCGGCCGTGGGATCCGGGTCGACCTCGTCGACGTGGACCAGGTCCGCTGACCGCAGTTGAACACCGGCCAGGGCCGGGGAGGGCTTTCGAGCCGTCCCCGGCCTTTGTCGTCGGTCATTCCCGTGACAGGCCGGGTCCCCACCCCATCAACTCGGGTCCCCACCCCATCAATCGGAGAACAGCGTGGAGTTGGTAGTTGCGCGGATCGGCCGCGCCCACGGCATCAAGGGCGAGGTCACCGTCGAGGTACGAACGGACGAGCCGGAGCTGCGGCTCGGGCCCGGTGCCGTCCTGGCCACCGACCCGGCGGCCACCGGTCCGCTGACCATCGAGTCGGGCCGGGTGCACAGCGGCAGGCTGCTGCTGCGCTTCGAGGGCGTGCGTGACCGCACGGGCGCCGAGGCCCTGCGCAACACCCTGCTGATCGCCGACGTGGACCCGGAGGAGCTCCCGGAGGACGAGGACGAGTTCTACGACCACCAGCTCATCGACCTGGACGTCGTCCTCGCCGACGGCACGGAGATCGGCCGGATCACCGAGATCTCCCACCTGCCCTCGCAGGACCTCTTCATCGTGGAGCGCCCCGACGGCAGCGAGGTGATGATCCCCTTCGTGGAGGAGATCGTCAGCGAGATCGACCTGGCTGAGCAGCGTGCGGTCATCACCCCGCCGCCCGGCCTGATCGACGAGAGCGAGGCCGTGGTGGTCTCCTCCCGCGACGAGGAGGCGGAGTCCGACGAGGTGGCGGCCGAGGAGTCCGGCGAGGCGCCGAAGGGCGACGTCTGATGCGACTCGACGTCGTCACGATCTTCCCCGAGTACCTGGACCCGCTGAACGTCTCCCTGGTCGGCAAGGCCCGCGCCCGCGGGGTCCTCGACGTCCACGTCCATGACCTGCGGGAGTGGACGTACGACCGGCACAACACGGTCGACGACACCCCCTACGGCGGCGGCCCCGGCATGGTCATGAAGACCGAGCCCTGGGGCGACGCGCTGGACGAGGCGCTGGCCGACGGGTACGAGTCCGGTGCGCACGCCCCGGTCCTCGTCGTGCCCACCCCCAGCGGCCGCCCCTTCACCCAGGAACTGGCCGTGGAGCTCTCCGCCAAGCCCTGGCTGGTCTTCACCCCGGCCCGGTACGAGGGCATCGACCGCCGGGTGATCGACGAGTACGCCACCCGCATCCCGGTCGTCGAGGTCTCCATCGGCGACTACGTGCTGGCCGGCGGGGAAGCCGCCGTCCTGGTGATCACGGAGGCCGTCGCCCGGCTGCTGCCCGGCGTCCTCGGCAACGCCGAGTCCCACCGCGACGACTCCTTCGCACCGGGCGCGATGGCCAACCTCCTGGAGGGCCCCGTCTACACCAAGCCGCCCGAGTGGCGCGGCCGGGGCATCCCGGACGTCCTGCTCAGCGGCCACCACGGGAAGATCGCCCGCTGGCGTCGGGACCAGGCCTTCGCCCGGACCGCCCTCAACCGGCCCGATCTGATCGAACGGTGCGAGTCCGGCGCCTTCGACAAGAAGGACCGCGAGATCCTCTCCATCCTCGGCTTCGCCCCGGAGCCCGGCGGCCGATTTTGGCGCAGGCCCACCGCCGTGGAAGAATAGGCCTCTGCTGTACGTCCGGCGTGCGCCCCTGCCACAGGGGGAAAGACGCCCGCCCGACGCGATCAGCACTCCGGACTCCTCTCGATATCCCGTCGATGACCTGTGGCATCGGCGAAGAAAGCAGAACTCATGTCTTCCCTGCTCGATGGCGTAAACGCCGCCACCCTCCGGTCGGACCTCCCGGCGTTCCGCCCCGGTGACACCGTCAACGTCCACGTGCGAGTGATCGAGGGCAACCGCTCCCGTATCCAGCAGTTCAAGGGCGTCGTCATCCGCCGCCAGGGCTCGGGCGTCAGCGAGACCTTCACGGTCCGCAAGGTCTCCTTCAGCGTCGGCGTCGAGCGCACCTTCCCCGTGCACAGCCCGATCTTCGAGAAGATCGAGCTCGTCAGCCGCGGTGACGTCCGTCGCGCCAAGCTGTACTTCCTCCGTGAGCTCCGCGGCAAGGCCGCGAAGATCAAGGAGAAGCGCGACAACTGACCTGCCTCCAAGGGGTGACCGGCAAGGCGCCCCCTGGTGTCCACAGCGCGGCCGGATAGGATTCGGCCGCGATGGACACGCAAGCAGAGCACTCGGAGCGCGATCGCTCCTCGGAACCCCGTGCCGGGTCCGAGGAGGGGTCGCGCTTCTCGCGTGTCCGGAGGACTTTCGCCCGTGTACGGCCCTGGCGGCGGCGCGTCCTCCTCGCCGGGGTGGCGGGCACGGCCGGGCTGCTGCTGTTCAGCGCCTTCGTGGTCCAGCCCTTCCTGATCCCCAGCGGCTCCATGGAGCCCACCCTGCGGGTCGGGGACCGGGTGCTCGTCAACAAGCTGGCGTACCGCTCCGGCACCGAGCCCCGGCGCGGGGACGTCGTGGTCTTCGACGGGACAGGCTCCTTCGTACGGGAGGACCTCGACGCGAACCCGCTGGCCGCGTCGGCGCGCGGGGCGGCCGCCTCCCTGGGCCTCGCCGAGCCCCCCGACACCGACTTCGTGAAGCGCGTCGTGGGGGTGGGCGGCGACCGGGTCGTCTGCTGCGACGCGCGGGGGAGGCTCCAGGTGAACGGGGTGGTGGTGGACGAGACGTACCTCCACCCCGGCGACACCGCCTCCGCGGCCCCGTTCGACATCGTGGTGCCGCGGGGCACGCTCTGGGTGCTGGGCGACCACCGCAGCCGCTCCAGCGACTCCCGCGACCACCTCGGATCGCCCGGCGGCGGGATGGTCCCCGTCGAGAAGGTGATCGGCCGGGTGGACTGGCTGGGCTGGCCGCCCGCCCGGATCGGCGGTCTGGAGGGGACCGGCGCCTTCGACGGCGTACGGGCACCCGGCGGGGCGCATGGGTAACCGCGGGCGCCCGCGTGGCGCCCCGGCCCCCGACGTCCCGCTGCCGACCGGGAGCCGGCCCACCACGCCCCGCTCGCTGCCGACCCGGGCCGAGCGCCGCAAGCTGGCCAAGAAGGTCCGGCGCAAGCGGCGCAGGTCCGCGGTGAAGGAGATACCGGTCCTCATCGTGCTGGCGCTGCTGATCGCGCTCGTGCTGAAGACCTTCCTCGTCCAGGCGTTCGTGATCCCGTCCGGATCGATGGAGCAGACCATCAAGATCGGCGACCGCGTCCTGGTGGACAAGCTGACCCCGAACTTCGGGTCGAAGCCGCAGCGCGGGGACGTCGTCGTCTTCAAGGACCCCGGCGGCTGGCTCCAGCAGGAGAACGCCGCCGACAAGGAGGATCCGCCCATCGGCGTCAAACAGGCCACCGAGGCGCTGAAGTTCATCGGCCTGCTGCCCTCCGACGACGAGCAGGACCTGATCAAGCGGGTGGTGGCCGTCGGGGGCGACACCGTGAAGTGCTGCGGCACCGACGGTCGCGTCACCGTCAACGGCGTACCGCTGACCGAGCCCTATCTGCACCCGGGCGACCGGCCCTCGACCGTCCAGTTCGAGGTGGAGGTCCCGGCGGGACGCCTCTTCATGATGGGCGACCACCGGTCCAACTCCGCCGACTCCCGCTTCCATCTCGACGCGCCCGGCAAGGGCACGGTCTCCGAGGACGAGGTGGTGGGGCGGGCCGTCGTGATCGCCTGGCCGTTCTCCAACTGGACCACCCTGGAGGAGCGCGAGGCCTTCGCCGCGGTGGCACGCGCGAGCGGCTCGGAGGCTGCTGTTCCGGGGCCGTCGCATAGGGTTGCCACACCGGATCGCGACGGAATGGTCCGGCTCCCGACCCCTGCGGAACTCCCGCTCGTTATGGGAGTGGTGGGCCTGCGCCGGATGGGGCGCGGGCAGTGGCACGTACTGAGGAGTGGATGTGGGGGATTTGGCGGTCGGCGCACGATCCGGACACGACGAACCCGAGGACCGGCGGGAGCGCGACGAGTCTCCCGCGGGCGGGGCGACGGTCCCGCCGGAGGGCGACGGTGGTGGCTCGGGCGGCGGTGACGGTGACGGTACCCCGGGCGGTGGCAGGCCCTCCAGGAAGCAGCGCTCCTTCTGGATGGAGCTGCCGCTGCTCATCGGAATCGCGCTGATTCTGGCGCTGCTGATCAAGACGTTCCTGATCCAGGCGTTCTCGATCCCCTCGGACTCGATGCAGAACACCCTCCAGCGGGGCGACCGGGTGCTGGTCGACAAGCTGACCCCCTGGTTCGGCTCGGAGCCGGAGCGCGGCGAGGTCGTGGTCTTCCACGACCCGGGCGGCTGGCTGGAGGACACCGCGGCCCCGGAACCCAACGTGGCGCAGAAGTTCCTCAGCTTCATCGGTCTGATGCCCTCGTCCGAGGAGAAGGACCTGATCAAGCGGGTCATCGCGGTCGGCGGCGACACCGTCGAGTGCAAGGAGAACGGGCCGGTCACGGTCAACGGCAAGGCACTCGACGAGAAGTCGTTCATCTTCCCGGGGAACACCCCGTGCAACGACAAGCCCTTCGGCCCGATCAAGGTCGGGGAGGGCCGGATCTTCGTCATGGGCGACCACCGGCAGAACTCCCTGGACTCCCGCTACCACCAGGAGCTGCCCGGTCAGGGCACCGTCTCCAACGACGAGGTCGTCGGCCGGGCGATCGTCGTCGCCTGGCCCGTGGGCCGCTGGGCGACCCTGCCCATCCCCAGCACGTTCGACCAGCCCGGTCTGAACGCGGCCGCCGCGATCGCCCCGGCCGCACTGGGAGTGGCCGGAGCGCTGCCCCTCGTGTTCTGGCGGCGCAGGAGGCTGACCGCCGGGCGTACCGCCGGGTAGGGTGCCGACTCGGATCAGCGATTGTCGATCTCCGATGGGGGAGCGCTGTGATGAGCCGTACGAAACGCGAGAACGACGGCCGCGGCCGGACCGGCACCATGGTGTCGGGCCTGGCCGTGGCCGTCGGCTGTGTGCTCTTCCTCGGAGGGTTCCTCTGGGCGGCGGTGGTCTACAAGCCCTACGCCGTCCCCACCGACTCCATGTCCCCCACGGTCAACGCCGGAGACCGGGTGCTCGCGGAGCGAATAGCGGGCGCCGACGTCCGGCGCGGTGATGTGGTGGTCTTCACCGACAGCGTCTGGGGCGACACTCCGATGGTGAAGCGCGTGGTCGGCGTCGGCGGGGACACGGTCGCCTGCTGCGACAAGGACGGCCGGCTCACCGTCGGCGGGACCCCGGTCGAGGAGCCGTACATCCACCGAGGCCCCGCCGCCGCGGGGACGCGGGCGCCCGCCTCGCCGCAGAACTTCTCCGCCAAGGTGCCGGAGGGCCAGATCTTCCTCCTCGGCGACGAGCGGTCCACCTCCCTGGACTCCCGGGTCCATCTGGAGGACGCCGGGCAGGGCTCGGTACCCCTGAGCGCCGTCCAGGCCCGGGTCGACGCGGTGGCCTGGCCGATGAACGGCATGATCGGCCGCCCCGACTCGTTCGCCGCGCTCCCCGGCGGAGTCTCCGCCGACGGCCCGCTCCCGCTCCAGGTGGGCGCCGTGCTGGTGGGCGTGGTCCTCATCCTCGGCGGAGCGGCGTACGGGCCCCTCGCCGCCCGCTCCGCACGCCGTCGGCGGACCGCCGCGTGACCGGCCCCCTGCGCCCGGTCGCCCGGGTGGTGCTCCTGGACCCCGACGACCGCATCCTGCTGCTGCACGGCCATGAGCCGGACGACCCCGCCGACAACTGGTGGTTCACGCCCGGCGGCGGCCTGGAGGGCGACGAGACCCATGAGGAGGCGGCCCGCCGCGAGCTGGCCGAGGAGACCGGCATCACCGACATCGAGCTGGGCCCGGTGCTCTGGAAGCGGATCTGCTCCTTCCCCTTCGACGGACGGCGCTGGGACCAGGACGAGTGGTACTTCCTGGCCCGTACGGCACAGACCGCGACCGCCCCCCAGGGGCTCACCGAGCTCGAATTGCGCAGCGTCGCAGGTCTGAGGTGGTGGACTTCCGCCGAACTTCTCGCGGCGCGTGAGACGGTGTACCCGACCAGACTCGCCGAGCTGCTGCGCACGCTCCTCGACGAGGGTCCCTCGCGTGTTCCTTTGGTCCTCGCCCCCGAAATCGTCCGATCGTCCAGGGGCGGCGAAGGCTGACGCACAATGGGGGGACGCACGGCTGAAGGGGAAACATGCCATGAGCGCCGAGGACCTCGAGAAGTACGAGACCGAGATGGAGCTGAAGCTCTACCGGGAGTACCGCGATGTCGTCGGTCTGTTCAAATATGTGATCGAGACCGAACGGCGCTTCTACCTCACCAACGACTACGAGATGCAGGTGCACTCCGTCCAGGGTGAGGTTTTCTTCGAGGTGTCCATGGCGGACGCCTGGGTCTGGGACATGTACCGGCCCGCTAGGTTCGTCAAGCAGGTCCGCGTGCTGACCTTCAAGGACGTCAACATCGAAGAGCTCAACAAGAGCGATCTGGAACTTCCGGGAGGCTGACCCCGCGCGGCCCGCGCGTCATGGGGCCGCCGACTCGTGCGACACGCGGCTACGGGCCCGGTCACCCATGTGGGTGGCCGGGTTTTCCACATCGGGGAAGTTATCCACCAAGATCCACAACCTTCGTCCGGCCGGGCCAGAGTCGGTGCCGGAGGTGGTGGAGAGATGAACGCACGGGGGGCACTCGGGCGGTACGGCGAGGACCTGGCGGCACGGCTGCTGACCGACGCCGGAATGGCCGTGATCACGCGCAACTGGCGGTGTCGCGCCGGAGAGGTCGACATCGTCGCCAGGGACGGCGACGCACTGGTCTTCTGCGAGGTGAAGACCCGCAGGTCGGGCGGGTTCGAACATCCCATGGCGGCGGTCACGCCGGTCAAGGCGGACCGGCTGCGACGGCTCGCCGAGATCTGGCTGGAGAAGCATGGGGGACCACCGGCCGGCGGGGTCCGGATCGATCTGGTCGGGGTGATCGTGCCCCGGCGCGGCGCCCCCGTCACCGAGCACGCACGGGGGGTCTCCTGATGGGGTACGCACGGGCGTGTTCCGTGGCGCTGGTCGGCGTCGAGGGCGTGGTGGTGGAGGTCCAGGCGGACCTGGAGCCCGGGGTGGCGGCCTTCACACTGGTCGGCCTGCCGGACAAGAGCCTGATCGAGAGCCGGGACCGGGTGCGGGCCGCGGTGGTCAACTCCGGTGCCGAGTGGCCGCAGAAGAAGCTCACGGTCGGGCTCTCCCCGGCCTCGGTCCCCAAGAGCGGTTCGGGTTTCGACCTCGCCGTCGCGTGTGCGGTCCTCGGCGCGGCGGAGCGGATCGACCCGGCGATGATCGCGGACGTGGTGATGATCGGCGAGCTGGGCCTGGACGGCCGGGTCCGTCCCGTACGCGGCGTGCTCCCGGCCGTCCTCGCGGCGGCCGAGGCCGGTTACCAACAGGTGGTCGTCCCCGAGCAGACGGCCGGGGAGGCCGCGCTGGTGCCGGGCGTCTCGGTCCTCGGCGTCCGGAGCCTGCGCCAGCTCATCGCCGTCCTCTGCGACGAGCCGGTCCCCGAGGAGCCCGTCGACGACGGGGGGCGCCCCGACGCCATGCTCGCCGGACTGATGGTCCCGGGCACCGGCCTCGGCGCCGGCCTGGCCCCGGCCTCCGCGCGCGGCGAGGGCCACACCCCGGACCTGGCGGACGTGGCGGGACAGCTGCGCCCCCGCAAGGCCCTGGAGGTGGCGGCGGCCGGGGGACACCATCTGCTGTTCTCGGGCCCGCCGGGCGCGGGCAAGACCATGCTGGCCGAGCGGCTCTCGGCGGTTCTGCCGCCACTGACCCGGCAGGAATCCCTCGAAGTGACGGCGGTCCACTCCGTGGCGGGCATCCTCCCCCCGGGTGAACCGCTCGTCTCCCGGGCGCCCTACTGCGCCCCCCACCACTCGGCGACCATGCAGTCGCTGGTGGGCGGGGGCAACGGGATGCCGAGGCCGGGGGCGGTCTCGCTGGCCCACCGGGGGGTGCTCTTCCTGGACGAGGCCCCGGAGTTCTCGGGCAAGGCTCTGGACGCGCTGCGGCAGCCGCTGGAGTCGGGCCATGTGGTGGTGGCGCGGGCGGCGGGGGTGGTGCGGCTGCCCGCCCGGTTCCTGATGGTGCTGGCCGCCAACCCGTGCCCCTGCGGGCGGCACACCCTCACCGGCGCGGGCTGCGAGTGCCCGCCCTCGGTGGTCCGCCGCTACCAGGCCCGCCTGTCCGGCCCGCTCCTGGACCGGGTGGACCTGCGGGTCGAGGTGGAGCCGGTCGACCGCGCGGACCTGCTGGAGCCGGAGGGCCGGGGGGAGCCTACGGCGGTGGTGGCCGCACGGGTACGGGAGGCCAGGGCCCGGGCGGCGGAGCGGCTGGCCGGGACGCCGTGGACGACCAACAGCGAGGTCCCCGGCCATGAGCTGCGGACCCGGCTGCTGTCGGCCCCCGGGGCGCTGGCGGCGGCGGAACGGGACCTGGAGCGCGGACTCCTCACGGCCCGGGGGCTGGACCGGGTGCTGAGGGTGGCCTGGACGGTGGCCGACCTGAGGGGCGCGCCCCGGCCGGAGCACCATGACGTCGCGGTCGCCCTGGAGCTGCGGACCGGCATCCAGCGCGGGGCGCCGATGGAGGCAGGGGCGCTGTGAGGGGGGCGGGGCAGGGGGCGCCTTCACGGGGCCCGGTCGCCGAGGGGGTGCGGCCGGAGCCCGAGCGGGTTGCGCGGGCCGCGTTGACGCGGGTGCTGGAGCCGGGGGACGAGCGTGCCGGGGCGTGGCTGCGGCGGGCCGGGCCCGTCGCGTTGTTACGGGCGCTCCGCGTCGCGGACGGCTCGGCGGAGGGGCTGCCGGGGATGACCGCCGTACGGCTGGAGGGCTACCGGCTCCGGGCGGCGGCGGCCGAACCCGAGCGGGACCTGGCGGCGGTGGACGCCCTGGGCGGGCGCCTGGTCTGCCCGGGGGACCAGGAGTGGCCGAGCCAACTCGACGACCTGGGGGACGCGCGGCCTGTGGCGCTCTGGGTGCGGGGCAGCCCGGACCTGCGGCTGTGGGCCCTGCGCTCGGTCGCGGTGGTCGGCGCGCGGGCCTGCACACCGTACGGGGCACACATGGCGGCGACCCTCGGCGCCGGGCTCGCGGAGCGCGGCTGGGTGGTGGTGTCGGGAGCCGCCTTCGGCGTGGACGGGGCGGCGCACCGCGGGGTCCTGGCCGTGGGCGGCGCGACGGCGGCGGTGCTGGCCTGCGGCGTCGACGTCCCCTATCCGCGGGGCCACGCGGAGTTGATCGGACGGGTGGCCCAACAGGGCTTGGTGGTCGCGGAGTTGCCGCCGGGCGCACATCCCACCCGCGGCAGGTTCGTCCTGCGCAACCGGGTCATCGCCGCCCTGACCAGGGGAACGGTCGTCGTGGAGGCCGAGTACCGCAGCGGCTCCCTCGTCACCGCCCGGCAGGCGCAGCGGCTCGGCCGGCTCGTGATGGGCGTGCCGGGGCCCGCCACCAGCGGGCTGTCGGCCGGTGTCCACGAACTGCTCCGCGGCGAGGGCGTGCTGGTCACCGACGCGTCCGAAGTCGCCGAGCTGATCGGGGACATCGGTGACCTCGCACCGGACCGGCGCGGCCCGGTGCTGCCCCGGGACGGGCTGGACCCGGCGGCGGCACGGGTCCTCGACGCCCTCCCGTACCACGGTCCGGTCAGCCCCCGTGACCTCGCTCGCGACGCGGGCCTCTCCGCCGACGAGACGGTCGGGCGACTGTACGAACTGCACTCACTGGGGTTCGTCGAACGCGAAGGCGACGGCTGGCGGTTGACGCCTCCGTCACCCCGCAACGGCGACGCACGGCGAGGCGGTTCTTGACCTGGAGCATTCGGGTGAAAAGGTAAGGCCGATGACCTCGCACGATCGATCGGTGACCTGCCGGGGTCCTCGCCCACGACGACGGCCCCGGCTCCCGGCAGGCGCGGACGGCGTGAACGGCAGAACGCGATCACGCAGCCCGGATCTCCACTCCTGTGCGGACTGCGACACCGCAGTCACGCTACGCTCACAAGGATTCCGCCCCAGACAGAAGTCCCCCAGCACTTCACGGCAGAACGGCTCAAGGCACCACATGCCCCAGCACACCTCCGGGTCTGACCGCGCGGCAGTACCACCGGTTGCGCGTGGCACTGTGCGCCCTCCCGCCCCCTCCTCCCTCGACGAACTGTGGCGCTCGTACAAGACCTCCGGCGACGAGCGGCTGCGGGAGCAGCTGATCCTGCACTACTCGCCGCTCGTCAAGTACGTCGCGGGCCGGGTGAGCGTGGGGCTGCCGTCCAACGTGGAGCAGGCGGACTTCGTCTCCTCCGGAGTCTTCGGACTGATCGACGCCATCGAGAAGTTCGACATCGAACGGGCCATCAAGTTCGAGACGTACGCGATCACCAGGATCCGCGGCGCGATGATCGACGAACTGCGGGCACTCGACTGGATCCCCCGGTCCGTACGGCAGAAGGCGCGGAACGTGGAGCGCGCCTACGCCACGCTGGAGGCGCAGCTGCGGCGTACCCCGTCCGAGTCCGAGGTCGCCTCGGAGATGGGCATCGCCCTGGAGGAACTGCACGCGGTTTTCAGCCAGTTGTCGCTGGCCAATGTGGTCGCCCTGGAGGAGCTGCTGCACGTCGGCGGCGAGGGCGGCGACCGGCTGAGCCTGATGGACACCCTGGAGGACACCGCCGCCGACAACCCGGTGGAGGTCGCCGAGGACCGCGAGCTCAGACGGCTGCTCGCGCGCGCCATCAACACGCTCCCGGACCGCGAGAAGACCGTGGTGACCCTCTACTACTACGAGGGGCTGACCCTCGCGGAGATCGGCAACGTCCTCGGCGTCACGGAGAGCCGGGTCAGCCAGATCCACACCAAATCCGTGCTCCAGCTCCGGGCCAAACTGGCCGATGCGGGCCGCTGAAACTCCTCCTTCCGGCCACTCGGGCCGAGGCTGATCCTGTCCCTCCGGCCACCCGGACCGACGCTCTGCCCTTCCCTCCGGCACCTGCCGCCGTAGAGTGGATACGTGCCCAGGATTCGAGCGGCCTCCGTGGCCGAGCACCGGACCATGCAGCGCGGCGCCCTCCTGGACGCCGCGCGCTCCCTGCTGTCCGAGGGCGGTACGGAGGCGCTGACCTTCCCCGCACTCGCCGAGCGCACGGGCCTTGCCCGGTCCTCCGTGTACGAGTACTTCCGCTCCCGCGCCGCCGTCGTCGAGGAGCTCTGCGCCGTCGACTTCCCCGTCTGGGCGGCCGAGGTCGAGAACGCGATGGAGCGCGCCGAGACCCCCGAGGCGAAGATCGAGGCGTATGTGCGCCGCCAACTCGACCTCGTCGGGGACCGCCGCCACCGGGCGGTCGTCGCGATCTCCGCGAGCGAGCTGGACGCCGGCGCCCGGGAGAAGATCCGGGCCGCGCACGGCGGGCTGATCGCCATGATCGTCGAAGCGCTGGGCGACCTCGGCCACACCCAGCCGAGGCTGGCCGCGATGCTCCTGCAGGGCTCGGTGGACGCCGCGGTGCGCCGTATCGAGTTGAGCGTGGCGGAGGAGCCGGGTGTCATCGCGGACACCGCCGTCGCGATGATCCTGCGCGGCGTACGCGGCTGAGCCCGGCGGCTCCTGGTGCCGCTGCCCCTTCCGGCCGGGGCTTCCCGCCTGGTTCGGCCGGCCCTTCCGGTTCCGGCACCTGGAAGACCGGCAGCAGCCGGGACGGGCCGCGCCGCAGCAGGGCGGGCGGCAGCAGCAGGAGCGGGTTGAGATATACCTCGGCCCGCCGCAGCCCCCAGTGCAGACAGCCCGGGACGCAGTGGAACGGCCCCGGCTCCAGCACTCCGACCGGCTGCCCCGCGACGAGCTTGTCGCCCTTGTCCACCAGCGCCCGCACCGGCTCGTACGTCGTGCGCAACGGCGGCGCCCCGCTCCCGGCCAACTCGACGACGAGCACCCCGCGCCCGGCCACCCGCCCCGCGAACGAGACCCTGCCGGTGGCGGTGGCCAGGACCGCGTCGCCCGGCCGGGCCGCCAGGTCGACGCCGCGGTGGCCGCGCCCGTACGGGGTGGCGGGCGGATCCCACCCCCGTAACACCGAGGGCCTGCCGACCAGCGGCCAGACAGGCCCCCCGTCCAGCTCCGCGAAGGTGCCGTCGGCGTCCCCGGAGTCCTCGGCGCCTGTGCCGTCCCCGGTGTCGGCCCCGCCCCCGCCGTCGCCCGCCTCGTCCCCGCTGCTCGCCCCGTCCCCGCCGCCCACGGGGCCCGTGCCGCCCCCGGCGCCCGCCCCGTCCCCGCCGTCCACGGAGCCCAAGCCGCCCTCACCCCCGTCGTCCGGCCAGCCCGTCGCCGGAGGCGCCTCCCCGGCTCCGGCCGGCAGCAGCCGCACTCCGGCGGACAGCCCGCCCGGGGCCGGTGACAACGCCACCGCCAGGGCCATCACCAGCAGGAACATCGGCACGCGCCGCCGGAGCGGGCCGGGCGGACGGAGTGGCAGGCTCAGGAATCGCATGGATCAACGCTCCCCCGGACGGCCGGATTCCGGGGATCATGGTCCGCCCCTGTGGACTACTCCCCGGTTGTGGATATCGCCGTCACCCGGCACTCAGCGGGTCCCGTACACTTCTTGTGGCGATCCGGGTCACCGGGTCGACTTCGCACGCCCCGCCACCTCCCTCTTCCGAGGCGGTGGCCGCGCCCCTCGGTCCCTCGTGGCACGGCGCGTTCGGGGCGTCAGGCGCGAACGCAAACCTGCGGTCGCGATAACCGAGCACCTCAAGGAGTACGGCCATGGCCGTCGTCACGATGCGGGAGCTGCTGGAAAGCGGCGTCCACTTCGGTCACCAGACCCGTCGCTGGAACCCGAAGATGAAGCGCTTCATCTTCACCGAGCGCAACGGCATTTACATCATCGACCTGCTCCAGTCGCTGTCGTACATCGACCGCGCCTACGAGTTCGTCAAGGAGACCGTCGCCCACGGCGGCTCCATCATGTTCGTGGGTACGAAGAAGCAGGCCCAGGAGGCCATCGCCGAGCAGGCGACGCGCGTCGGCATGCCGTACGTCAACCAGCGTTGGCTCGGTGGCATGCTCACCAACTTCTCCACCGTCTACAAGCGCCTCCAGCGTCTGAAGGAGCTGGAGCTCATCGACTTCGAGGACGTGGCCGCCTCCGGCCTCACCAAGAAGGAGCTCCTGGTCCTCTCGCGTGAGAAGGCCAAGCTGGAGAAGACCCTCGGTGGTATCCGCGAGATGCAGAAGGTGCCCAGCGCCGTCTGGATCGTCGACACCAAGAAGGAGCACATCGCCGTCGGTGAGGCGCGCAAGCTCCACATCCCGGTCGTCGCGATCCTCGACACCAACTGCGACCCCGACGAGGTCGACTACAAGATTCCGGGCAACGACGACGCGATCCGCTCCGTCACCCTGCTCACCCGCGTGATCGCCGACGCCGTCGCCGAGGGCCTCATCGCCCGCTCCGGTGCCGCCACCGGTGACTCGAAGCCGGGCGAGAAGGCCGCCGGCGAGCCCCTGGCCGAGTGGGAGCGCGACCTGCTCGAGGGCGACAAGAAGGACGAGACCGCGGCCGCCGCCGAGGTCCAGTCCTCCGCCGAGACCGAGAAGGTCGCCGACGCCGAGAAGCCGGCCGAGGCCGTCGCCGAGGCCGAGGACGCTGCCGAGGCCCCCGCCGCCGACGCGGACGCCGCGCAGGCCTGACACCCGTCACGGCTGCTGACGGCGGGGGCCGGTGCCACAAGCGCCGCCCCCGCCGTTCACCCGTAGATCTTTCAGACTTCGAAAGAGACATACAGACTCATGGCGAACTACACCGCCGCTGACGTCAAGAAGCTCCGCGAGCTCACCGGCGCCGGCATGATGGACTGCAAGAAGGCTCTCGACGAGGCCGACGGCAGCGTCGACAAGGCCGTCGAGGCGCTCCGTATCAAGGGCCAGAAGGGCGTCGCCAAGCGCGAGGGCCGCTCCGCCGAGAACGGTGCCGTCGTCTCCCTCATCTCCGAGGACAAGACGTCCGGCGTCCTCCTCGAGCTGAAGTGCGAGACGGACTTCGTCGCCAAGGGCGACAAGTTCCAGGCCGTCGCCAACGCGCTGGCCGCGCACGTCGCCGCCACCTCCCCGGCCGACATCGCCGCGCTCCTCGCCTCCGAGATCGAGCCCGGCAAGACCGTCCAGGCGTACGTGGACGAGGCCAACGCCAACCTCGGCGAGAAGATCGTCCTGGACCGCTTCGCGCAGTTCACCGGCGACTTCGTCTCCGTGTACATGCACCGCACCATGCCCGACCTGCCCCCGCAGATCGGTGTCCTGGTCGAGCTGGACAAGGCCGACGCCGACCTGGCCAAGGGCATCGCCCAGCACATCGCCGCCTTCGCGCCGAAGTACCTCTCCCGTGAGGACGTCCCGGCCGAGGTCGTCGAGGCCGAGCGCCGCGTCGCCGAGGAGACCACCCGCGCCGAGGGCAAGCCCGAGGCCGCCCTCCCGAAGATCGTCGAGGGTCGCGTCAACGGCTTCTTCAAGGAGGCCACGCTTCTCGGCCAGCCGTACGCGCTGGACGCCAAGAAGTCCGTCCAGAAGGTCCTGGACGAGGCCGGTGTCACCCTGAAGCGCTTCTCGCGCATCAAGGTCGGCATCTGAGTCCGTCCGGGCGAACAGCGCCGGACCCGATAGGGTCTGGTGCAGTCGACGGCCGCACTCACGCCGGACGACCGCAGATCTGACGAGGAGGCCATTGCCGCTGTAGGGACACCAGACCCACCGGCAATGGCCTTCTTCGTATGTGCACGAGGAGAATTTCCATGGACAAGGGCGCGGACGCCACCAAGGCCGACGACAAGCGCGACGACGACAAGGTTTCCGGGCGCTTCATGCTGAAGCTCTCCGGTGAGGCATTCGCCGGCGGCGGCGGCCTCGGCGTCGACCCCGACGTCGTGCACACCATCGCCCGCGAGATCGCCGCCGTCGTACGCGACGGCGCGGAGATCGCGGTGGTCATCGGAGGAGGCAACTTCTTCCGCGGTGCCGAGCTCCAGCAGCGCGGCATGGACCGGGCCCGGTCCGACTACATGGGCATGCTCGGCACCGTCATGAACTGCCTGGCGCTCCAGGACTTCCTGGAGAAGGAGGGCATCGACTCGCGCGTCCAGACCGCCATCACCATGGGCCAGGTCGCCGAGCCGTACATCCCGCTCCGCGCCGTACGGCACCTGGAGAAGGGGCGCGTCGTCATCTTCGGCGCGGGCATGGGCATGCCGTACTTCTCCACCGACACCACCGCCGCCCAGCGCGCCCTGGAGATCGACGCCGAGGCGCTGCTCATGGGGAAGAACGGCGTGGACGGGGTCTACGACTCCGACCCGAAGGCCAACCCCGACGCGGTGAAGTTCGACGCGCTGGAGTACGGCGAGGTGATCACGCGCGACCTGAAGGTCGCCGACGCCACCGCCATCGCGCTCTGCCGTGACAACAAGCTTCCGATCCTCGTCTTCGAGCTGACCGCCGAGGGCAATATCGCCCGTGCGGTCAAGGGTGAGAAGATCGGCACGCTCGTCAGCGACGAGAGCACCCGGGCCTGACGGCCCCCCAGGATGGACAACGGCCTGCCGGTCGGACACCGTGCAGGTGAGGACGCGACGCAGGACCCGTAGGGCCCGTCGGTGACGGGCCCGCTCAAGACACGCAGGAGCACGTGGTGATCGAAGAAATCCTCCTCGAGGCCGAGGAGAAGATGGAGAAGGCCGTCGTCGTCGCGAAAGAGGACTTCGCGGCGATCCGTACCGGCCGCGCGCACCCGGCGATGTTCAACAAGATCGTCGCCGACTACTACGGCGCGCTGACCCCGATCAACCAGCTGGCCTCGTTCTCGGTTCCCGAGCCGCGGATGGCCGTCGTGACGCCGTTCGACAAGACCGCGCTGCGCAACATCGAGCAGGCGATCCGCGACTCCGACCTCGGCGTCAACCCGAGCAACGACGGCAACATCATCCGTGTGACGTTCCCCGAGCTCACCCAGGACCGCCGCAAGGAGTACATCAAGGTCGCCAAGACCAAGGCCGAGGACTCCAAGATCTCGATCCGCTCCATCCGCCGCAAGGCGAAGGAAGCCCTCGACAAGCTGGTCAAGGACAAGGAGTCCGGCGAGGACGAGGTGCGCCGCGCCGAGAAGGAGCTCGACGACACCACCGCGAAGTACGTCGCACAGGTGGACGAGCTGCTCAAGCACAAGGAAGCCGAGCTGCTCGAAGTCTGATGAACGACTCTTCCTGGGGCGCACCGCAGGGAGCCGGTTACCGGGGTGCCCCCGAGATGGGGGTCGCCTCGGCGGGTCCCGCCTACGATGTGCGTGAAGCCCAGCAGACTCGGCCCATGCCCAACGTGCCGGACGTTCCCGACGCAGGTAGAGACGCAGCCAGCCGCGACGGCCGGGACGGGGACGCCGCGCACGTCAGCGGCCCCCTGTTCCGTGACGAGATGCCGCAGGAGCCCATGTCCACCCCGCTGCCGTCCCCGCCGCAGAAGAAGCGTGCGGGGCGTGATCTGCGCGCCGCCATAGGGGTCGGTGTGGGGCTCGGCGCCGTCATCGTCGCCTCGCTGTTCATCGTGAAGGCCGTCTTCGTCGGCGTGGTCGCCCTCGCCGTCGTCGTCGGCCTCTGGGAGCTGACTTCCCGGCTGCAGGAGCGGAAGGGCATCAAGGCGCCCTTGATCCCGCTGGCCGTCGGCGGTGCCGCGATGGTCGTCGCCGGCTATGCGCGCGGTGCGGAGGGGGCCTGGGTCGCCATGGCCCTGACCGCCCTGGCGGTGCTGGTCTGGCGCATGACCGAGCCGCCCGAGGGATACCTCAAGGACGTCACCGCGGGCGTCTTCGCCGCGTTCTACGTCCCGTTCCTGGCCACCTTCGTCGCCATGATGCTGACGGCGGACGACGGGCACTGGCGGGTCCTCGTCTTCCTCGTCCTCACCGTCGTCAGCGACACCGGGGCGTACGCGGTCGGCTGGCGCTTCGGCACCCACAAGCTCGCCCCCCGCATCAGCCCCGGCAAGACCCGCGAGGGCCTGCTCGGCGCCGTCGCCTTCGCGATGGTGGCCGGTGCCCTGTGCATGGAGTTCCTGATCGACGGCGGCGCCTGGTGGCAGGGGCTGCTCCTCGGTCTGGCGGTCGCCGTCAGCGCCACCCTCGGTGACCTGGGCGAGTCCATGATCAAGCGGGACCTGGGGATCAAGGACATGGGAACCCTGCTCCCCGGCCACGGCGGCATCATGGACCGGCTGGACTCGCTGCTGCCGACCGCGCCGGTGGTCTGGCTGCTGCTGGTGGTGTTCGTCGGGTCCGGCTGAGCTTCCTCATCAGGCCGCGCACCACGCCCCACCTGCACGTTCCACGAGTGAGGGTCCGTCGTCCACAGGGCGGCGGGCCCTCACCCGTCTTTCTGCGACACTGGATGAACCATGCCTAAGCCCGGAGAACTGGCGGCGATCCGGCACCGCACGGCCCCTGACCAGCACGTTCAGTGCCACTCAGGGGCCGCAAGCGCACCTTTGGGCCGTCTGTGGGCCGTCAATCACCCGAGAGCGTCACTGGCGGAACCCTCCGAGTCCTAGGCGAGGGTTCTCGTAGGTCAGTAGAAACATCGCGACGAAGCCTGACGCTTCGGTTGGCGACGCAGCGCCGGAGATGATGAGCGCCACGCCAGCGGTCAGGGAAGATACGTACACAGTGGTCACTGCCCACGCTCTTCGCGGTGAGGGCTGGACGTCCGCCAGGTCTTCTTCCATACTCGGATTGCTCCCAGTGCATGCGGGAGTCCCAGCTTCTGTGGAACCTTGCCGGGAGCACACAGAAGCCACAACTCAGTAGTACGGCGCGTGGAGTTACGGCCGCACTATGTAGCTTGCCATCTGCCCCAGACACCCACAAGGGTGACCTGGGGCAGATTCCTTTGATTGTGCCCCTAGATACCCACTTCCGTATTGCATAGCAATACGAGAAGCGGTACCTAGGTATGAATCGAAGGTCGCTCAGGGTTTCCGGAAGCTGGTGCTGTCACCCTGCGCACTCAGAGCGGCGTCAATGGCCCGGCGAGTGCGGTCACGGCTGCTCGGCATCAGGTGGGCGTACACCCGCAGGGTCAGCGCGGGGTCGGTGTGACCCAGATACTGGCTGACAGCCTTGATGTTCTCCCCGGCGTCCAGCAAGACGGACGCATAGAAGTGTCGCAGGGCGTGCATCCCATGTTCCCGCGCCGACGCATACTTGCCGTCCGGCCCAGCTTCCGGGATGAGCCCGGCTACTGCCAGCGCCCGCTTCCACTCCTGGATGTTGAAGTTGCTTCGCCACACGATCCCACTCGCGGCATTTGTGAAGAGCAGGCGGACCGACACCTTGGGGCCGTCGGGCTTGCGCCAAGGCAGGGTCACCGCAACCGGTTTGCAGGCGTCCATGTGTGCTCGCAGCGCTTCGGCCACCGAGGCGGGGAGCGGGACGTCTCGCTCCTTGCCGCACTTCGGTGGGGCGAACACGGCCTTGCCCTGGATGAGCTTCACCTGCCGAACGACCCGCAGGACGCCAGTCTCCAAATCGATCGCGTCCTCAGCCAGGCCCACGATTTCCCCTTGCCGGAGCCCGCAGCCAGCACCCGTGTCCACCATGGCCCGGTAGCGTTCGGGAAGGGCTTGGCGGACACCCTGAACCTGCGAGGGTAGCCATGGGATGACCCGCCGCCGTTCGACCGATGGTGGGCGCACGGACTTTGCGGAACACGGGTTGCGGGGGAGGAGACCGTCGTCCACGGCCGCACTCAGCACGGCTCGAACGTCGCCGTAGATGTTGCGCGCGTACGCGCCGCTCACGCCCGGGTTGGCCTCAAGGGCGCTCACCAGGTCGCGAAGGTGCTCCGGCCGAAAGGAGTCGAGAGGGCGCGATCCGAGGATGGGGAAGGCGTGCAGACGTAGACGCTGCTCGGTGACGATCTGGCTCGACAGGTCCGCGCTATGCGCCTTGAGCCACTTCTCGGCGTAGCCCTTGAACGTGACGCGGGCTGCGCGCGGGTCGATGTACTGGCCCCGGGACATGTCGGAAGCGACGTTGGTCAGCCAGTTCTCAGCGAGTCGCTTCTGTCGGTCAGGGAAGGACTTGGACTTCTCGGTGCCGTCGGGACCGACGTAGCGGGCGCGGTAGCGGAGTCCGATGCCGCATCGGTCGCTCTTGACCCGGCGAGGCTTCCCGTCAGGTCCGGGCTCGGTTTTGTACCAGCGGTCTTGGATGTGGCCGGCCATGGGGAGCTCCTGTTGCGTACGCGGCAGGGGCACGACCTGGTGGTGGTCGTGCCCCTGCGAGAGGTCGTGATGTAGGTCAGGCCGCTTCGCGGTCGACGGTCTTGAGGTGCGTGACGTGAGCGAGCACTTCGGCAGGGTCGTAACGGATGTGCTTGCCAATGCGGAAGCCGGGTGGGCCGATCTGCTTCTTGCGCCAGGCGTAGACGGTCTCTTTGGGAACCTCGAAGATTTCGGCGATGTCGTCGGGGGTGAGGTAGCGGTCCGGGAGGCCGCTCCGAAGGGTGGCGCGGGGGTCGGCTTTCGGTGCCATGGGATCTCCATGGGGCGGCGGTGGGCGGCGTGGTTGTCCGAGGTGCGTATTTCTGCGTCACCGCGTCACCCGCGTCATCTGGGTCTGTGACCTGCGTGTTTGGGTGACGCAGCGGATCGGGTGTGCGTCACCCTTGCGTCACCTTCGGCGTCACCGGGTGACGCGGAGGTGACGCGGGTGACGCAGGGGTGACGCAGGATTCGGCGTCTGCGTCACCCCTTCCGGTGCAGGTGGGGGGCCGTTCTCCGTCCCCGGTGACGCAGGTGACGCAGACCTTCCCTACTTAGGAAAAGAGAGGGGGTGTCTGTAGTAGTAGCGGTGGTTCTTCAGACGAAGTGAGGGGCCCTTCGGGCACGCCTCTTGGGCGGCGTTCCGCCGAACAGCAAGAGGAGCACCCGGCGCGGCGTGCTCCTCTTGCTTGTCCCCGGGGGGAACTGGTGCGGTCAGAACGCCGCCTCCTGCTCCGGCTGCTCAGGGGGCGGGGATGCGGCCGGGCGGGTCATTTCGAGATAGCGGCCCGCTTTGGTGCGTCCGCTGTCGATGAGGACGCCCCGGGCCGCGAGGGTGGGCTGGAGGCGCTTGAGCCGGTCGGAGAGCACCTTGCCCGTCGTCGGCCACCCCTTCGGCAGGGGCCGCAGCTCCTCCCCGCTGTAGAGGCGGCTCAGGACGTTCAGCCACTCCGTGGACGTCATCCGCTGCTCGCCCCCGGGGTCGAGGCTCTCGGCGTGCTGGAGGACGGTCTGCGCGAGCAGGTCGCCCTCGATGACGTCGTCGTTGAGGTCGTCCAGGCTGGCCCGGTACGCGGGCAGCGCTCCGAGCCCGGTAGCGGTGTCGAGTTGGGCGCAGAGGTGGGCGAAGTCCGCCATCCGCAGATCCGTGGGCGTCTCCGCCACGGCGGCCCGGACCTTGACCGTGAGATCCAGGAGCGACCCGAGGACCACGGGCAGCACCTCCTCGTACTCCGCCCACAACTCCGCCTCGGTCCGCCGGACCGTGGGCCGCTCCAACCGCAGCGGCAGCAGCCGCTCCGCGAGGTCCGGGCGGATGACCCCGACATCGATCCCGGTCAGCAGGAGCGGGCGGCGGTAGCGGGCCCGGTGGACGTCCCCGTCGGTGAACAGGGCGCGCTTGACGGATTCGGCTCCGGTGACGATGCAGCACATGGCGTCGGACAGGTCCGGGGTCATGTGGGAGAGGTTGTCGAGGGCGGTGACCCATCCTGCGGCGACGGCCGCGATCAGGTTCTCCTCGTCTTTCGGGGCCCGGCGCAGGTCCCCGCTCATGCCTTCCACAATCCGTACCAGCATCCGCCCGCCGGTCGACTTTCCCGCGCCTTGCGGGCCGGTGAGGAACGGGGCCGGGACGGGCACGCCCGGCCCCAGGCAGCCGATCAGCCACGCGATGGCGAGGCATTCGGTTTCGGCGTTGGCGAAGTTGCACAGCCGCATCAGCAGGTCGATGCCCTTGCCGTCGGTGTCCTTGGCCGGCAGGGGAAGTTCCCCGGTGAGCTGGGTACGCCGCCAGCACACCTCACGCGGGTCCGGCACGGTGATCTCCCACCCGTTGGGGTGGATACGTACCGACTGCCCGTCGGCGCGGCCGAGGTCGAGCCAGGTGGCTCCGTCGAACCCGGGCGCGACGCGGATGTGCACGGCCTGGGTGGTCTCGGTCATCGCCAGCGCCTCGATCAGGTCCAGCGCCTCCTTCAGGGCGGTGCCGTTGAAGACGCCGACCCCGTCGCGGAACATGCCGACCATGAGTTCCTGCCGGTGGCTGCCCGTCGTGCCCTGCGAGCGGATCGGACGGGCGACGGGGTGGCCGTTCTTCTGGGCGTAGACGGTGCCGTCGGCGGTACGGAAGTACCGGAAGTGAGACTGCGCGTAGTCGCTGATGACCTCACGCGCCGGGTTCTTCTCGTCCTCGGACATGGCTCACATCCCCAGTGCGGTGCGGGCGTTGGACCAGGCATCGGTGCAGTGCCGGGGGCTTTCGCCCTTGGTCTGCGCGGCGGCGAACAGCCGGGCGGCGTGGGAGTCGGTGAGGCACCCGCACCGGCCGTGTGCGGACAGCACGGCGAGGAACGTCCGGTACACCGTGGCGTGCACACCACTCGTCGCGGCGGTGATCCGCTGCTCGGCCATGGCGATACCGCGCTCCAGGTAGGCGGGGGTTCGGTGCCGGCACTCCCCGCCCCCGGCGGGCACGGGCGCGGTGACGGGCCGGACGGGCGACGGCTTCTTCACGATCAGGGCCCGCACCGCGTCTGGGAGCACGGTCATGGTGCCGGTGCCGGTGCCGAGCCACCGGGCGTAGACCATGGTCGACTTGATGTCGACACCGTCGCAGACCGCGTTCGCGGACGGCATCGCCCCCTCGTAGATCCAGTGCTCGCCCCGCGTGGTCGGCACGGTCCGCGTGGCGGGCAGCGTCCGGCGGGCCCACGCGACCGCGTCGGCGTGGTCCAGGTCGACCACGGTCAGCCCGATACCGCCTGGGTGCCAGGCGACGGCCGCCGCCTCCCTCCACACCGGCGCCCACGCGGGCCCGGTGATGATGTCGGGGGCGGTGGTGGCGGCGGCCCATGCATGGCACGGGCGGGGGCACGCGCAGGGGCCGGGAGTCTTCATGTTCGGCCGGCCGCCGCAGGCGTTGTCCCGGCAGGCGGGGCAGTTCCCGAACGGGACCTTCCCCGCGCGCAGCGGCAGGACGGGCACGCCCTGGGCCGCAAGGTGTAACGCGATGTGCAGGTGGTCTCGCCGGATGGTGGTGGGTTGGGTCATGCTGGGGTCCTCCAGTTCGTTGTGCTGGATCACAAGGGCGGCCCCAGACTTTGGCGAGGCGGGGGCCGCCCTTGGCGTTGCGTGGTGTGGGTGCTCAGGCGGCTTGCTGGCCGGGCAGGATTCGCCCGTCGGCGGTGCGCTGAAGGGCACCTGACGCGGAGAGTGCTTTGATCTCGCGGGAGACGGTGCCTTTGTTCAGGCCCGTCGCGTCGGCCACTTCCTTGGCCGTCCGGGCGCCCGCCTGTACGGCGCCCAGCACCTTGTCCCGGTTGGACGCGATCCCGGACGGGGCGGTGTTCTTGACCAGCCGCAACGGTGCCGAGGTCGCCTGGTCGGTGGTGGGGTTGCCGGGGGTCCAGATGGACTTGGGCAGGGCGCGGACGCCGGTGTCATCCAGGGTCCAGGTGCGCAGCATGCGCGGCCCGTAGCCCTTGAGGTAGCCGTGTCCCCGGTACTCGCGCCCGTCGGGGATCTGGTGGGGTGCGTAGTGGGCGCAGTCGTCCAGGGCGACCTGGGCCTGAGTCGTGCCAGCCACCCGCAGGGAGAAGCGGGTCAGCAGGTTCGGGGCGATCAGTTTGTGTACGCCGGGGGCGGCCCCGTCGGTGAGCGGGTACTGCGTGGCCCACCACAGCACCACCCCACGTGAGCGGCCCAGCGAGGACAGCTCGATGAGCCGCTGGAGGCGGTCCTTGTCCCGCTGGATCAGGGCGAGGATCACCTGTCCTTCGTCGATGACGACGGTGAGCTGCCGGCCGTCCCAGACGCTGATGCCGCGCTTCTTCATGTCGTGCTTGCGGCGGGTCATCTCCGCATGCCCGTCGTCCACCGTGGCGGTGATCTCGTCGGCCTCCACAGCGACGCGGCAGACGTTCTCCCAGATGTTGGCCTCTTCACCCTTGCCGTCGATCAGGACCACGTCACCGCGCAGGTGGGCGGTCGCGATCAGCGGGCGGAACGACCACGACTTGCCCGTGCCGGACGCACCGGAGACCAACAGCCGCTCATCGAACGGAACCAGCACCTCGTCCCCGGTCTCGGTGTCCAGACCCAGACTCATCATCAGCGGGTCGGCGGGGATGCGGTCGGGGGTCCACAGCGAGGAGACGCCCGCGGCTGCCGACCGCGTCGCCAACGACACCACCGCCCACCCACCACGCGAAGCCGACGTGATCCGGACCCGCAGCGCGGTCCGCGCCCCGAGCAACGCCCGGACGGAGTCGGCCTTGTCGGAGAGCGTCTTGACGGTCCAGGTGCCATCGAGTCGGATTTCGCAGCGGATTCCGCCCGGCTCCATCGTGGGCGGGGTGGTGACCGTGCCGGACAGGCCACGGTCCGGGGCGTGCTCCACCCAATACGACGGGTCCAGGCGCTCCATGAGCTGACGCTCCTCCAGCGACAGCGACTCATCCACCACCACCCGCGCCCGACGACGGCCGAGCCCGAGCGCGGCGGCGTTCGCTCCGATCAGCAGCGCGGACGTGGTGGCAGGCCAGAGCGTGAGGTGCTGGGCGGACATGAGCGCAGTCGCGATGACGCCGGGCACGGCGTGCACCGAGTGCGCTTGGATCGCGCGGGCCTTGAGCGTGGTCGGGTAGTTCACCCGCGCCTCTTTGAGCTTGGCCCGGGTGTCCCGCTCATGCGACGACGCAGCCTTCGTCGCGACGCGGGCGGCGCGGCGGGACGCGGCGAACGGGTTGCTCGACGCGGCCCGCGCGGTGAGCTTCTGCGACTTGGCCGTCGACAGGGTGGAGCGGGCGGCGTTGTGCTCCTTCTGCGCCGCCATGAGCGCCTTCAAGTGCTCCGAGGTGCGGAGCTTGTTGCGGCGATCGGCCTCCAGATCCCAGCGCACCGCGAACGGCACGAACACCGGGGAGAGCGAATCGAGTGCCGTGGTGGTGGTGTTGGTGGTGGTCGACCATGCTTGCTTCCAGTCCACGAGAGTCCTCCAAGACCGTGGATAAGGGCCGGTGCGCCGTTGCGTGGCGACACCGGCCCGCCCTAGTTGCACAGGTAGCCACTGCTGGTTGCGTCAACAGCGGCGGTTGAACCCCCGCAACCGGCCCTGACCTGCGAAGTTGCAGAGTTGAGCCGTCCGGGGGGTGGGGGCCCTACGCGCCCGCGCGCGTAGGGCGGTCGAAATCGGGGCCGTGCAACCCCCTGGGAGGCCGCTGAGCGGCCGTCCAGGGGGCCGGGGGTCAAACCCCTTTCGCGAGGGGGCCCGATCGCTCTCTGGGGCGCTGGGCGGTTTCAGTGGGTGGAGCGGCCGAACCACCGGTTGTGGACCGTGGTGTTGTGCACCGTCGTGGGCCGCCCGGCACCGAGGACGGCGGGGGCGATGCGGGAGGCGACGACGGCGATGGCGGCCCACATCACGAGCGACCCGAGACCGGCGGCGGCGCTCACGAGCTGACCGGCACCGAGCAGGAGCTGACCGGCACCCCACCCGGCACCACCGGCAAGCAGGCCGCCGGCGGCGATGCGCTGGGCGCGCGGGTCGAACAACGGCAGGGGGGTCAGGTCACGCGGCTGGTAGACGGCGGGGGCGGTGGGCAGATGCTCACGGAGCACCGCCACCATCGACCCGTCCGGGCCGGGGACGTAGACGACCGTCCCGGTCTGCTCGGCGTGGAGCCGCACCAGGCCGGTTGTGGGGGTGGCCGGTGCGGTGGGCCAGCCCGGGGGGACCTGTAAGGCGGGACTGGGGCGGTGGTTCATTGCCTTCTCCGATCTGGTCGGTGGGGCGCGGAACAGGTAGGTAATGGCGAGTTGTTCGGGGGTCATGTCATGCACCAGCCGGAGTCGCACAGCCCGTCGGTGTCTTCGAAGCCAGGCAGTACATCGACCCCGTCCGGGATGGCCTGGCGCAGTGGCCGGCCGAACCGGGTGAGGTAGACGTGGTCCTTGCCCAACGTGTCGCGACGCTGGTTGAGGAGTTCTTCGAGCTGGCAGGACTTCTCGAACAGGTCGGGTTCGTTGCGGCGCATGTCGTGCCAGGTCTCGGGCCGGTGAAACGGGCAGAACCAGCACGAGGACTTCGGCGGGACAGGCAGGCCCGCTTCCCGGATGATGCGGGCGCAGTCGATGCGCCGCAGACCGAGTTCGAGGAGCGGGTAGACGATCTCTTCGTGCGGTTCGCAGCGGCGCTTGTTGGCCCGGTGGATCTCATCCAGGCTGATCCCGATCCCGACCGTCGCCGGGGCCTCCTTGGTGGCGCCCCGGCGCTTCAACTCACGGCCGATCACCTTGATCTTGAAATCGGCCGTGCAGCTACGCGTCCCGGGGGCCCCGTTGGACATGCGCACCGGGATCGCAAGGGACCGGCTGCCTTCCTTGGTGAGCTGCCCGTACAGCGTGCGGGTCTCACCGCTGCGGACCATCACCCGGTCCAGCACCGCCAGCTCGATACCGTGCTCGGCCGCGAACGGGCGGGCGTACTCCTCCAGGTACCGCAGAGTCCCCGGATGCTCACTGTCGTCGCCGACGTTGGCCATCAGGAACGTACGGAAGTCGATCCGCCCCTGCGCGGCCAGAACCAACAGGGCAGTGGACTGGACGCCCCCGCCGTAGCTGATGGAACGGATCGAAGCCGTCATGAGGACGCTCCTTCCAGGACGAGCCCGGTGCCGTCGCGGTGTTCCTGGTAGCGGGCGGTGACCCAGCCGGTGGACCAGCCGCACAGCTCGGCGGCCTGCCGGATGGACAGCCCGGCGCCGAACGCGGCCCGGACCGTGGCCCGCGCCCGCTCCTCGCCCTGCTTCTCCACAGCAGGCCCGGCGGACAACAGTTCCTGCCGTTCACGCTCGGCCCGCTGCTGTTCACGGTCGCGCTCACGGCGCTCACGAGCCTCACGCTCCCGAGCCTCCAACTCACGGCGCTGAGCGGCCTCGCGTTCAAGGCGTTCACGCTCGGCCTGCTGCTGTTCACGCATCTGCTCACGGCGTTCACGGGCCTCACGCTCCGCCCGCTCCCGTGCCTCCGCCCGCTCGCGCTCCTCACGCCGGGCCGCGTCCTCGCGGGCGGTCTGTTCACGGGCGATCAGCGCTTCATGCTCACGCTGTTCACGCGCCAACATGGCCGCGTGCTCCCGCTCCTCACGAGCCCGCCGCTCCTGCGCCTCACGCCGCTCGGTGGCGGCCCGCTCGCGCTCGGCGCGCTCGGCCTTGAGCTGGGCTTCACGGGCGCTCTGGGCGGCGGTGATGGCCCGCCGGTAGGCGAGTCCGGTCTCTGCGGTGACGATCAGCAGGAGCGGTGCGACCGCGTGGACAGCGGCACCGACCAGGTCCTTCTTCAGTGCGGAGTCGGCCACGTTCAGGGCCAGGGTCATGGCTCCGGTCATCCACCGCAGGGCGATGGGCCACCGGCCACCGTGCCCGCCCAGCGCGGCCAGCACGGCATCCAGGCGGACCACGATGACGACCGCCGCGTCCACGACGAGCGGCAGGATCGGGGCCGTCCACTCCCACCCCTTCGGGCTGTGCCGCTCCATCAACGGCGTGACCGTGAGGATGGAGAACAGCATCGCCCCGCCCACGATCAGCCACGTCCCGACCGACAGGGCCTTCTCTGCTGAACGGATCTGAACACTGTTCACGCCGCACCACCGGCCACCGTCGCGGCCCGGTTGATCAGGTCCCGGCGAGCGGCCAGCACCCGCCGGCGGGCCCGCCGGATACGCCGCTCGTCCAGCTCGGTCGGCGTGCGGTCGATGGTCATGATCTGCACGTCGAGGAGAGCCACCTCCGCCAGGATCAGCGGCATCTCGGTCTCGATAGCGTCCAGCTCGGCGTCCGACGGCTCACCGTCGAACGGGGTGGCCGTAACAACGGCCTGAAGTGCTGCGATGCTCTTCATGGGTCGTGTTCTCCCTAGCAGGTGCGACGGCCCAGAGAGGCCCCGGTGTTTGCCCACCGGGGCCTCACGCCGTCTAGGTGAAAGTCGTTCGTGGACTACGAGCGACCACGGCAACCCGGCACCATCACTCCGCCGGTAGGGCGGGTGGGGATGCCGGGCACCGTGAGCGCTGGTGCTTCGGCTCTCGTGTTCGCTCGGCGCTGCTCGGTCTGGGGAGATCCGAAGTCCCGGACGTCTGAGGTGGCAGCTTCAAGGTGTGCCGTAGCGGTTCTTTCGAGTCGGTGGCGTGTCCCCCCATCTGGGGTGTTGGGCCCCGGTGTGACGGGGGCCCCTTCTCGGCCGACTGGTCTCCACTCGCCTCGCCCGGAACGGTCACGGCCGCCGTGCTGCGGTGGATCACGCTGTTGAGTTTTGGCGTGACGGAATTGGCCCTCTCCGGAGCTTCCGGGGCGAGCGATAGCCACAACAAGAGACTGGACCGGTGGACCGGTCCAGTCAAGCGATGGGTGTGCGTGTCACTGCTCGACCGTGGGGGGAGGTGCAGGTGGGGAGGTGTTTTCGGCGGTGAAAATAATTTGGACCGGTGGACCGGTCCAGTCGCCTCGCTTGCGCGTTTCGAGCCTAGGTGGCCTAGTGCTCACGGAGTTGCGGGCGTAAGCACCACAACGGCTTGCCGGGCGAAACGGTGATCCAGGTGTTGCCTAGGCGGAGTGCAACAACTGCGGCCCGCCGCGTGGTCTGCGGCGGGCCGGAGCGCTGTGCTCAGGTGGTCAGCGGCGGGTGGCCACCCATGTGATCACTACGGTGGCCAGGCTCCCTCCTGCTTTGTAGGCCGCCCCGCGGAGGGCTTCGTACCCCAGATCGAAGGGGCGCTGTTCAGCCCTCTTCAGGGAAACCTGCAGGTAGCGCATGGTGCGGCTGAACACACCGTTCAGGGCAACGCTGTACTTGCCGCCGTCATTCGGGTTAGTCTTCATGACACCGGAGTTCCTTTCATGTCATGCCGCTTGATGGGATCCCGCGCGGAGAGCCCTTCCGACTGAATGGCCGCAAACCGAGGTCGGAGTACGGGCTCTCTTTGCGTTCCGTTGAGTCTACGTGCTGGGTGTGCCAAAACCCGACGCTCATCGGCAAGTTGTGTCCGCCGCACTACTCGGCTCAGTGCCCTTGAGATCCCTTGAGATCCTTTGAGATCCCTTGAGATCCTTCCTTCGCTTCATTGTGGTGGCGCAGATCACATCCGACGGCGGGGGAGGCTCTGGTCTCCCGGCCCCGTCCTGCCCGCTACCCGAGCCTCACTCTGAGCGCAGAGGTTTACTTGTCACTTCCTCGTAGCTTCGGGCGAGCAGGGCCTACATGGCGTAGGTGTCCACCTGCTCGAAGAGCGAGGAGGGTGTGACGCCCTCCTCGCAGACCAGCGGCTTCCCTTGTTCGTCGTACGCCGTGTGCAGCAGCACGGCTACCGGTGTGCCCTGCGGCACCCCCAAGCGTTCAGCCTCCGTCTCTGACGCGCCACGCACAGTGGTGACGTCCACGCCTTCGGCCGGAGCCCGCCCGGTCTGGCGCCGGATGTAGCGCGTCGTGCCTTCGGCGATCGGGTGAGTGTCGGTAAGACGCGGCGACACCTCCGCGACCTCCGGAGGGAACCACGCCTCAACGCAACTGTTCGGCGTTCCGTCCGGGAGCTGGAGGACCCGAACGCGCCGAAGCGCCGTCGTCCCGGGGGTGAGGCCGAGAGCGGTGGCGACGCGGGCGGGGGGTTCCGCCCAATCAGGCTCACCGACGCGCAGGAACGGCATCCCTCCCAGGATGCGCGCCGACCCCGCACGGCGAGCCCCGGCGGGGCGTGCAACAGGCGTCTCGGTGACGACGAACCCGGTTCCCTGCTTGGCCACGACCACGCCATCGTTTCGCAGCACATCGACGGCCTTGATGGCGGTGGCTCGTGACACATCCCACTGCTCGGCCAGCTCGCGGCCCGACGGGATTGTGGCCCCGGGGGCAATCTCACCAGCGGCGATGCGGGCGCGCAGGAACTCTGCGATCTCTTCGTACTTCAGGACTGCCATGGCTTCCCCTATTTCCTGCGCTGGACTGGTCCACCGGTACACACGATACTGCGACCATGTCGAATCTCGAATTGGCTCCCTCCGTGATGCGGTTCTATGGCGAGACGGTCAACGAGGACAGCCGCCTGCGCAGCTCGGCAGACGGACGGATGGAACTGGTCAGAACTCAGGAACTCCTCCGACGCTTTCTGCCCCCCGCGCCGGCGCGCGTGCTCGACGTGGGCGGGGGGACTGGGATTCACGCTGAATGGCTGGTGAAAGACGGCTACGACGTCGCTTTGGTGGATCCTGTGCCCCGTCACGTTGAGGCCGCGTCGGTGGTGTGCCCGGCGGTGGTCGGTGACGCGCGCGACCTGCCCGAGCCGGATGACACATTCGACGTTGTGCAGCTCCTCGGGCCGCTCTACCACCTGCCCGACCCGGCCGACCGGCAACGGGCGCTGGCGGAAGCCTCCCGCGTGGCCAAGCCCGGCGGACTGGTCGCCGCCGCCGCGATCAATCGCTATGCGTCGCTCTTCGAGCACGTCACGTACGCCCACCTGCACACCGAGCGGATTCACAACTCCGTCTCCAAGATTCTGGAGACGGCGGTTTACGACGGATCGCGGGGGTTCACCCTGTCGTACTTCCACCGGGCCGAAGAGCTGGTGATGGAGTTGGCCGCCTCCGGGCTGAAGAACGTGCAGGTCTTCGGCATCGAGGGCCCGGCCTGGTCGCTGGTGAAGGCGGCAGAGCAGCAGCCGGGCGACGGTCCCACGGATGAGCTGATCGCCTCGGCCATGGACGCGGCCCGTATGGCAGAGCCGTACCCGGAACTGCTCGCCGCCAGCTCGCACCTCTTGGCCGTGGGTACCGTCCCGGCCGGCAGCGCTGGCTGACGGTCCTGACCTGCGGACGGGGGCCGTGGGGCCGGGCCGTCTGTGGGCCGTCGAGGGGCAGCCAACGACGACCCACAACCACCATCAACGACCGGTACCGGCCCGCCCGGGTCGCCGCTGAGCTGGGCGACGCCCCGGGGCACCTCGGCGTGTCTGCGACACTGGATGAACCATGCCTAAGCCCGGAGAACTCACTTTCGTCGCGCCCCGCGGAGCCAAGAAGCCCCCGCGGCACCTCGCCGACCTCACGCCCGCCGAGCGCAAGGAAGCGGTCGCCGCGACCGGCGAGAAGCCGTTCCGCGCCCAGCAGCTCTCGCAGCACTACTTCGCGCGGTACGCGCACGACCCGGAGCAGTGGACCAACATCCCCGCCGGGTCCCGGGAGAAGCTCGCCGAGGCGCTGTTCCCCGACCTGATGTCCGTGGTCCGCCACATCAGCTGTGACGACGACACCACCCGTAAGACGCTGTGGAAGCTGCACGACGGGACGCTCGTCGAGTCCGTCCTGATGCGCTACCCCGAGCGCGTCACGATGTGCATCTCCTCCCAGGCCGGCTGCGGGATGAACTGCCCGTTCTGCGCCACCGGCCAGGCCGGCCTCGACCGCAACCTGTCGACCGCCGAGATCGTCCACCAGATCGTCGACGGCATGCGCGCCCTGCGCGACGGCGAGGTCCCCGGCGGTCCGGCCCGGCTCTCCAACATCGTCTTCATGGGCATGGGCGAGCCGCTCGCCAACTACAACCGTGTCGTCGGCGCGATCCGCCGCCTCACCGACCCCGAGCCGGACGGCCTCGGTCTCTCCCAGCGCGGGATCACCGTCTCCACCGTCGGGCTCGTCCCGGCGATGCTGCGCTTCTCCGACGAGGGCTTCAAGTGCCGCCTCGCGGTCTCGCTGCACGCCCCGGACGACGAGCTGCGCGACACCCTCGTCCCCGTCAACACCCGGTGGAACGTCCGCGAGGTGCTGGACGCCGCGTGGGAGTACGCGGAGAAGTCCGGCCGCCGCATCTCCATCGAGTACGCCCTCATCCGGGACATCAACGACCAGGCCTGGCGCGGTGACCTCCTCGGCCGGCTGCTCAAGGGCAAGCGGGTCCACGTCAACCTGATCCCGCTGAACCCGACGCCCGGCTCCAAGTGGACCGCCTCGCGCCCCGAGGACGAGAAGGCGTTCGTCGAAGCCATCGCGGCCCACGGCGTGCCCGTCACCGTCCGGGACACCCGCGGCCAGGAGATCGACGGGGCCTGCGGGCAGCTGGCGGCCTCCGAGCGCTGAGGGGCCGACGGCCTCACCCGTACCGGCCGGAAACCGCCGGTGTAGCCTGGGCGCGAAATCAACTTCATATTCCGACAGGGGAGCGCCACAGCGCTGAGAGTGCGGCACCGAGGACAGGTTGGCCGCAGACCCTCTGAACCTCGCCCGGGTCATTCCGGGTAGGAAGTTCGGACCTTACTCAAGCTGTTGCGCCCTGCCCGCTTCCGGTACGTCCGGTCGTGGGCGGGGCCGCGTCTCTTCCTGGTCACCTCCAGGAGGAATCACATGAACACCACCAAGAAGTACGCGTCGACCGCGCTCGCCGCGGTGCTCGGCGTCACCGTCCTCGCGGGCTGCGGCGGCTCCGACGACGCCTCGGCCGGATCCGGTGCGTCCAAGGGCAGCGGCTCCAAGACCGTCACCCTGGTCACCCACGACTCCTTCAACGCCTCGGAAGACGTGCTGAAGCAGTTCACCGAGGAGAGCGGCTACACCGTCCAGCTCCTCAAGAGCGGCGACGCCGGTGCCGCGCTCAACCAGGAGATCCTGACCAAGGGCTCCCCGCGCGGCGACGTCTTCTTCGGCGTCGACAACACCCTGCTCTCCCGCGCCCTCGACAACGGCCTCTTCACCGCGTACGAGGCCAAGGGCCTGGACCGGGTCCTGGCAGGCACCGAGCAGGACGGCCGGCACCGCGTGACGCCCGTCGACACCGGTGACATCTGCGTCAACTACGACAAGAAGTTCTTCGCCGACAAGAAGCTCGCGCCGCCGCAGACCTTCGAGGACCTGCTGAAGCCCGCGTACAGGAACCTCCTCGTCACCGAGAACGCGGCCACCTCCTCGCCCGGCCTCGGCTTCCTGCTCGGCACCGTCGCCACCCAGGGCGAGGACGGCTACGAGGCGTACTGGAAGAAGCTCAAGGCCAACGGCGTCAAGGTCGTCGACGGCTGGGAGCAGGCCTACAACGAGGAGTTCTCGGGCTCCGCGGGCGGCAGGAAGGCCAAGGCGGACCGGCCGCTCGTCGTCAGCTACGCCTCCAGCCCTCCCGTCGAGGTCCTCTACGCCGACCCGCAGCCCGAGGAGGCCCCCACCGGCGTCTCCACCGGGACCTGCTTCCGGCAGACCGAGTACGCCGGGCTGCTGAAGGGCGCGAAGAACGAGGCGGGCGGCAAGGCGCTGCTGGACTTCCTGATCAGCAAGACGTTCCAGGAGGACGTGCCGCTGAACATGTTCGTGAACCCGGTCGTGAAGGACGCGAAGCTGCCGGAGGTCTTCACCGAGTTCGGCGAGAGCGTCGACAAGCCGGCGACGGTGGCCCCGGAGAAGATCGCCGCCAACCGTGAGCAGTGGGTCCGGTCGTGGCACTCGCTCGTCGTGAAGTAGCCGGTCCCACCGGAGGAAGCGGGCGGCGCGGAGCGGCGGTACGGCTCGGCCTGATGGCCGTGCCCGTCGCGTTCTTCGCCGTCCTCTTCGCCTACCCCGTCGCCTCCATCGTCGGACGCGGGCTGAGGACGGACGGCGTCTGGCAGTTCGGGCGGATCGGCGACGTACTGTCCCGCCCGGACATCCTCGACGTCCTCTGGTTCACCACCTGGCAGGCCCTCGCCTCCACCGCGCTCACCCTGTTGATCGCCCTGCCCGGCGCGTACGTCTTCGCCCGCTTCGACTTTCCGGGCAAGCAGGTGCTGCGGGCGGTCGTCACCGTGCCGTTCGTGCTGCCCACCGTCGTCGTCGGCACCGCGTTCCTGGCACTGCTCGGGCGCGGTGGCTTCCTCGACGAGCTGTGGGGCGTACGGCTGGACACCACCGTGTGGGCGATCCTGCTCGCGCACGTCTTCTTCAACTACGCGGTGGTCGTACGGACGGTCGGCGGGCTCTGGTCCCAGCTGGACCCGCGCCAGGAGGAGGCCGCCCGGGTGCTGGGCGCCGGACGGTTCGCCGCCTGGCGGCGGGTGACGCTGCCCGCGCTCGGCCCGGCGGTGGCAGCCGCCGCGCTGATGGTCTTCCTCTTCACGTTCACCTCGTTCGGTGTCGTGCAGATCCTCGGCGGCCCCGCCTACTCCACCCTGGAGGTGGAGGTCTACCGCCAGACCGCCCAGCTCCTCGACCTGCCGACGGCCGCCGTGCTGACCCTGGTGCAGTTCGTGGCGGTCGGCGCGATCCTCGCCCTGCACGCCGTGACCGTACGCCGCCGGGAGCGCGCGCTGAAGCTCGTCGACCCGGCGCGGACCTCCCGCCGCCCGCACGGCGCCGGACAGTGGGCGCTGCTCGGCGGGGTGCTGCTCACCGCGCTGCTGCTCATCCTGCTGCCACTCGGCGTGCTGGTGGAGCGGTCGTTCGACGGACCGGAGGGTTATGGCCTCGGCTACTACGAGGCCCTTCAGTCGGCCGGCGGCACCGGCTCCACCTTCCTCGTACCGCCGCTGGAGGCGGTCGGCAACTCCCTCCGGTACGCGTTCGTCGCCACCCTCATCGCCCTGGCCGTCGGCGGACTCGCGGCGGCCGCCCTGACCCGGCGGGCGGGGCGGCTCGTACGCGGCTTCGACGCACTGCTGATGCTGCCGCTCGGAGTCTCGGCCGTCACCGTCGGTTTCGGCTTCCTCATCACCCTCGACAAGCCGCCGCTGGACCTGCGGACCTCCTGGATCCTGGTCCCGCTGGCCCAGGCGCTGGTCGGCGTTCCCTTCGTCGTACGAACCATGCTCCCCGTGCTCCGGGCGGTGGACGACCGGCTGCGCGAGGCCGCCGCCGTGCTGGGCGCGTCCCCGCTGCGGGCCTGGCGCGAGGTCGATCTGCCGCTGGTCCGGCGTGCGGTGCTCGTCGCGGCGGGATTCGCGTTCGCCGTGTCGCTCGGGGAGTTCGGCGCCACTGTCTTCATCGCCCGGCCCGACAACCCGACCCTGCCGGTCGCGGTCGCCCGGCTGCTGGGCCGGTCCGGGGAGCTCAACTACGGGCAGGCGATGGCCCTCAGCACGATCCTGATGCTGGTGTGCGCGGCCTCGCTGCTGCTCCTCGAACGCATCCGTACCGACCGATCCGGGGAGTTCTGACGCCATGCTGAGCCTGCAAGCCGCCACCGTCCGGTTCGGGGAGCGGACGGCCCTCGACGCGGTCGACCTGGAGGTCGCCGACCACCGCATCGTCTGCCTGCTCGGCCCCAGCGGCAGTGGGAAGTCCACCCTGCTGAGGGCCGTCGCCGGGCTCCAGCCCATGGACGGCGGCCGGGTGCTGCTGGCCGGCCGGGACCAGCGCGGCGTCCCGGTCCACCGGCGCGGCCTCGGCCTGATGTTCCAGGACCACCAGCTCTTCCCGCACCGCGATGTCGGCGCCAACGTCGCCTTCGGGCTGCGGATGCGCGGCACCGGGCGAGCGGAGTCCGAGCGCCGGGTCAGCGAGCTCCTCGACCTGGTCGGCCTGCCCGGCGCCGAACGCCGAGCCGTCGCCGCCCTCTCCGGCGGCGAACAGCAGCGCGTCGCCCTCGCCCGTGCCCTCGCCCCGAGCCCCAAGCTCCTCATGCTGGACGAACCCCTCGGCCAGCTGGACCGCAGCCTGCGCGAACGCCTCGTCATCGAGCTGCGCACCCTCTTCCAGGAGCTGGGTACGACGGTGCTCGCCGTCACCCACGACCAGGGCGAGGCGTTCGCGCTCGCCGACCGGGTCGTCGTGATGCGGGACGGCCGGATCGCTCAGGAGGGCAGCCCCCTGGACGTCTGGCAGAGCCCCGCCTCCGCGTTCGTCGCCCGCTTCCTCGGCTTCGACAACGTGACCCCGGCGACGGTCACCGGCCAGGCCGCCGCCACCGCCTGGGGCAAGGTCCCGGTCCCCGAGGGCTCCCCCCAGGGCGAGGCCGACCTCCTGGTCCGCCCCGCCGGGGTACTGATCGGCGCGGAGAAGGACGGCCTGCGCTGCACGGTCGGCGTACGCACGTTCCGCGGCAACCACGTGACCGTGCGGCTGACCCCGGAGAACGCGCCGGTGCTGGAGGCCGAGTGCGCCCTGCGGGACACCCCGGACGAGGGCGCGGTGGTCGGCGTCCGCTTCGCCGCGGCGGAGACGGTGGTGCTGGCGGGGGACCGGCACGACAGGGCAGCCCCCGACCGGCGCGACAGGACAGGACGCGGCGGGCCGGGCAAGCTGAAGGCGCAGCCATAGCCCCTCCGGGGGACCGCGACCACGAGACGAGGACCGGGACCATGAACGGTGGCACCCGCCAGGGCATCGACCTCACCCGTGTGCTGCACGCCCCGCAGCGCCGGGTCTTCGCCGCCTGGACGTCACCTGAGGACTTCGCGGCCTGGTACGGCGGCGAGGCCGATGTCCCGCTGGACCGGGTGTCGATGGACGTACGGCCCGGCGGCGCGTGGAGCCTGGTCATCGTGATGCCGGGCGTCGAGATGCCGTTCCACGGGGTGTACCGGGAGGTGTGCGAGCCGGACGGCCTGGTCTTCACCCTCAAGGACGGCTCGGCGCCCGAGGACGCGGAGGGCGAGACCGTCACGGTCACCTTCACCGATCTCGGCCACGCCACCACCGAACTGGCCTTCCAGCAGCGGGGCGGCAACCTCACGGCGGAGCAGTACGCGGCGGCCGAGGACGGCTGGGAGGCCTTCTTCGACGCCCTGACCGCCCGCCTCGCCAGCCACCCCTGAGCCCCTGCCCCCATCAGCCGCGCCCCCGCCGCCTACTTCGCCAGCGGCAGTGCCGCCAGTTCTGCGATCACCCAGGTCAGCGGGGCGAACAGGGCCAGCAGAGCCGCGGCCCGCAGTGCGGTCGCGGTGCGCAGGACCGAGGCCGGGGCGCCCATCCGCAGCAGTGCTTCGGTCGTGTGGGCGCGGGCCTGCTTCGCCTCCAGGGCAGAGGTCAGCAGCGTCGCCGCCGTACAGCCGAGGACCAGCAGCGCACCCAGTGCGGTGAGCGGTCCCCAGGGGCGCTCGTCGCCCCCGTACAGCACCGAGGCGGCGAACACCGCGGCGAACACAGCGCAGACGATGCCGAGCGGGCGGCCGATCCGGCGCGCCTCGTCCATCAGGACCCGGCCGGCCAGCAGCCGGGCACCACCGGGGCGCACCGCCTGAAGCGCCCGCCCGCACAGGTACGTCAGCCCGGGACCGGCCGCGGCCAGGCCGATCGCGGTGAGCGTCCACCCCGCCAGCACCGCGACCGGGGTCGCCTCGAACCGGCCCGGCAGCGGGAACGCGCTCCCGGCCCCCTCCCGGGACGCGTACGCCTCCACCGCCAGCCCCACGGCCACCAGCGCCACTCCCCAGGGAAGGCCGCTCGGCGCGGGGGCGGGCTCCGGGAGTTCCTCGGAGCCGAAGGTGTCCCGGGCCGGGTCGGGCCGGGACCGCAGCGCGAGCGCGCTCGCCGTCGTCGACGCCACCGGTACGAGGGCCAGCAGCATCAAGGCGGCGGCCAGCGGCAACGGGGTGCCCGCGCCGAGGAACTCCGCCGCGCCGCCGTCGAACGGCATCCCGGTCAGATCGCCCCGCAGATGCAGGAAGAAGAGCAGCGCCACCAGGGAGCCGAGCGTGGTGGAGATCGCGGTCGAGACGGCGGCCAGCGCCGAGAGCCGCACCGGGCCGAGGCCGACGGAGGAGAGGCCCGGCCGGGGGCGCGTGCTCGGGTCCGTACGGGCCACCGCGACGGCGAACTGCACGGTGGCGGCCAGCGGGATGAAGCACCACAGCAGCCGCAGCACCGAACCGGCGGACGCGGGGTGCGCGGCGGCGTACCCCAGGGAGCAGAGGAGCAGGAAGCCGACACCGGCGGAGGCGGCGGCCACGAGGAGCCGCCGGACCAGGACGAGGGGGTGGGTACCGCGGGCTAGACGGAGAGCGAGCACGCCGCGCTGCCCTCCGTGTCGGCCGGAACGCCGGGCAGGGCGACGGTGGCGACGCGGCGGCCGTCCAGCAGGGGCACGGTCCGGTCGGCGAGGGCGGCGACCTCGGCGTCATGGGTGGCCAGGACCACCGTGATGCCGTGCGAGCGGGCCGCGGCGGTCAGGGTGCGCAGGAGCTGGGAGCGCTCGGCCCGGTGCAGGGTCGCGGTGGGCTCGTCGGCGAAGACCACCGTCGGCCGGGCGCACAGGGCCCGGGCGACGGAGACCCGCTGGCGCTCGGCCTGGAGCAGGGCGTGCGGGCGCTTCTTGGCGAGCGGGGCGATGTCCAGGCGCTCCAGCCACTCGGTGGCGGCCTTCTTGGCGGCCCGGTGCGATGCGCCGCGCAGCAGCAGCGGCAGCGCCGCGTTCTCCCAGGTGGTGAGCTCGGGGACGAGCTCCGGGTCGGCGCCGATCCAGCCGAACCGTTCCCTCCGCAGCCGCTCACGGACCCGCGGGGCCATCGTGTGCACGGGGACGCTGTTGAACCAGACCTCGCCCTGCTCGGGCACCAGCCGGCCCGACAGACAGTGCAGCAGGGTCGTCTTCCCGCTGCCGCGCGGGCCGGTCACAGCCAGGATCTCGGCGTCGCGGACGGAGACGGAGACACCGCCGAGACCGGGCGATCCGTTGTGGGAGTGGTGCAGGGAACGCGCCCAGATCACGTCGTTGTCCGGCGGGGCCACCATGGCGTACACCTCGGTTCGGATGAGTTTTCCCGTTCCCCCGTACGGGGGAACGAGGACGCGGCCGATCGGTCACTGGGCACCGTAGATAGTCGGACCGGTGAGTACGGACAGCACGCGGCCCGGACGCTCCCCTTCTCACTCGAAAGGGCGCATCCGGGCCGGGTGGACCGTATGAAATGACCGCTGAATGATGATCATCCGGCGTTCACGGGGGTGGTCAGAGCTTCGTCCACGCCTCCGTCAGCACGGCACGCAGGATGCCCTCGATCTCGTCGAACGTCGACTGGTCCGAGATCAGCGGCGGCGCGAGCTGGACGACCGGGTCGCCGCGGTCGTCGGCCCGGCAGTACAGGCCGTTGTCGTACAGCGCCTTGGAGAGGAAGCCGTACAGGACGCGCTCGGTCTCCTCGTCGGTGAACGTCTCCTTGGTGGCCTTGTCCTTCACCAGCTCGATGCCGTAGAAGAAGCCGTTGCCGCGGACGTCACCGACGATCGGCAGATCGTGCAGCTTCTGCAGCGTGGTGAGGAAGGCGTTCTCGTTGTCCAGGACGTGCTGCGTGAGGTTCTCGCGCTCGAAGATGTCCAGGTTGGCGAGGCCGACCGCCGCGGAGACCGGGTGGCCGCCGAAGGTGTAGCCGTGCAGGAAGGTGTTGCCGCCCTGGTAGAAGGGCTCGGCGATCCGGTCCGAGACGATGCAGGCACCGATCGGGGAGTAGCCGGAGGTCATGCCCTTCGCGCAGGTGATCATGTCCGGTACGTAACCGAACTTGTCGCAGGCGAAGATCGTGCCGAGGCGGCCGAAGGCGCAGATGACCTCGTCCGATACGAGCAGCACGTCGTACTTGTCGCAGATCTCGCGGACCCGCTGGAAGTAGCCGGGCGGCGGCGGGAAGCAGCCGCCCGCGTTCTGCACGGGCTCCAGGAAGACCGCGGCGACGGTCTCCGGACCCTCGAAGAGGATCTCCTGCTCGATCTGGTCGGCGGCCCAGCGGCCGAAGGCCACCGGGTCGTCGCCGAAGAGCGGGGCGCGGTAGATGTTGGTGTTCGGCACCTTGTGCGCGCCGGGCACCAGCGGCTCGAAGGGGGCCTTGAGCGCCGGGAGTCCGGTGATGGACAGGGCGCCCTGCGGGGTGCCGTGGTAGGCGACGGCACGCGAGATGACCTTGTACTTGGTCGGCTGGCCCTTGAGCTTGAAGTACTGCTTGGCCAGCTTCCAGGCGGTCTCGACGGCCTCGCCGCCACCGGTGGTGAAGAAGACCTTGTTGAGGTCGCCCGGGGCGTAGTCGGCGAGACGCTCGGCCAGCTCCACGGCCTTCGGGTGGGCGTAGGACCACACCGGGAAGAAGGCGAGCTCCTGGCCCTGCTTGTACGCCGTCTCGGCGAGCTCGTGACGGCCGTGGCCGGCGTTGACCACGAACAGGCCGGAGAGGCCGTCGAGGTAGCGCTTGCCCTGGTCGTCGAAGATGTAGGTTCCCTCGCCACGCACGATGGTGGGAACGGGTGCGTTCTCGTAGTCCGACATGCGGGTGAAGTGCATCCACAGGTGGTCGTACGCGGTTCGGCTGAGGTCCTTGCTCACGGCTATCGGGTTCCCCACATGTAGGTCTGCTTCTTGAGCTTGAGGTAAACAAAGCTCTCGGTGGAGCGCACGCCGGGAATGGCCCGGATGCGTTTGTTGATCGTCTCCAGCAGGTGGTCGTCGTCCTCGCAGACGATCTCCACCATCAGGTCGAAGGAGCCCGCGGTCATCACCACGTACTCGCACTCGGCCATGGCCGACAGGGCTTCGGCCACCGGGTCGAGGTCGCCCTCGACATTGATGCCGACCATCGCCTGGCGCCGGAACCCCACGGTGAGCGGGTCCGTCACGGCCACGATCTGCATCACGCCCTGGTCGAGAAGCTTCTGGACGCGCTGGCGCACAGCCGCTTCGGAGAGGCCGACGGCCTTGCCGATCGCGGCGTACGGACGGCGTCCGTCCTCCTGGAGCTGCTCGATGATTGCGAGGGAGACGGCATCGACCGCCGGCGGCGATCCGTTCCCGGTCCTGGAGTCTGCGCTGCGACTTGCCACGCATCCACTCTGCACCGCACTCGTCTGTCTCGCAACCCCAGATCGATGAAATTCGTTGACTGAGTGCTCATTACCGACTGAATCCGAAGCTAGGGGTGGTTGCCTATGTCGAAAGCGTCACCGGAACGATTAGGGTGGACATCTCACCCATCGGACAGCCGACAGGAGGGGTGGTCATGACCACCGAGGTGCGCCGTCTGCGCAACTACATCAACGGGGAGTTCCGGGACGCCGCGGACGGGCGGACCATCGATGTGGTCAGCCCGGTGACGGAAGAGGTCTACGCGACCTCGCCGCTCTCCGGCCAGGCCGATGTCGATGCCGCCATGGAGGCCGCCGCGGCCGCCTTCCCGGCCTGGCGCGACACGACGCCCGCCGAGCGCCAGAAGGCCCTGCTGAAGATCGCGGACGCCTTCGAGGAGCGCGCGGAGGACCTGATCGCCGCCGAGTCGGAGAACACCGGCAAGCCGATCGGGCTCACCCGCAGCGAAGAGATCCCGCCGATGGTGGACCAGATCCGCTTCTTCGCCGGTGCCGCCCGTCTCCTGGAGGGCCGCTCGGCCGGCGAGTACATGGAGGGCCTGACCTCCATCGTGCGCCGCGAGCCCGTCGGCGTATGCGCGCAGGTCGCGCCGTGGAACTACCCGATGATGATGGCCGTGTGGAAGTTCGCCCCGGCGCTCGCCGCGGGCAACACCGTCGTGATCAAGCCGTCCGACACCACCCCGGCGTCGACCGTGCTGATGGCCGAGATCATGGGCCAGTTCCTGCCCAAGGGCGTCTTCAACGTCCTGTGCGGCGACCGGGACACCGGCCGCGCGATGGTGGAGCACCCGACCCCGGCGATGGCCTCCATCACCGGTTCGGTCCGGGCCGGCATCCAGGTCGCCGAGTCGGCCGCCAAGGACGTCAAGCGCGTCCACCTGGAGCTGGGCGGCAAGGCGCCCGTCGTCGTCTTCGAGGACGCCGACATCGCCAGGACCGTCGCGGGCGTCTCGGAGGCGGGCTTCTTCAACGCGGGCCAGGACTGTACGGCCGCGACCCGCGTCCTGGTCCACGAGTCGATCCACGACGAGTTCGTCACCGCGCTCGCCAAGGCCGCCGCGGACACGAAGACCGGGCAGCCCGACGACGAGGACGTGGCGTACGGACCGCTCAACAACGCCAACCAGCTCAAGCAGGTCAGCGGCTTCATCGACCGCCTCCCCGCCCACGCCAAGGTCGAGGCGGGCGGCCACCGGGTCGGCGACAAGGGCTACTTCTACGCCCCGACCGTCGTCTCCGGCCTCGAGCAGGACGACGAGATCATCCAGAACGAGGTCTTCGGGCCGGTCATCACGGTCCAGTCGTTCACCGACGAGGACCAGGCCGTCGCGTACGCCAACGGCGTCGAGTACGCGCTCGCCTCCTCGGTCTGGACGCAGAACCACTCCCGCGCCATGCGCATGTCCAAGAACCTCGACTTCGGCTGTGTGTGGATCAACACCCACATCCCGCTGGTCGCGGAGATGCCGCACGGCGGGTTCAAGAAGTCCGGCTACGGCAAGGACCTGTCGGCGTACGGCTTCGAGGACTACACCCGCGTCAAGCACGTCATGACGTCCATCGAGGACTGACCGCCGCGCACGCCGTACGGATACGGCCCCGGGCCCCGCGCCCGGGGCCGTTCCCGTATCCGGGCCCTGTACAGGGTGTGCGGAAGGGGCCCGTCCCGCTGGACGCTTGGTCCATTGCCCGCCGCCGTGGCCGAGGGGCATCCTGCGCGGGTGCGAGTGATCCCGAAGAACCCCATGTCCCGCCGTTCCCTGCTGCGCGCCCTCGGGGCGGGGGCGGCCGGGGCCGGCCTGGCCGGCTGCGGGGTGCCCGCCGCCTTCGTGGAGCCGGGGGAGCGGGCCGGGCGCGACAGCTCCGCCACCGACCACCGCCTCCACTTCGCCAACTGGCCGCTCTACATCGACACCGACGACGAGAACACCTCGAAGCGGCCCACCCTGGACGCCTTCACCGAACGGACCGGGATCTCCGTCACGTACACCGAGGAGATCAACGACAACGACGAGTTCTTCGGGAAGATCAGCCCGGCCCTGATGAACCGCCAGGAGACCGGGCGCGACCTGATCGTCATCAGCGACTGGATGGCCGCCCGCTTCGTCCGGCTGGGCTGGGTCCAGGAGATGGACCGGGCCAACCAGCCCAACGTGGCCAAGTACCTCGATCCGCAGCTCCGTTCGCCCGCGTTCGACGAGGGGCGGCGCCACAGCGTCCCCTGGCAGTCCGGGATCACCGGCATCGCGTACAACCGGAAGCGGCTCGGCCGCGAGATCCGCTCCACCCAGGACCTGTGGGCGGGCGATCTTCGCGGCAAGGTGACGCTGCTGTCCGGACTCGACGAGTCGTTCGCGCTGCTGATGCAGGGCGACGGCGTCGACATCACCCGGTGGACGGCCGACGACTTCCACACGATGTGCGAGCACGTCGAGAAGCGGGTCCGCTCCAAGCACATCCGCCGCTTCACCGGCAACGACTACATCAAGGACCTCTCCACCGGCGATGTGCTGGCCTGTCAGGCGTACTCCGGCGATGTCATCCAGCTCCGGGCGGACAACCCGGACATCGAGTTCGTCGTCCCCGAGGAGGGCGCCGAGCTGTGGGCGGAGTCGCTGATGATCCCCAACCTCGCCCGCCACAAGCGCAACGCGGAACGCCTCGTGGACCACTACTACGACCCCGAGATCGCCGCCGAACTCGCCACCTGGGTCAACTACGTCTGCCCGGTCCCCGCCGCCCGTGACGTCCTCGCCTCCTCGAAGGACGAGGAGACGGCCGCGCTCGCCGAGGATCCGCTGATCTTCCCCGACGACGCGATGCGCGAACGGCTCGCCATCGCGCGCGACATCACCTCCGAGGAGCGGACGGGCTTCGCCAAGAAGTGGAACGCCATCGTCGGGTTGTGAGCCCGTACCAGGGGCAGCCTGAAGAGCGCGTAAACGCGGGCATACGCTGCGGATATGAGCGAGCGACACGCCCTCACACGGCGTATACGCGGGTGGTTGGTCTTCTTCATCGTCTCTCTGGTCCTGAGCGGGCTCACCGCCTTCCCGCTCGTCACCGAACTCCGCTGGGCCGAGGAGCTGCTGAAGGCCTCTGCCTCCCCGGTCCCCGAACACCTCCCCGGCCTGATGGAGTGGATCACCCGGGTCCGTGAAGGGGTCGACACCATCGACCGGGACCAGCCGTTCATGCTGTACGGCACCGACTGGCTGGCCTTCGCCCACCTGGTCATCGCGGTCGCCTTCTACGGGCCCTACCGCGACCCGGTCCGCAACATCTGGGTCATCGAGTTCGGCATGATCGCCTGCGCCGGGATCATCCCGCTCGCGCTGGTCTGCGGCCCGATCCGGGGCATCCCCTTCTGGTGGAGCGTGATCGACATGTCCTTCGGGGTCTTCGGCGTCGTCCCGCTGCTGATCGTCCGCCGCATGATCAAGCGGCTGGAACTGCTGGAGCAGCCACCGTCCCCGGCGGCTCCCGTCCCGGCGAGCGCCTGAGCCTCACGGCTTCCGGGCCACCACCCCGAACTGCGCCACCTCCGGCTCCCGCGGGTTCGTACGCCAGCGGGAGCAGGAGACGATCCCCGGCTCCAGCAGCTCCAGCCCGTCCAGGAACGACGCGACCTCCTCGCGGCTGCGAGCGGTGATCGGCGGGGTGGCGTTCTCGTTCCAGAAGCGCATCGCCGCCTCGTTGCCCTCACCGCCCAGCTCCAGCGTCGGATGGGTGAGGACGAGATGGCTGCCGGAGGGCACGGCCGCCATCAGCGTACGGACGACGGACCGCGCCTCGTCCGTGTCCAGCACGAAGTTGAGGATGCCGAGCATCATCACCGCGACCGGCCGCCGCAGATCCAGCGTGGGTTCGGCCGCCCTCAGGATCCGCTCCGGGTGGTGCGCGTCCGCGTCGACGTACTCGGTGGCACCCTCCAGCGAACTGCTGAGCAGGGCCCGCGCGTGGGCCAGCACGATCGGATCGTTGTCGACATAGACGACCCGGGAGTGCGGGGCGGTGTGCTGGGCGACCTCGTGGGTGTTGTCGGCCGTCGGCAGGCCGGTGCCGATGTCCAGGAACTGGTCGACGCCCACGTCCCCGGCCAGATGCCGCACCGCCCGGCCGAGGAACGCCCGGTCGGCGCGGGCCACTTCACCGATGCTCGGGTACATCCCGGTCACCTGGTCGCCCACCGCCCGGTCCACCGGGTAGTGGTCCTTGCCGCCCAGCCAGTAGTTCCAGACCCGGGCGTTGTGCGCGACATCTGTACGTATCCGGTCGGGGGCTGCGGCCTGCGGTCGGCGCTCACTCACGTCTGCTGCTCCTCGGTACCCGTCCGGCGATACGGCACCGACCATCATGCCGGACCGATCAAGAGGCCCTAGGCGCAGGGGATTTGGTACGCAGCTTGTGCAGGGTGTCGATCCGGTTGGTGGTGATCGAGTCGACGCCCCGCTCCATCAGCCGGCGCATCGTGCGCCTGGTGTCGGCCGTCCAGGCGGAGACCAGCAGTCCGTCCCGGTGCGCCCGGTCGGCCAGTTCGCGGCTGACCAGCCCGAAGCGGTAGTTCAGCCAGCGCGGCCTCACCGCCTCCAGCAGCACCGGACGCGGCGGGGCGAGCGTCGTCCAGGTCAGCGCGATCTCGGCGGCCGGGTCCGCCGCCCGCACCCGCAGCATCGCGTCCGCGTTCGCGCAGTAGTACGCCCGCTCGCCCGCCCCGCACTCCAGGACCGTCCCGACGACCTTCTTCACCGAGGCGTCCGTGGAGCCGGGCAGGTCCACCATCAACCGGTGCTCCCCGGCGGCGTCCAGTGCCTCGGCCAGGGTCGGCACCCCGCCGCCGGTCAGCTCCAGCACCTCCTGGTGGGTCAGCCGGTCGACGCGCCGGTCATGGCCCCACAGCCGCTCCAGCGTCGCGTCGTGGAGGAGGACGGGCACCCCGTCGCGGGTGACGCGTACGTCGATCTCGACCGCGTCCGCCCCCCGGTCGAGGGCGGAGCGGATCGAGGGCAGCGTGTTCTCGCGGGCCCGGTACGGGTCGCCGCGGTGTCCTACGGCGGTGAAGCGGGTGGTGGTGTCGGCCATGGGGCCATTGTGACGACCGGGGTCAGCGGGCGGGACCCCGGAGCCAGTTCGCCGTGTACGTGTCGATCTCCTCGGCCAGCCGCCGCTTGCCGGCCGGGTCCAGGAACGAGGCCTCCACCGCGTTCTTCGCGAGGTCGGCGATGCCCTGCTCGTCGAGGCCCAGCAGCCGGGCGGCCACACCGTACTCGTTGTTCAGGTCGGTGCCGAACATCGGCGGGTCGTCGCTGTTGACGGTGACCAGGACACCGGCCTGGACCATCTCCCGGATCGGGTGGAGTTCGATGTCGGTGACCGCGCGGGTGGCGATGTTCGACGTCGGGCAGACCTCCAGGGCGATCCGGTGCTCGGCGAGGTGCTCCAGCAGCTTCGGGTCCTGGACGGAGCTGGTGCCGTGGCCGATGCGCTCGGCGCGCAGTACGGTGAGCGCGTCCCAGACGGTCTGCGGTCCGGTGGTCTCCCCGGCGTGCGGCACCGAGTGGAGGCCCTCGGCGATGGCCCGGTCGAAGTAGGGCTTGAACTGCGGGCGCGCCACCCCGATCTCCGGACCGCCGAGCCCGAAGGAGACGAGCCCCTCGGGCCGCCGCTCCACCGCCAGCCGGGCGGTCTCCTCGGCGGCCTGGAGCCCGGCCTCGCCGGGGATGTCGAAGCACCAGCGCAGGGTGACGCCCAGCTCGGACTCGGCGGACTTGCGGGCGTCCTCGATGGCCTCCATGAAGGCCACCTCCGGGATCCCGCGCCGGGTGGAGCTGAACGGGGTCACGGTCAGCTCCGCGTACCGGATGTTCTGCCGGGCCATGTCCCGGGCCACCTCGAAGGTGAGCAGCCGGACGTCCTCGGGGGTGCGGATCAGGTCCACCACCGAGAGGTAGACCTCGATGAAGTGCGCGAAGTCGGTGAAGGTGAAGTAGTCGGCCAGCGCCTCGGGGTCGGTCGGCACCTTGGAGTCCGGGTGGCGGGCGGCCAGTTCGGCGACGATCCGGGGCGAGGCGGACCCCACGTGGTGGACGTGCAGCTCGGCCTTGGGCAGCCCGGCGATGAAGGGGTGCGGATCGGTCATGTGTCTCTCTCCCGGTTCGGCGTGTACGGCGGCGGGGCCCCAGGGGGTGTCCGGCCGGCCGCACCGATCATCGTAGGCGGGGTGAGGCGACGGGGGCCGGGCCGTAGCATGACGGGATCACGATGGGGGAGGCCCATGTCAGACAACACAGAGCAGCCCGGGGGTGGGGCCGCGCGCGATCCGTGGGCACCGCCGGAGAGCAGGGTGGAGCTGGGCAAGCAGGACGCCCCCACTCCGCCCCCGCCCACCGTCCACGACCAGCAGACCGTGACGTCGATGCCGAGTGCGGGCCCGGCCCCGGAATCCACCGGGCCGATACCGGCGGGCGGCGGCTTCGGCCCGCCGCCCTCGGCCGTACCGCCGCCGCCGGTCGGACCGGCCGGCCCCGGCCACCAGGCACCGCCCGGCACCGCGCACTACGGCTACCCGGCACCCCCGGCGCAGCCGTACGCCGGCTATCCCGGGTACGACCCCTACGGCGGCCAGCAGCCCTGGGGGCCGCAGCCCTCCAACGGCCTCGGCACGGCCGCGCTGGTGCTCGGCATCATCTCGATCGTCGGCTTCTGCCTGTACGGGGTGAACATCATCCTCGGCATCCTCGCGCTGATCTTCGGCATCATCGGCCTCGGCCGGGCCAAGCGCGGCGAGGCCACCAACCGGGGCATGGCGATCGCCGGGATCATCACGGGATCGGTCGGCATCGTGATCGGCTCCGTGCTCCTCGGCTTCATCATCTGGGCCATCGCCAACGGTGACTCCAGCTTCGACGACACCTACGACGACGACCCCTTCGCCACGTCGCTGGTCATCGAGGGCCGCGGCTAGCCACGGGGACGTACCGCATCCGCGCCGCCCGCCCCGGCAGGGACGACTCCCCGCCGGACCGGGCGGCGCTGCCGTACCAGGGGGGCTAAGCCGCCCGCAGCCGGTCCCGGAAGGCCCGCGTCGGTCTAGGCCGCCCGCAGCCGCTCCCGGGCCTCCATCAGTGCGAACCCCAGCAGATTGAGCCCCCGCCACTCCTGCGGCCGCTCCACCCGCTCGTCGTCCGCGGCCAGCCCGATCCCCCAGATCCGGTCCAGCGGCGACGCCTCCACCAGCACCCGGTCGCCGGTGCCCAGCAGATAGCCGGCCAGCCCGGGGTCCTGCCCGAACTTGTGCGTGGAGCCCTCCACGACCAGGGCGAACCGCTCCCGTATCCACACGTCCTCGTCGAAGCCGCGCACCAGCCGCCCCGTCTTCTTCGCCGCCGCCGGGCCGCTCGCCGCAACGGCCGCCCGCTCCGCCTCCGTATCGCCGAAGAGGCGGGCCTTGCCGGCCATCATCCAGTGCTCGGCGCTTGCGTACGTCACCCCGTCCACCGTGAACGGCGACGGCCACCACTGGCTCAGACAGCTCGGCCCGAGCCGGCCGTCCGGGCGCGAGCTGTGACCCCAGAACGGCAGATACTTCACCCGCTTGCCCTGCGCCACGTCGGCCAGAAGCTCATCGATCGGTCCCATGGCATGTGAGTGTGGCATCCGCCACTGACACTCCGTACGGGGATTTCCGCACCGACACGACACATGGTCGACAGATTCCGTCGCGTAACCAAAAGGCAACAACGGAATCACTTGTTGGGCCTGGACCCCTCTGTCAGGATCGGCACTCAATTCACGAAGAGGCTACGCCGACCCCGCCCAGCGGGTACAGCGGCGGAGGAGAGCGTCATGAGCAACGGCTTCCAGGTTCAGGACCGCTTCGCGGAAGGTGCGCAGTACATCGGCGGCAAGCTGCTCCCGGGCACGTCCGGCCGCCACCACGACGTGGTGAACCCGGCGACCGGCGAGAGCGTCCTGCGGTACGAGCTGGCGGGCACCGGGGACGTGGACGCGGCCGTCGCCGCCGCCAAGGCCGCCTTCCCCGGCTGGTCGGGCACCACCCCCGGCGAGCGCTCCGAGGCCCTGCACCGGTTCGCCGCCGTCCTCGCCGAGCAGGCCGACGACTTCGCGTACGCCGAGTCCCTCCAGTGCGGGAAGCCGGTCAAGCTCTCCACCGAGTTCGACGTGCCCGGGACCGTCGACAACGCCGCCTTCTTCGCGGGGGCCGCCCGCCATCTGGAGGGCAAGGCCGCCGCCGAGTACGACGGCGACCACACCTCGTACGTACGCCGCGAGGCGATCGGGGTCGTCGGCTCCATCGCCCCCTGGAACTACCCCCTCCAGATGGCCGCCTGGAAGATCCTCCCGGCGGTCGCCGCGGGCAACACCATCGTCCTCAAGCCCGCCGAGCTCACCCCGCTGACCTCGCTGATGTTCGCCCAGGCCGCCACCGAGGCGGGCATCCCCGACGGCGTCATCAACATCGTCACCGGCGCCGGCCAGGAGGCGGGCGAGCACCTGGTGGGCCACCCGGATGTCGTGATGACCTCCTTCACCGGCTCCACCGCCGTCGGCAAGCGGGTCGCGGAGATCGCCACCGCCACCGTCAAGCGGCTCCACCTGGAGCTCGGCGGCAAGGCCCCCTTCGTGGTCTTCGACGACGCCGACCTGGAGGCCGCCGTCCACGGCGCGGTCGCCGGATCGCTCATCAACACCGGCCAGGACTGCACCGCCGCCACCCGCGCCTACGTCCAGCGCCCCCTCTACGACGCCTTCGTCCGCGACGTCGCCGCCCTCATGGAGACCGTCCGCCTCGGCGACCCCTTCGACGCCGCCACCGACCTCGGCCCCCTCATCAGCCACGCCCAGCGCGACCGTGTCGCCGCCTTCGTGGAGCGGGCCCGCGGCTACGCCCAGGTCGTCACCGGCGGCGAGGCCCCCGGCGGCGAACTCGCCGACGGCGCGTACTACCGGCCCACCCTCGTCGCGGGCGCCGCCCAGGACAGCGAGATCGTCCAGTCGGAGATCTTCGGCCCGGTCCTGGTGGTGCTGCCCTTCGACACCGACGACGAGGGCATCGCCCTCGCCAACGACACCCCGTACGGACTGGCCGCCTCCGCCTGGACCCGCGACCTGTACCGCGCGAACCGCGCCACCCGCGAGATCCAGGCGGGCTGTGTGTGGGTGAACGACCACATCCCGATCCTCTCCGAGATGCCGCACGGCGGATACAAGGCCAGCGGCTTCGGCAAGGACATGTCGGCGTACTCCTTCGAGGAGTACACGCAGGTCAAGCACGTCATGTACGACAACACCGCGGTCGCCCGCAAGGACTGGCACCGCACGATCTTCGGGGACCGATAGCAGCTGCCGCGCGACCGGGGGCCGACAGGCCCCCCAGCGGCCTCCCACCCGAAAGGGCATACAGCGTATGGAGAGTTACGAGCCCGAGCGCCTCTCGCCGGTCCAGCTGGCGGCCATGAGGCGTTCCCTGACCAGCGGCAGGGGCGCCCTCACCCGCCGCTCCCTGCTGCGCGCCTCCGGCATGGGCGCCCTTGCCCTGGGCGGGATAGCCACCCTCGGCGCCTGCGGCATCCCGCCCGCCGGACGCGCCGAGGGAGCCGCCGCCGCCGACGACCACTCGGCGAAGGAGAAGGTGGTGAACTTCTCCAACTGGACCGAGTACATGGACGTCAGCGACGACGAGAAGAGCCGCCCCACCCTCGCGGCCTTCACGAAGCGCACCGGCATCAAGGTCAAGTACACCGAGGACATCAACGACAACGTCGAGTTCTTCGGGAAGATCAAACCGCAGCTCGCCGCCGGCCAGAACACCGGACGCGACCTCATCTGCGTCACCGACTGGCTGGCCGCCCGCATCATCCGGCTCGGCTGGGCGCAGAAGCTGGACCCCTCGAACCTCCCGCACGCCTTCGCCAACGTCTCCGCCCAGTTCCGCACCCCCGACTGGGACCCGGGCCGCGCCTACTCCTACCCCTGGACCGGCATCCCCACGGTGATCGCCTACAACGTGAAGGCGACCGGCGGCCGGAAGGTCGACTCGGTCACCCAGCTCCTGGACGACCCCAAGCTCAAGGGCCGCGTCTCCTTCCTCTCCGAGATGCGCGACACCATCGGCATGACCCTCCTCGACCAGGGCAAGGACCCGGGGAAGTTCACCGACGCCGACTTCGACGGGGCGATCGGCCGGCTCCAGAAGGCCGTCGACAAGAAGCAGATCCGCCGCTTCACCGGCAACGACTACACCGCCGACCTCAGCAAGGGCGACATCGCCGCCTGCGTCGGCTGGGCCGGGGACATCGTCCAGCTCCAGACCGACAACCCGGACATCAAGTACGCGATCCCGGCCGCCGGCTACATCATCTCCAGCGACAACCTCCTGGTCCCCGCGCAGGCCCGGCACAAGACCAACGCCGAGAAGCTCATCGACCACTACTACGAGCCGCCGGTCGCCGCCCAGCTCGCCGCGTACATCAACTACGTCTGCCCGGTCGACGGCGTACGCGACGAACTCGCCAGGATCGACGAGTCGATGGCCTCCAACACCCTGATCCTCCCCGACCGGGAGATGGCGGCGAAGTCCCGTTCCTTCCGCTCCCTGAGTACGGAGGAAGAGACGGCGTACGAGGAGAAGTTCGCCAAACTCATCGGCGCCTGACCCGGTGACCGCCGGTACCCCACCGGCCCCGCCTCCCTCCGAACTCCCCCCGAACACACTGGGACCGCGACCCATGACACAGCAGCAGCAGACCGCGGGCGGCGATGTCCGCCTCGTCGGGATCAGCAAGACCTACGGCTCCTTCACCGCCGTACAGCCCCTGGACCTGACCGTCCCGCAGGGCTCCTTCTTCGCCCTGCTCGGCGCCTCCGGCTGCGGCAAGACCACCACCCTGCGGATGATCGCCGGGCTGGAGGAGGCCACCACCGGCACGGTGTTCCTCGGCGGCAAGGACATCACCGACCTGCCCCCGTACAAGCGGCCGGTCAACACCGTCTTCCAGAGCTACGCGCTCTTCCCGCACCTGGACATCACCGAGAACGTCGCCTTCGGCCTGCGCCGGCGCGGCGTCAAGTCGGTGAAGAAGCAGGTCGACGACATGCTGGAGTTGGTCCAGCTCGGCGACTTCGCCCGCCGCAAACCGCACCAGCTCTCCGGTGGCCAGCAGCAGCGCGTCGCCGTCGCCCGCGCGCTCATCAACCACCCGCAGGTCCTGCTGCTGGACGAGCCGCTCGGCGCCCTCGACCTCAAGCTCCGCCGCCAGATGCAGCTGGAGCTCAAGCGGATCCAGACCGAGGTCGGCATCACCTTCGTGCACGTCACCCACGACCAGGAGGAGGCCATGACCATGGCCGACACCGTCGCGGTGATGAACGGCGGCCGGGTCGAACAGCTCGGCGCCCCCGCCGACCTCTACGAGAACCCGCGCACCACCTTCGTCGCCAACTTCCTCGGCACCTCCAACCTCATCGCGGGCGAGATCGTGTCGGCCGGCGAGGACCTGGTGGTGGCCGCGGGCGGCGGAAAGCTGGCGCTGCCCCGGGAGCGATGTTCGGCTCCCACCACCAGCGGCGGCCGGCTCCTCCTCGGCATCCGGCCCGAGAAGATCTCCCTCGCCCACGCGGACGACGCGGATGACATCGCCGCGGGCCGCAACCGGGTCACCGGCCGCATCACCGACTCCAGCTTCATCGGCGTCTCCACGCAGTACGTGGTCGAGAGCCCGGCCGGGACCGCGCTCCAGGTGTACGAGCAGAACGTCGAGAGGGATACGCGGCTCGTCCCCGGTGCCGAGGTCGTCCTGCACTGGAACCCGGCCCACACCTTCGGCCTCGACGCCGACCAGGACATCGACGCGGGCGCCACCAGCGTGGAGGACGCGGAGTGAGCGCCACCAAGGCGCCGCCCGCGCCCTCCCCGAACCCCGAGGAGCCCCGGCAGCCCACGCTCCGCAAGCCCTCCACCCGTAAACGGCTCGTCCCGTACTGGCTGCTGCTCCCCGGCATCCTGTGGCTGCTGGTCTTCTTCGCGCTGCCGCTGGTCTACCAGGCCTCCACCTCCGTACAGACCGGCTCGCTGGAGCAGGGCTTCGAGGTCACCTGGCACTTCCAGACGTACGTGGACGCGCTGCGGGACTACTACCCGCAGTTCATCCGGTCCCTGCTGTACGCGGGCACCGCCACGATCCTCTGCCTGCTGCTGGGCTACCCGCTCGCCTACCTCATCGCCTTCAAGGCGGGCCGCTGGCGCAACCTGGTGCTGGTGCTGGTCATCGCCCCGTTCTTCACCAGCTTCCTCATCCGTACGCTGGCGTGGAAGACGATCCTCGCCGACGGCGGCGCGGTCGTGGACGTGCTCAACACCCTGCACGTCCTGGACGTCACCAGCTGGCTCGGCTGGACCGAGTCCAACCGGGTCCTCGCCACGCCGATGGCCGTCGTCTGCGGTCTGACGTACAACTTCCTGCCGTTCATGATCCTGCCGCTCTACACCTCGCTGGAGCGGATCGACGGCCGGCTGCACGAGGCGGCGGGCGACCTCTACGCCACGCCCGCCACCACCTTCCGCAAGGTGACGTTCCCGCTCTCCATGCCCGGCGTCGTCTCCGGCACCCTGCTGACCTTCATCCCGGCCAGCGGTGACTACGTCAACGCCGAGCTGCTGGGCTCCACCGACACCAAGATGGTCGGCAGCGTCATCCAGAGCCAGTTCCTGCGGGTCCTGGACTATCCGACGGCCGCCGCGCTCTCGTTCATCCTCATGGCGATCGTCCTGCTGATGGTCACCTTCTACATCCGCCGCTCCGGGACGGAGGACCTGGTCTGATGCCCGTACTGCGCTGGATACGCCGGAACCTGATCGTCATCGCGGGTCTGCTCACCCTCGCGTACATGATCCTGCCGAACATCGTCGTGATGGTGTTCTCGTTCAACAAGCCCAACGGGCGCTTCAACTACGAGTGGCAGCGGTTCTCGCTGGACGCCTGGAGGGACCCCTGCGGCGTCGCCGACATGTGCGGCTCGCTCTCGCTCTCGCTCCAGATCGCCTTCTGGGCGACGCTGGGGGCCACCGTGCTCGGCACGATGGTCGCCTTCGCGCTGGTCCGCTACCGCTTCCGGGCGCGCGGCGCGATCAGCTCGCTGATCTTCCTGCCGATGGCGATGCCCGAGGTCGTCATGGCCGCGTCCCTGCTCACGCTCTTCCTGAACATGGGCGCCCAGCTCGGCTTCTGGACCGTGCTGATCGCGCACATCATGTTCTGCCTGAGCTTCGTGGTGACGGCCGTCAAGGCGCGCGTGATGTCGATGGACCCCAGACTGGAGGAGGCCGCCCGCGACCTTTACGCGGGACCCGTGCAGACCTTTGTCCGGGTGACCCTTCCCATCGCCGCACCGGGAATCGCGGCGGGAGCGCTGCTCGCCTTCGCGCTCTCGTTCGACGATTTCATCATCACGAATTTCAACGCGGGCTCCACCGTCACCTTCCCCATGTTCGTCTGGGGATCGGCCCAGCGCGGCACGCCCGTCCAGATCAACGTCATCGGCACCGCCATGTTCATCATTGCGGTGACGATGGTCCTCGTCGGCCAGCTCATCGCGAGCCGGCGAAAGAGCAACGCTCGAACCTGAAAGTCCTGAAGGAGTTGGAAACCATGGCCCCAGCTGCCATGCGTACCGCCGCACAATCCCTCTCCGGCGCCAAGCCGGTCCCCTACTGGCTGGACGACCCGGCCAGACCCGATGCGCTGCCCGCCCTCACCGGCGACGAGCACGCCGACCTCCTCGTCGTCGGCGGCGGCTACAGCGGGCTGTGGACCGCGCTCATCGCCAAGGAGCGCGACCCCGGCCGGGACGTCGTCCTCATCGAGGGGCACGAGGTGGGCTGGGCCGCCTCGGGCCGCAACGGCGGCTTCTGCGCCGCCTCCCTCACCCACGGCCTGGCCAACGGCGTGGAGCGGTGGCCGGACGAGATCGCGAAGCTGGGGGAGCTTGGGGAGCGGAACCTCGACGCCATCGAGGAGGCCGTCGCCCGCTACGGAATCGACTGCGAGTTCGAGCGGACCGGCGAGATCGATGTCGCCACCGAGCCCCACCAGCTCGAAGAGCTGCGGGAATGGCACCAGGAGATCGTCGCGCTCGGCATCACCGGCGTGGACTTCCTGGACCGCGACGCCCTGCGCGCCCAGGTCGACTCACCCACCTTCCTCGGCGGCCTCTGGGACCGCAACGGCGTCGCGATGCTGCACCCGGCCAAGCTCGCCTGGGGCCTGAAGCGGGTCTGCCGGGAGCTGGGCGTACGGATCTACGAGCACACCCGGGGCCTCGACCTCGTGCGCTCCGGCCCGGGGATGGCGGTGCGTACGCCGTACGGGAGGGTCTTCGCCCGCCGGGTCGCGCTCGGCACCAACATCTTCCCGTCGCTCGTCAAGCGGGTCCGCCCGTACACCGTGCCGGTCTACGACTATGCGCTGATGACCGAACCGCTCACGCCCGAGCAGTTGGAATCCATCGGCTGGAAGGGGCGCCAGGGGCTCGGCGACAGCGCGAACCAGTTCCATTACTTCCGGCTCTCCGCCGACAACCGGATCCTGTGGGGCGGATACGACGCGATCTATCCGTACGGCGGAAAGCTCAGCGCCGATCTGGACCAGCGGCCGGAGACGTTCCTGAAGCTCGCGGAGCAGTTCTTCGGCTGTTTTCCGCAGCTTTCCGGACTGAATTTCACGCACGCCTGGGGCGGTGCGATCGACACCTGTTCCCGCTTCACGGCATTCTTCGGAACGGCCCATCAGGGACGGGTCGCCTACGCCGCCGGATATACGGGTCTCGGCGTCGGCTCCACCCGTTTCGGGGCCGATGTGATGCTGGATCTGCTCGCCGGCGGGGAGACCGAGCGGACCCGGCTGGAGATGGTCCGCTCGAAGCCGATGCCGTTCCCGCCGGAGCCGTTCGCCTGGGCCGGGATCGAGATCACCAAGCGGTCCCTCGCCCGCGCCGACAGCGACGGCGGGCACCGCAATCTCTGGCTGAGGACCATGGACAAGCTGGGGCTGGGCTTCGACAGCTGACAGCTTGTCCAACAGTGTGACCCACCTCACCACCGACAAGTAGCCGGAACCCGCGTCATAGTTCACGCCCGACGCTCTCTCGCCCGTGTACGCACCGGTAGGACCCTGCCGGTGCCCACACGTCAACGGGAGGCTGGTCATGACTGGCTCGGAGACCAGGGCCGCGGTCGAATGGCTCACATCGGTGGCACCGGATCCGGGCGCCTGCCGCTGGGAGTGGGAGCGGAACCCGCAGGGGATCGCGCTCCTTCCCGCCGGCCGGCGCTGGGATGTGCTGATCCTGCCGGGGGAGCTGGGTTATCCGACGCTGGACGTGCTCACCCGGCTCATCGACCGGCCCGGACCGGTCCTCGCCGACTTCGGCGAGTCCCGGATGGGCTTCTTCGTCCCGCCGGGCACCGCGTCCCGCTGGATCGGTACCGGCATCCGGGGCGCGGGCCCCGGCACCTGGATCGTCGTCCCGCACCCGGGCCGGGCGGCCGGGGGAGTGCGGTGGCTGATCCCGCCGGACGGTTCGGGGACCCTCACGGACGCGGGGCTGCTGGAGCTGGCGATGCACGAGGCGGCCGGAGCCGCCGCCCAGGGCGACCGCGAAGGGGGGTGACCCGCAGCTCGGAGGCCGTACCGGGGGTGACCCCCCTGCCAGAGGTCTTGACAACCTGATTGGTCTGGACCATGTTGTGCGCACGCCACACCCAATTCCCCCCTGCACGGAGGCTGTTGTGGAACGCACGGGACCAACCGTCAGATTTTCCGGACTTCTGGCCACCTGTACGGCCGCGGTGCTCGCCGCCGGTGCCCTGGTCGCCACGGCACCGGCGGCGAGCGCGGCGGACGTGGACGTGGCGCGCAACGGCGGTTTCGAGTCGGGCCTCGACGGCTGGAGCTGCACCGCGGGCAGCGGCTCGGTCGTCTCCACCCCGGTGCACGGCGGTACGAAGGCGCTGAAGGGGACCCCGGCGGGCAACGACAACGCCAAGTGCTCCCAGGCCGTCACGGTCAAGCCCAACTCCCGCTACACATTGAGCGCCTGGGTACAGGGAAGCCCCGTCTACCTCGGCGCCACCGGCACCGGCACTACCGACGTCTCCACCTGGACCCAGTCCGCCGGCGCCTGGAAGCAGCTCACCACCAGCTTCACCACCGGCCCCAGCACCACCTCCGTCAGCGTCTACACCCACGGCTGGTACGGCTCTCCCGCCCACTACGTCGACGACCTCACCCTCGTCGGCCCCGGCGGCGACCCCGTGGTCGTCCCGGCGGTCCCGGCCGGTCTGAAGACCACCGCCACCACCTCGTCCTCCGTGTCGCTCTCCTGGAACGCCGTCTCGAACGCGAGCGGCTACAACGTCTACCGAGGCGGTACGAAGGTGGCCTCGGCCACCGGCCCGTCCGCCACCGTGACGGGGCTGGCCGCCTCGACGGCGTACAGCTTCCAGGTCACCGCCACCAACGCGGCCGGCGAGTCCGCGAAGTCGGCCGCCGTCACCGCGACCACCACGGCGGGCGGCGGGGGCGGCGGCGACACCAAGCTGCCCGCCCGGGCGCTGGTCGGCTATCTCCACTCCAGCTTCGCCAACGGCTCCGGCTACACCCGCATGGCGGACGTGCCCGCTTCCTGGGACGTGATCAACCTCGCCTTCGGTGAACCCACCTCCGTCACCTCCGGCGATATCCGCTTCTCGCTCTGCCCGGTCACCGAGTGCCCGAACGTCGAGTCCGAGGCGGAGTTCAAGGCCGCCATCAAGGCCAAGCAGGCGGCGGGCAAGAAGGTCCTGATCTCCATCGGCGGCCAGAACGGCCAGGTACAGCTCGCCTCCACCGCCGCCCGGGACGCCTTCGTCACCTCGGTCTCGAAGATCATCGACACCTACGGCCTGAACGGCCTGGACATCGACTTCGAGGGCCACTCCCTCTCGCTCAACACGGGCGACACCGACTTCCGCTCCCCGACCTCGCCGGTGATCGTCAACCTGATCTCCGCGGTGAAGACCCTCAAGGCCAAGTACGGCTCCGACTTCATCCTGACGATGGCGCCCGAGACCTTCTTCGTCCAGCTCGGCTACCAGTTCTACGGCTCCGGCCCCTGGGGCGGCCAGGACCCGCGCGCCGGCGCCTACCTGCCGGTCATCCACGCCCTGCGCGACGACCTGACCCTGCTGCACGTCCAGGACTACAACTCGGGCCCGATCATGGGGCTGGACAACCAGTACCACTCGATGGGCGGCGCGGACTTCCACATCGCGATGACCGACATGCTGCTCGCCGGCTTCCCGGTCGCGGGCAACACCAGCCGCGTCTTCCCGGGCCTGCGCCCCGACCAGGTCGCCATCGGCCTCCCGGCCTCGACCAACGCGGGCAACGGCCACACCTCACCGGCCGAGGTCAACAAGGCGCTCAACTGCCTGATGAAGAAGACCGACTGCGGCTCCTACCAGACCCACGGGACCTGGTCCGACCTGCGCGGCCTGATGACCTGGTCGATCAACTGGGACCGGTTCAACAACTGGGAGTTCAGCCGGAACTTCAACTCCTACTTCGGCCGCTGAGGCACCCCTGAGGCGCACAGCCCTGAGGTGACCCACCAGACCGATGCCCGTCGCCGGGGTGAAGAGGATCGCGGCGACGGGCATCATCCATGCCGTCCCGCCCGCCCACACCGCCGACCGCTGACCCACCACAGCGGCGCCAGCAGCACCGGCCCCAGGCACCAGCTCGCCAGCACGTCCAGCGGCCAGTGGTAGCCGTGCAGCACCAGCCCGGCGCCCGTCGCCGCCGTCAGCAGGACAGCGGCGGCGGGCGGCATCCACGCGCGGAGCCACGCCGGTCGCGGGACGGCGAGGAGGAGCAGCGCCGAAGCGCCGTACGCCACCGCCGCCGTCGCCGTATGGCCCGACGGGTAGTAGTTGACGGCCTCGGTCAGCGGGCCCTGCCGGGCGGTCGCCACCTTCAGCGGGATCACCAGCGCGGGCACGGCCGCCATGGTGAGGGCGGCGTACACCGGCAGCCGCCGGGCACCGCGCCACAGCGCGTACGCCATCGCGCAGACGAGGACGGGGAGCGCGACCGCCACCCCGCCGAGGTCCGAGCAGAGCTGGCTCAGGCCCGAGGGACCGCGCAGGAAGAGGCTCTCGCCGACGCGCTCGTCCAGCCGGACCAGCGGACCGTCGGCCGCCACCTGCCAGGTGATCAGCGCGAAGAGCGCCACCAGGGAGCCGAGAAGGAGAGAGGCCGGCCACCCGGGAACAGGGGGGGTTGTTCCGGGATGGCCGGCGGGACCGGGTCGCCGCGCGCCCCGGGGGGTGTGGGGCGGGCGGCCGTCCGATCGGTGAGGAGTTCCGGAGCCTGGGGCTCCGGAGGCGTGCACGAAGGCACGCCCGGGACGGTGCTCGGGGAGCCCCGGCCCGGAATCGCCCGCGGTCTCCTGCGGGCGATGTGTTTCTCTCATCTGCAGGAACCGTACGGCAGCGGAGAGGCGGCCGACAGTCGCAACCGACACCCGCCATCGCCCCCGCACACGTTCTTCACAGGCCCTCACCCGGATGCCGGAAGGCGGCGTCGAATGGACCGCCGCCCGACTGTCACCGGGGCGCGAAGGATCAGAGCGTGCCGAAAGCCTGCTCGATGACGTCCAGGCCCTCGTCGAGCAGGTCCTCACCGATCACCAGCGGCGGCAGGAAGCGCAGCACGTTGCCGTAGGTGCCGCAGGTCAGGACCATGACGCCCTCGGCGTGGCAGGCCTTGGCGAGCGCGCCGGCCGCCTCCGGGTTCGGGTCCTTCGTGCCGGACTTCACCAGCTCGATGGCGATCATGGCGCCACGGCCGCGGATGTCGCCGATGATGTCGCCGTTCGGGAGCTTCGCCTGCATCTGGCCGAGGCGGTCCTTCATGATCTCCTCGATCCGCCGGGCCTTCCCGTTCAGGTCCAGCTCGCGCATCGTCTCGATGGCGCCGAGCGCACCCGCGCAGGCGACCGGGTTGCCACCGTACGTACCGCCCAGACCACCCGCGTGCGCGGCGTCCATGATCTCGGCGCGGCCGGTCACGGCGGAGAGCGGCAGACCGCCCGCGATGCCCTTGGCGGTGGTGATCAGGTCCGGGACGATGCCCTCGTCCTCGCAGGCGAACCACTGGCCGGTGCGGCAGAAGCCGGACTGGATCTCGTCCGCGACGAAGACGATGCCGTTGTCCTGGGCGAACCGGGCGATCGCCGGGAGGAAGCCCTTGGCCGGCTCGATGAAGCCGCCCTCGCCGAGCACCGGCTCGATGATGATCGCGGCGACGTTCTCCGCGCCGATCTGCTTGGTGATCTCGTCGATGGCCTGGGCCGACGCCTCGGCACCGGCGTTCTCGGCGCCTGTCGGCCAGCGGTAGCCGTAGGCGACCGGGACGCGGTAGACCTCGGGCGCGAACGGGCCGAAGCCCTGCTTGTACGGCATGTTCTTCGCCGTCATGCCCATGGTGAGGTTGGTCCGGCCGTGGTAGCCGTGGTCGAAGACGACGACGGCGGTGCGCTTGGTGTAGGCGCGGGCGATCTTCACCGCGTTCTCGACGGCCTCGGCGCCCGAGTTGAACAGCGCCGACTTCTTGGCGTGGTCGCCCGGCGTCAGCTCGGCGAGCTGCTCACAGACCTCGACGTACCCCTCGTACGGCGTGACCATGAAACAGGTGTGGGTGAAGTCCGCGAGCTGCGCGGAGGCTCGGCGTACGACGGCCTCGGCGGAGGCGCCGACCGAGGTCACGGCGATGCCGGAGCCGAAGTCGATCAGCCGGTTGCCGTCCACGTCCTCGATGATCCCGCCACCGGCGCGGGCGGTGAACACCGGCAGGGTGGAGCCCACACCTGCGGCGACGGCGGCGAGCCGGCGGGCCTGAAGCTCCACCGACTTCGGGCCGGGGATGGCAGTGACGACGCGGCGCTCCTGCGGGATTGCGGTCATGAGGGGCTCCTGGGGGTGTATCGGACGCTCTGCTCATCGCAGGCTAGGGGTGGGCGACGTACCCGGGCATGCTCCGATCGGGAGTGGTGGCCGCGTGTCGTTGTCCGTCGCGGACAGATGGCGGGGCGCCGGCCGGATGCAGCCTGCCGACGCACCTGCCGACCTGCTGCGATGCGGGCACGGGCCGGTCCGGGACGGTCACTGTTCGGGCGGGTTGCTGAACTCCCCGTGTGCGCGCACTAGATTGACCGGGGCAGCGGATGGACCCGGCAGGTCAAGGGGGCAGTGGTTCATGGAAGACGAGGGCACGCGCGGCGTACGGGGCACGAGCGCGGACAGGGTGCCCGGACCGGCGGGGCCGCCGGCGGAGCCATCGCGGCGGCCTTGGCCGGGGCAGCCCGAGCCGGAGCGGCCTCCGGCCGGGGAACCGGGCGGTCCGCACCCCGCGCCGGGGGAGCCGCCGAGGGCCCAGGCGCCCGCGGACCCGTGGGCTCCACAGGTACCGCCGCCCGCGGACCCCGGGGCGTCGCAGGTGCCGCCGCCCGCGGACCCGGGGCGTCGTGGGGTGGGCAGCCCTCCGCCTGGACCGCCCCGCCGCCGCTCCCGCCCGGGCCGCCCCCTGCCCGCCCCGCCGCCCCGCCGCCCCCCGTCGAGGAGCCGACGGCCGGGGCCCCCGCCCTCGACGCCTGGCTGCGTACGCCCCGCCCCCCGCAGCCCCCCGGCGTCTGGCGGTTCGGGTTCACACCGCGTCCGCCCGAGCAGGGTGACGAGGTCTCCGACCGCTCCCTCCTCGTGGGCGCCGTCATCACCCTCCTCTCCGCCCTCCTCCTCTGGTCGCTCTGGCGCAACGGCTACCTCCCCTACCGGCTCGTCCCCCTGAAGCTCTTCACCCCCGGCGAGTGGTGGAACCCGGGAATCTCCGGCGGTCCCCGCAGCATCGAGGGCTCCGACGCCCTCACCGTGTACGAGGCCCTCCTCTTCGGGCTGCTCGTCTACGGCTGCGGCCGGATCGGGAACTTCTCCGAGCTCTTCCGCCGCCATGTCGTGAGCCGTGGCCAGCCCTTCCTCGCCCTCGTGGCGGCCGTCGCGGGAGGCCTCACCCAGCTCCTGGTCTGGAAGGAGACCCTGCCGGTCGTCCGCCCGGTCCTGGCCCTGGTCGCCGCCGTCGCGGGCGGTGAGATCTACCAGAGCCAGACCGTCGTCAACGTCGTCTACGCCCTGATCGCCGCCGCAGTCCTTTACCCCTTCGCCCGTCTGGGCCGCTGGCGCGAGCTGATCGCGGCCCGCAGGGGCACCACCACACCGGCCCCGGCCGACGCCCCGCCCCCCGCCTCCGCGACCTCGGCCGACCGGTGGCCCGAGCTGCGCGCGGCGGGCTGGACCGACGCGGCGGACACCCTCACCGCCGAGGTCCGCACCGGCCGGATGAACGACGTGGACGTGGCCCGCCTCCGCCACGCCTGGGAGCGGGCCACCCGCAGCCCCGACCGCCTGGCCCCGCTCGCCGAAGCCGTCCTGCGCACCGGGGGAGCGGCCGCCCTGCACCCCTCGGGCCACCGCGATCTGCCCCGCCGCACCGCCCGCCACGATGTGCTCACCGGCCAGGTCCGCATCGGTCGCTGCGCCGACGACCCGCACAACCCCTACACCCGCCGGACCACCGGCCTCGCCCTGGATCCCGCCCTGCTCGGCACCTCGCTGCTGGCCGTAGGGCCGCCCGGCTCGGGCAAGTCCGCCCGGCTGGTGCGCCCGGTCGTCGAGGCCCTCGGCCTGCGCGCCCTGGCCGGTCAGGCGGCCGTCCTCGCCGTCGGCGCCACGGGCAGCCCGCTCGGTCCGGACGAGGCCTTCGACGTCGTCGTACGCGTCGGCAACCCCGCCTCCGCCCACGACCTCGACCTCTACGGCGGCACCTCCGACCCCGACGAGGCCGCGGCCGTCCTGGCGGAGGGGCTCGTCGGCGATGTCGGCAGCCTGGACAGCCGCCGCGCCGCCACCGTCCTCGCCCAGCTGCTCGGCCCGTACCGGACGGCCCACGGCCACTTCCCCTCCGTACCGGAACTGCGCGAACTTCTCGACGGCTCCCCGCAGGCCCTCGCCGCGCTCCGGGCCACCCTCGAAGCGGCGGGGCAGCAGGCGATGCTCCGCGAGTTGGAGGCCCGCACCCGGCAGGCGGGCGGTCCCGGCGACCCCGCCCCGGCCCTCGCGGACCGGGTGGCGCTGCTGGACCGGCCCGCCTTCGCCGGGTTCTTCGCCACCGGCCCGGACGCCCGCCCCTTCGCGCTGCGCTCGCTGGGCCAGTACCCGCTGCGGGTCCGTATCGACCTGCCGGAACGCGGCCACGCGGAGGCCTCCCGCCTCCTCACCCGGCTGCTGCTCGCCCAGTTCACCGCGATCACGGCCGCCCGCACCGACACCACCCTCTTCGTCGGCCTGGTCCTGGACGACGCGACCCACGCGGTGACCGCCGAGACCGTACGCGGCATCCGCCGGCTCCGCTCGGTCAACGCCGGGGCCGTCCTCACCCTCCGTACCGTCGACGACGTCCCCGAACCCCTGCACACCCCGCTGCTCGGCGCGGTCGGCTGCACGGCCGCCTTCTCCGGCATCACCACGTGGGACGGCAAGCGATTCGCCGAGTCCTGGGGCAAGGAGTGGGTGGAGACCCGCGAGGTCGCCCAGCACACCGTCTTCGCCGACCAGCCGTTCACCCGCGCCCTGCACGCGCTGCGCAAGCTGGTCACGGGCAAGGCGGTGACCACGGACGCGGTGACCGTACGGCAGGTGGAGAAGGAGCGCTGGTCGGCATCGGAGCTGGCGTACGCGGTCCCGGCCGGGCACGCGGTGATCCGGCTGACGACGGTGGAGGGCGAGCACGCACCGCCGCTGCTGGTGGAGCTGGGTGGCTGAGAGACACCCCTCGGCGACCGGGGAGGGTTGAGAGCGGTTCCAGGAACTCTGCCGCCCTGGCAGAATCGGTGGCAGCCGTTCATACGCGACGGAGTAGTCATCGATGACCGGCCGCTGACCACCGTCCACCGGTCAACGATCACTGATCACAAGCTGCCGACCACCGACCACCGACCACCGATCGCACCGGCGAGACCCCTCGCCGGTCACGCGTCTCCGACACCGAGGGTTCCCGGTCCCATGCCCCCCACGCTCGCCTCGCTCGTCCAGCACTCGGCGCTCAAGCTCACGGTGCGGGCGGGGGCGGACCGCCTCGACACCCCGGTGCGCTGGGCCCATGCCAGCGAGCTCGCCGACCCCGTCCCGTACATGGACGGCGGCGAACTACTGCTGGTGACCGCCACCAACCTGGACGCAGAGAACGCCGAGTCCATGCGCCGGTACGTTCGCCGGCTGGCCGGAGCGGGCGTCGCGGGCGTCGGCTTCGCGGTCGGCGTGAACTACGACGCCATCCCGGCCGCCCTTGTCGAAGCCGCCGGGGAAGCGGGTCTTCCGCTCCTCGAAGTGCCCCGCCGCACCCCGTTCCTCGCCATCAGCAAGGCGGTCTCCGCCGCCATCGCCGCCGACCAGTATCGCGCGGTCACCGCCGGCTTCGAGGCCCAGCGCGAACTGACGAAGGCCGCACTCGCCGGGGACGGCCCGGCCGACCTCCTCGCCCGCCTCGCCGCCCACATCGACGGCTGGGCGGCGCTGTACGACACTTCGGGCGCGGTGCTCGCCGCCGCCCCCGACTGGGCCGCCCGCCGCGCCGCCCGCCTCGTCCCCGACGTCGAACGCCTCCGGGACAGACCCGCGCCCGCCAGCGTCGTCGTCGGCGACAGCGAGGACCGGGTCGAACTCCAGTCGCTGGGCACCGGCCGCCGGGCACGCGGCGCACTGGCCGTCGGTACGGGCGCGGCCCTGGGAACCGCCGAGCGGTACGCCGTCCACTCCGCCGTCGCCCTGCTCACCCTCACCACCGCCCGCTCCCGCTCCCTCCAGGGCGCCGAACAGCGCTTGGGCGCCGCCGTCCTGCGCATGCTGCTGGCCGGGCAGCCCGACCACGCCCGGGCGGTCGCCGGAGACCTGTACGGCGGTCTCCTGGACGCCCCCTTCCGGCTGCTGATCGCGGAGGCGGCCGCGCCCGCCGGTTTCGAGCTGCTCACCGAGACGATGGAGGCCGCCGCCGCCCGCTCGGGCGAGGCGGTGCTGATGGTCCCCGAGGGCGAGCGCGTCGTGGTGCTGGCGGCCGACGGCGGCACCGCGGTCGCCGCCTGCGCGGCCTACGCCGAGGCCCAGGACGACCGCGCCCCGCGCGAGGGCGGCGCCGAGGACAGCGACGTGGTGGTGGGACTCTCCGCCCCCTGCGGCCCGATCGCCGTCTCCGCCGCGTACAAGCAGGCCGAACAGGCACTCTCGGTCGCCCGCCGCCGGGGCAGGGCCCTGGTCGAACACGAGGAGCTGGCGGCCGGTTCGGTGCTGCCGCTGCTTGCCGACGATGCGGTACGGGCCTTCGCCGACGGCATGCTCCGCGCCCTGTACGAGCACGACGCCAAGGGCCGCGGCGACCTCGTGGCCTCCCTGCGGGCGTGGCTCTCCCGCCACGGCCAGTGGGACGCGGCCGCCGCCGACCTGGGCGTACACCGGCACACTCTGCGCTACCGGATGCGCCGGGTGGAGGAGATCCTGGGCCGCTCACTGGACGACCCGGACGCCCGGATGGAGCTGTGGCTCGCGCTGAAGGCGACGGAGGCGGCGGCACCGCCCGAGGAGTGACCGGGCGGGGATCGGTCTCGGCCCAGGGCGACCGACCGGGACCCGGTCCCCGTCAACCGGAGCACGCGGCCCGGACGCCGCGGCCGACCGTACGGACACCGCCGCCACGACGCGCGGCGCACGCGGGCCGCACACCACCGCCGACCCTTCGCGGGCACCGTGTCCGACAAACCGGCGCACCGCATAGGCCCCCTCACTCCACCCCGGACAAACACGATCGCGGCCACCCCGCCCTACCGTGGACCACAGAGGGGAAGCCTCCGGGCCCCACGACGCACGCCGTCACCTCCATGACCCCCATCACCACCTCCTCACGCTCACGACCTCCGAAGGGCCGGAACCTCCATGACTTCGCCCCACGCCTTCTGGGTGGCCGGCCGCCAGGCCACCGGTGCCGACAGCTTCGACGTCACCAACCCGTACGACGGACGCCTCGTCGGCACCGTCAGCGTGCCGACCGACGCCCAGGTCGAGGAGGCCGTCGCCGCCGCCCACGCCGTACGCGACGAGTTCGCCGCGACCCCGGCGCACGTACGGGCCGCTGCCCTCGACCACGTCGTACGGCGGCTGGGGGAGCGCACCGAGGAGATCGCGCGGCTGATCTCGGCGGAGAACGGCAAGCCGATCAAGTGGGCGCGCGGTGAGGTCGGCCGGGCGGTCTCGGTGTTCCGGTTCGCGGCGGAGGAGGCGCGCCGCTTCAACGGCGGCGAGGCGCAGCGCCTGGACACCGACCTGGGCGGCACCGGCCGCCTCGGCCTGACCCGCCGCTTCCCGCGCGGGGCGGTCCTGGGCATCGCGCCCTTCAACTTCCCCCTCAACCTCAGCGCCCACAAGGTGGCCCCCGCCATCGCCGTAGGCGCCCCGATCATCCTGAAGCCGGCCCCGGCGACCCCGATCTCCTCGCTCGTCCTCGGCGAGCTGCTGGCCGAGACCGACCTCCCGGCGGGCTCCTGGTCCGTCCTGACGGTCCCGAACGACAGGATGCCCGCCCTGGTCCAGGACGAGCGCCTCCCCGTCATCTCCTTCACCGGCTCGGGCCCGGTCGGTTACGCGATCATGGAGTCGGTGCCCCGCAAGCACTGCACCCTGGAGCTGGGGGGCAACGGCGCGGCGGTCGTCCTCGGCGACTACGCATCGGACGAGGACCTGGACTGGGCGGCGACCCGGATCGCCACGTTCTCCAACTACCAGGGCGGCCAGTCCTGCATCTCGGTGCAGCGCGTCATCGCGGACGCCTCGGTGTACGACCGGCTGGTCCCGAAGATCGTGGCGGCCGTCGAGGCCCTGGTCACCGGCGACCCGGCCGACGCCACCACGGACGTGGGCCCCCTGGTCAGCGAGGACGCGGCCCAGCGCGTCGAGTCCTGGGTGGACGAGGCCGTCCAGGGCGGCGCCGAACTCCTCACCGGCGGCAAGCGAGACGGCGCCACCTACGCCCCCACGGTCCTCGCCGGCCTCCCCGACGACGTGAAGCTCTCCTGCGAAGAGGTCTTCGGCCCCGTCATGTCCCTCCAGAAGGTCGACGGCGAGGCGGAGGCGTTCGCCGCCGTCAACTCCTCCAAGTACGGCCTCCAGGCAGGCGTCTTCACCCACGACCTCCAGACCGCCTTCCGCGCCCACCGCGCCCTGGAGGTCGGCGGCGTGATCATCGGCGACGTCCCCTCGTACCGCGCCGACCAGATGCCGTACGGCGGTGCCAAGCAGTCCGGCGTCGGCCGCGAGGGCGTCCGCTACGCGATGGACGACTACACCTACGAGCGCGTCCTGGTCCTCACGGGCCTCGCCCTGTAAACACCCCGAACGACCCCACCCGGACAGCGAGCACGGGCGGGGCACACAGGCCGACGGCCGGAGCCCACTGTGCGGAGGCTCCGGCCGTTTCCGGCAGTGCGGGGTCCGGCTCCCCGAGCGGAGCGGACGCGGCGGCGGAGGCCGGTGCGACACGGACCGGAACGCGGCCCTCCGGCCGGGTCCGTTCCGGTCCGGTCGGGCCACGTACGCTGGGAGCGCGTCCTCCGTGAGGTGGCGCGGCAGACCGGCGGTGAATCGAGAGCGGGGGTGGTGCTGCGATGAGCAGTGAGCCTCCCAGTGGGTGCGCCGCGTAGCACCCGCCCTCCGCTCCCGCGGGAGCGGTCCGTCGGCCCGTGCTCGCGGCGTCCACCCGCGCCCACCGTGACCCCACCCCTGTGTTGAGGACCTGCCATGCCGCAGTCACGTCCACCCCACGAGCCGGGCCCCGAGCTCGCCAAGTCGTTGCGGGAGATCGTCGGAGCCCGCCGCCTGACCGCTGTCCAGGAGTGGCTGGGGGCACATCCCCCGCACGTGATCGCGGACGAGCTGGCGCGTATGGACGCGGTCGACGCCGGAGTCGCCTTCCGGGTCCTGGACAAGGACCGGGCGCTGGCGGTGTTCGAGGAGCTGGAGCCGGTCGACCAGCAGCAGATCCTGGAAGGGCTGCGGGACCGGACGTTCCGGGAGATCGTCGAGGGCATGGACCCGGACGACCGGGCCCGGATGCTGCGCGAGGCCCCGGCGAAGGTCGCCCAGCGGGTGCTGGCCGGTCTGAGCGCCAACGAGCAGCAGATGACCTCCGCGCTGCTGGGCTACCCGGAGGGGTCGGTCGGCCGCTGGATGAGCCCCGAGGTGGTGGCGCTGTCGCAGAACCTGACGGTCGGACAGGCGCTGCGGACGGTGCGGGCGAAGGGGGCGGACGCGGAGACGGTGTACACGCTCCCCGTGGTGGACTCCGGGCGCCGGCTGACCGGCGTGGTGGAGCTGCGTGAGCTGGTGCTCAACAGCCCGGAGACGATGGTGTCGCAACTGGTGGTCAGCGAGCCCGCGTCCGCGTACGCCACCGAGTCCGCCGAGCAGGCCGCCCGGTTGATGCGGGAGACCAACGACCTGAACCTGCCGGTCGTCGACAGCGAGAAACGGCTCGTCGGCCTGTTCACGAGCGATGACGCCCTGGAGGCCATCGAGGCCGCCGACACCGAGGACGTGGCCCGGCAGTCCGGCTCGGCTCCCTGGGCCGGCCACTACATGGCCGCCTCGGTCTGGCAGCTGGCCCGGTACCGGGCGCTGTGGCTGACGCTGCTGCTGGTCGCGGCGACCCTGACGGTCGGGGTGACGCAGGCGTTCGAAGCCACGCTGGAGCAGGTCGCCCAGCTCGCCCTGTTCATCCCCATGCTGATCGGGGCTGGCGGCAACGCGGGTGCCCAGGCCGCGACCGCCTGTGTCCGCGCTCTGGCGGTCGGCGAGGTCCGGGGCTCGGACCTGCTGAAGGTGATCTGGCGCGAGTGCCGGGTCGGTCTGGTGCTCGGCTCCCTGCTGGCCGCGCTCGGGCTGGTGCTGGGCACGCTCTTCGTCAGCGTGAAGATCGCCCTCGTGGTCGGCATCACCCTGGTGCTGATCTGCGGCTGGGCGGCCACCATCGGTGGCGCCATGCCCCTGCTCGCGAGGCGGCTGCGCATCGACCCGGCGGTCGTCTCCGCCCCGATGGTCACCACCCTGGTGGACGCCACCGGCCTGGTCATCTACTTCCTCACGGCCAAAGCGGTCCTGGGCGTCTGACCAGGGCACGGCAGCCCGGTCGCAGGAGGCCCCGGAGGTCGGCCGCGCACCGGACGGGCTGTGGCCCGGGAGCCCCGGCGAGCCTCATCGAGCGCGGGCTGGTGCAGGTGCCGAACAGCGGGTACACGGGTTACATACGGACCAGTAGGCGGCGACAGCAGCCCGTATGTCCATCCGTCCCGTGACGCGCGGCGAGGTGAGGCCCGACATGTCCGCACCCCACAACACCCCCCAGGTCCCCAGAGCACCCAGGGTCACCGAGCGTGAGGCGCGCAAGGTTGCCGAGGCTGCTCGGGAGCAGGACTGGCGTAAGCCCAGCTTCGCCAAGGAGCTGTTCCTGGGGCGGTTCCGGCTTGATCTGATCCATCCGCATCCCCAGCCGCCGCCCGACGACATCCGGCGCGGTGAGGAGTTTCTCGCGCGGCTGCGGGTCTTCTGCGAGACGCGCATCGACAGTGCGCGGATCGAGCGCGAGGCGAAGATCCCCGACGAGGTGGTCCGCGGGCTCAAGGAGCTCGGGGCGCTGGGGATGAAGATCGAGACCAAGTACGGCGGTCTCGGGCTCACCCAGGTGTACTACAACAAGGCGCTTGCCCTCGTCGGCTCCGCGAGTCCGGCCATCGGGGCGCTGCTCTCGGCCCATCAGTCGATCGGCGTACCGCAGCCGCTGAAGATCTTCGGGACCCAGGAGCAGAAGGACGCCTTCCTGCCCCGGCTCGCCACCACCGACATCTCCGCGTTCCTGCTGACCGAGCCCGATGTCGGCTCCGACCCCGCCCGGCTCGCCACCACCGCCGTGCCTGACGGGAACGATTACCTGCTGGACGGGGTGAAGCTCTGGACCACCAACGGTGTCGTTGCCGATCTGCTGGTGGTGATGGCCCGGGTTCCCGCATCCGAGGGGCATCCCGGCGGTATCACCGCCTTCGTCGTCGAGGCCGACGCCCCCGGTGTCACCGTTGAGCACCGCAACGCCTTCATGGGGCTCCGCGGCATCGAGAACGGCGTTACGCGCTTCCACCAGGTCCGGGTTCCGGCCGCGAACCGGATCGGGCCCGAGGGCGCGGGGCTGAAGATCGCGCTGACCACCCTCAACACCGGGCGTCTCTCGCTGCCCGCGATGTGCGTGGGGGCGGGGAAGTGGTGTCTGAAGATCGCGCGCGAGTGGTCCGCCGTACGGGAGCAGTGGGGGCGGCCCGTCGCGAAGCACGAGGCGGTCGGGGCGAAGATCTCGTTCATCGCCGCCACCACCTTCGCGCTGGAGGCGATCGTCGACCTCTCCTCCCAGATGGCCGACGAGGACCGTAACGACATCCGTATCGAGGCAGCCCTCGCCAAGCTGTACGGCTCCGAGATGGGCTGGCTCATCGCCGACGAGCTCGTCCAGATCCGTGGTGGGCGCGGTTTCGAGACCGCCGAGTCGCTGGCCGCGCGCGGGGAGCGGGCCGTTCCGGCCGAGCAGATGCTCCGGGACATGCGGATCAACCGGATCTTCGAGGGCTCCACCGAGATCATGCACCTGTTGATCGCCCGGGAGGCCGTCGACGCCCACCTCAAGGTCGCCGGGGACATCATCGATCCGGAGAAGGCCCTCGCCGACAGGGCCAAGGCGGGGGTCAACGCGGCCGGTTTCTACGCCCGTTGGCTGCCGCAGCTCGTCACCGGGGCCGGGCAGCTCCCGCGTACGTACGGGGAGTTCAACCCCGCCGGGCACCGCGACCTCTCCGGGCACCTCCGGTACGTGGAGCGCTCCTCGCGCAAGCTCGCCCGGTCCACCTTCTACGCCATGTCCCGCTGGCAGGGCCGGATGGAGACCAAGCAGGGGTTCCTCGGCCGGATCGTCGACATCGGCGCCGAACTCTTCGCCATGTCCGCCGCCTGCGTCCGCGCCGAGCATCTGCGGAGCGCCGGGGAGCACGGCCGCGAGGCCTACCAGCTCGCCGACGCCTTCTGCCGGCAGTCCCGCGTCCGGGTGGAGGAGTTGTTCACGCGGCTCTGGTCCAACACCGACGACCTGGACCGGCGCGTGGTGGACGGTGTCCTCTCCGGTACGTACACCTGGCTGGAGGAGGGCGTCATCGACCCCAGCGGCGAAGGCCCCTGGATCGCGGACGCCACCCCCGGGCCCTCCGCCCGCGACAACCACCACCGGCCGGTGCGCTGACCGGAGCCCGCCGGTCCACGCCCAGGGCCTTACACACCTCCGGAAGCCCGGTAGCCCAGGAGTCCGGGAGCCGGAAGCCCGGAAACCCAGAAGTCCTGGAGTCCGGAAGCCCAGGAGCCCCGAGTCCAGCTCCCCCAGGGGGCGCGTCCGTACGCCGGGCGCGCCCCCTCCGCACCGGAACCGCCCTCTCGCCGCCGAATCCCCGCCCCACCGGGACGCGCTGTCCCCACGCACAGCCGGAGCGGCAACAATGGGGGGCATGAGCGACAGCCCCGCCCCCCTCGCCGATCCGCATCTCCTCTTCGACACCGCGGACGGCCGCCGGGATCTGGTGATCCTCGGCTCCACCGGGTCCATCGGCACCCAGGCCATCGACCTGGTCCTGCGCAACCCCGACCGCTTCCGGGTCACCGCGCTCTCGGCCGCCGGCGGCCGGACCGGCCTCCTCGCCGAGCAGGCTCACCTCCTGCGGGTGAAGACGGTCGCCGTCGCCGACCCGGGCGCCGTCCCCGCCCTGCGCGAGGCACTGCGCGAGCGGTACGGGGCCGGGGAGCCGCTCCCCGAACTCCTCGCCGGACCCGACGCGGCGGCCACCCTCGCCGCGAGCGACTGCCACACCGTGCTCAACGGGATCACCGGCTCCATCGGGCTCGCCCCGACGCTGGCCGCGCTGAAGGCGGGCCGTACGCTCGCCCTCGCCAACAAGGAGTCGCTGATCGTCGGCGGCCCGCTGGTGAAGGCGCTCGCCGCCCCCGGCCAGATCATCCCGGTCGACTCCGAGCACGCCGCGCTCTTCCAGGCACTGGCGGCCGGCAAACGCGCCGACGTCCGCAGACTCGTCGTCACCGCGTCCGGCGGGCCCTTCCGGGGCCGTACGCGCGAGGAGCTGGCCGACGTCACCCGCGAGCAGGCCCTGACCCACCCCACCTGGGCCATGGGACCGGTCATTACCATCAACTCCGCGACGCTCGTCAACAAGGGTCTTGAGGTCATCGAGGCACATCTCCTCTACGACATCCCCTTCGACCGCATCGAGGTCGTGGTCCACCCGCAGTCCTACGTGCACTCCATGGTGGAGTTCACCGACGGCTCCACGCTCGCCCAGGCCACCCCGCCCGACATGGGCGGACCCATCGCCATCGGGCTCGGCTGGCCCGAGCGCGTCCCGGACGCGGCCCCCGCCTTCGACTGGTCGAAGGCGTCCACGTGGGAGTTCTTCCCGCTGGACACCGAGGCCTTCCCGTCGGTCGGCCTCGCCCGCCATGTCGGTACGCTCGGCTCCACGGCACCCGCCGTCTTCAACGCGGCCAACGAGGAGTGCGTCGACGCCTTCCTCGCCGGACAGCTGCCGTTCAACGGAATCATGGATACGGTCACCGCTGTGGTGTCCGAACACGGCACCCCCGCCCCGGGAACCCCGCTCAGCCTCGCGGACGTCCTCGAAGCGGAAACCTGGGCCCGCGCACGGGCCCGGGAACTCTCGGCGAAAGCGACAGCGGAGGCGCGCGCATGAGTCTGACCTCGGTCCTGCTGACGGTCCTGGGGATCGCCGTCTTCGTCGTGGGCCTGCTGTTCTCCATCGCCTGGCACGAGCTGGGCCACCTCTCCACGGCCAAGATGTTCGGCATCCGGGTCCCGCAGTACATGGTCGGATTCGGCCCGACGATCTGGTCGAAGCAGAAGGGCGACACCGAGTACGGCATCAAGGCCATCCCGGCCGGCGGCTACATCCGCATGATCGGGATGTTCCCGCCCGGCGCCGACGGCCGCCTCGAAGCCCGCTCCACCTCGCCCTGGCGCGGCATGATCGAGGACGCCCGCTCCGCCGCGTACGAGGAGCTGGAGCCCGGCGACGAGAAGCGGCTCTTCTACACGCGCAAGCCGTGGAAGCGCGTCATCGTGATGTTCGCCGGCCCGTTCATGAACCTGATCCTCGCCGTCGCGATCTTCATGGGCGTCGCGATGACCTTCGGCTTCCAGACGCAGACCACCGAGGTCGCCGGCGTACAGCAGTGCGTGATCTCGCAGAGCGAGAAGCGCGACACCTGCAAGAGCGACGACCCGGTCTCCCCGGCCAAGGCCGCGGGGCTGAAGGAGGGCGACAGGATCGTCGCCTTCGACGGGCAGAAGGTCGACGACTGGGCGACGCTCTCGGACCGCATCCGCAACACCATCGGCCCCGCCACCATCACCGTGGAGCGCGGCGGCCAGGAGGTCACGCTCAACGCCGTCCTGCGCGAGAACGCCGTGGCGAAGAAGGACGGCAGGGGCGACGTCATCCCGGACCAGTACATCAAGGCGGGCTACCTCGGCTTCGCCGCCCAGACCGAGATCGTGCCGCTCTCCTTCGGCGACTCCGTCGTGCGCATGGGCGACATGATCGAGAACGGCGTCGACGCGATCATCGCGCTGCCCTCCAAGATCCCCGACCTGTGGAACGCGGCGTTCAGCGACGGCCGGCGCGCGGACGACTCACCGGTCGGTGTCGTGGGCGCCGCCCGGATCGGCGGCGAGGTGATGAACCTCGACATCCCGGCGCAGAACCAGGTCGCGATGATGCTGTTCCTGCTGGCGGGGTTCAACCTGTCGCTGTTCCTGTTCAACATGCTGCCGTTGCTCCCACTGGACGGGGGGCACATCGCGGGCGCCCTCTGGGAGTCGCTGCGGCGCAATGTGGCCAAGGTCTTCCGGCGCCCCGACCCGGGCCCGTTCGACGTGGCCAAGCTGATGCCGGTCGCCTATGTGGTCGCCGGGCTCTTCATCTGCTTCACGCTGCTCGTCCTGGTGGCCGACATCGTGAATCCGGTCAAGATCACCTGATGGTCCGATAAGCGAACGTCCCATCCGCCCCGGAAGTGGCCGCCGGGCACACGCGTCGTGTCCGGTCGGTCACCATCTGGTTGACTTGTCCGTCGGGTGCGTGCGCCCCGGCTCCGGTGCCGTAACCTCGAAGCCTGGAGCCCGCCGACATCGGGACCTTGATCCACACCTTGGGGATGCACAGCGCATGACTGCGATTTCTCTCGGAATGCCGGCCGTTCCGACCAAGCTCGCCGACCGACGGGTCAGCCGACAGATCCAGGTCGGCTCGGTCGCGGTCGGCGGTGACGCGCCCGTCTCCGTGCAGTCGATGACGACGACCCGTACGTCGGACATCGGTGCCACCCTCCAGCAGATCGCCGAGCTGACGGCCTCCGGCTGCCAGATCGTCCGGGTGGCCTGCCCGACCCAGGACGACGCCGACGCCCTCGCCACGATCGCCCGCAAGTCGCAGATCCCGGTGATCGCCGACATCCACTTCCAGCCGAAGTACGTCTTCGCCGCGATCGACGCGGGCTGCGCGGCGGTCCGGGTGAACCCGGGCAACATCAAGCAGTTCGACGACAAGGTCAAGGAGATCGCCAAGGCGGCCTCCGAGACCCGCACCCCGATCCGGATCGGCGTCAACGCCGGCTCCCTGGACGCGCGGCTCCTGAAGAAGTACGGCAAGGCCACCCCCGAGGCCCTCGTCGAGTCGGCCCTATGGGAGGCGTCCCTCTTCGAGGAGCACGGCTTCGGCGACATCAAGATCTCGGTCAAGCACAACGACCCGGTCGTCATGGTCAACGCCTACCGCCAGCTCGCCGCCCAGAGCGACTACCCGCTCCACCTCGGCGTCACCGAGGCCGGACCGGCGTTCCAGGGCACCATCAAGTCGGCCGTCGCCTTCGGCGCCCTGCTCTCGGAGGGCATCGGCGACACCATCCGCGTCTCCCTCTCGGCCCCGCCGGCCGAGGAGGTCAAGGTGGGCCTGCAGATCCTGGAGGCGCTCAACCTCAAGCAGCGCCGCCTGGAGATCGTCTCCTGCCCCTCCTGCGGCCGCGCCCAGGTCGACGTCTACAAGCTCGCCGACCAGGTCAGCGCCGGTCTGGAGGGCATGGAGGTCCCGCTGCGCGTCGCGGTCATGGGCTGCGTCGTCAACGGTCCGGGCGAGGCCCGCGAGGCCGACCTCGGGGTCGCCTCCGGCAATGGCAAGGGCCAGATCTTCGTCAAGGGCGAGGTCATCAAGACCGTGCCCGAGTCGAAGATCGTCGAGACGCTCATCGAGGAAGCCCTCAAGATCGCCGAGCAGATGGAGAAGGACGGCATCGCCTCCGGCGAACCCCAGGTCTCCATCAGCTGACCAGCGCCTTCCGCTCCCGTCACCGCCCCGCCGGGCCCCGCGCCCGGCGGGGCGGTGACGTATCCACGGCCGGTCCGGGAGCCCGCTTCCGGACCCGGGCAGCGCTGGTCGGCCTTGTTGGGTACAGTGCGGAAATCAGCAGACCGCATGGTGAGGCCCCCTCGTGTTGACGCAGACCACCACCCGGGTCCTCGAACCCAGCGACCTCGGCGCAGCGCTCGCCATCCTGGAGAGCGAGCCCGTGGCGAATGCTTTCGTCACGTCCCGCGTGCAGGTCGCGGGACTCGACCCCTGGCGCCTCGGCGGCGAGATGTGGGGCTGGTACGCCGACGGCAGGCTCCGCTCCCTCTGTTACGCCGGCGCCAACCTGGTCCCCATCTGCGCCGGGCCCGAGGCCGTACGCGCCTTCGCCGACCGGGCCCGCCGGGCCGGCCGCCGCTGCTCCTCCATCGTCGGCCCCGCCGAACCCACCGCGCTGCTCTGGCGGCTCCTGGAGCCGGGCTGGGGCCCCGCCCGCGAGGTCCGCGCCAACCAGCCCCTCATGGTCACCGAGAGCCCGTCGGCCGATGTCACCCCCGACCCGCTGGTCCGCCGCATCCGCAAGGACGAGACCGAGGTCCTGATGCCGGCCTGCGTGGCGATGTTCACCGAGGAGGTCGGCATCTCCCCGCTCGCCGGGGACGGCGGACTCCTCTACCAGGCCCGGGTCGCCGAACTCATCGGCGCGGGCCGCTCCTTCGCCCGGATCGACGACGGCAAGGTCGTCTTCAAGGCCGAGATCGGCGCCGCCACCACCCAGGCCTGCCAGATCCAGGGCGTCTGGGTCGCCCCCGAGCACCGCGGCAAGGGCCTCTCCGAGACCGGCATGGCCGCCGTCCTGCGCTACGCCCTGGCCGATGTCGCCCCCGTCGTCAGCCTCTACGTGAACGACTACAACACCCCCGCCCGCAAGGCCTACCGCCGCGTCGGCTTCCGTGAGACGGGCACCTTCATGAGCGTCCTGTTCTGAGCGCCCGTACGGAAAGCTTCTGGACGGCCCGTGCGAGGGTCCGTACGGGGGTCTCTTCCCGGCCGCCGCCCGTACCGGCCCACCCGCCCCGGCCAGTAGGGTTCGCGCATGGCACCAGTCACCGCGAACGGCCCCGCGGACCCCGGCATCGAGGTCGGCCCGATCGACCTGGCCGCACGCGTCGACGAAGCCCTCCACGTCCAGGCCGCCGCCTTCGGGCTCAGCCAGGACGAGATCGACGTGCGCCGCCACATCGTCCTGCGCCACCTGGACCACCCGGAGGCCCGGGCGCTCGGCGCCCTCACCCCCGAAGGGCGGCTCGTCGGCTTCGTCTACGGGCTCCCCAACGACCGCGCCCACTGGTGGTCCACCGTCGTGGAGCCCTACCTGAGGGCCACCGGCTCCGACGGCTGGCTGGACGACTCCTTCGTCATCACCGAGCTCCACGTCCTCCCCGGCCACCAGCAGCAGGGCATCGGCCGCACCCTGATCACCACCATCACCGACGGCGTTCCGCACCCCCGGTCGATCCTCTCCGCCATCGACAAGGACAGCCCCGCCCGCGCCCTCTACCGCGCCCTCGGCTACCGCGACCTGGCCCGCCAGGTGGTCTTCCCCAGCGCCCCGCTCCCGTACGCCGTGATGGGCGCGCCCCTGCCGCTGCTGCGGCGCCAGGGCTGAATCGATTTCCGCCTGCCCGCACCCCCCGGCTAACCTCGGGCTCACCACCCTTGCGAGCAGGAGTTCATCATGGCCCAGGTCCAGCGCATGTCCCGATTGATGATCAAGACACTGCGCGACGACCCGGCGGACGCCGAGACGCTCAGCCACAAGCTGCTGGTCCGCGCCGGGTACGTGCGCCGCAACGCGGCCGGCATCTGGTCCTGGCTGCCGCTCGGCAAGAAGGTCCTGGACAACATCTCCAACGTCGTGCGCGAGGAGATGGACGCCATCGGCGCCCAGGAGGTCCTGCTCCCCGCCCTGCTGCCCAAGGAGCCCTACGAGGCGTCCGGCCGCTGGGAGGAGTACGGCGACCTGCTCTTCCGCCTCCAGGACCGCAAGGGCGGTGACTACCTCCTCGGCCCGACCCACGAGGAGATCTTCACCCAGACCGTCAAGGACCAGTGCACGTCCTACAAGGACCTGCCGGTGATGCTCTACCAGATCCAGACGAAGTACCGCGACGAGGCGCGCCCCCGCTCCGGTGTGCTCCGCGGCCGCGAGTTCCAGATGAAGGACTCGTACAGCTTCGACACCACCGACGAGGGCCTCGCACACTCCTACGCCCTGCACCGGGCCGCGTACATCAAGATCTTCGAGCGCCTGGGCCTGGACCACCGCATCGTCTCCGCCGTCTCCGGCGCGATGGGCGGCTCGGCCTCCGAGGAGTTCCTGGCGCCCGCCGCCGCCGGTGAGGACACCTTCGCGGACTGCCCCAACTGCGACTACGCCGCCAACACCGAGGCCGTGACCTTCGCGCTCGCCCCGGTCGACGGCTCGGCGCACGGCGCGGTCGAGGAGCTGGACACCCCCGACACCCCGACCATCGAGACCCTCGCCGCGCACCTGGGCGTCCCCGCCTCGGCCACCCTGAAGAACCTGCTGGTCAAGGTGGACGGCGAGATCGTGGCCGTCGGCGTCCCCGGCCACCGCGAGGTCGACCTCGGCAAGCTGGGCGAGCACCTGGCGCCCGCCGTCGTGGAGCTGGTCACCGCCGAGGACTTCGTCGGCCGTGACGATCTCGTACGCGGCTATGTCGGGCCCCAGGGCCTGGAGAAGGTCCGCTACCTCGCCGACCCCCGAGTCGCCCCCGGCACCGCCTGGATCACCGGCGCCAACAAGGACGGCAAGCACGCGAAGAACGTCGTCGCGGGCCGTGACTTCGAGGTCGACCAGTACCTCGACGTCGTCGTGGTCGAGGAGGGCGACCCCTGCCCCAAGTGCTCCACCGGCCTCACCCTGGACCGCGCCATCGAGATCGGCCACATCTTCCAGCTCGGCCGGAAGTACGCCGACACCTTCCAGCTGGACGTGCTCGGCCAGCAGGGCAAGCCGGTCCGCGTCACGATGGGCTCGTACGGCATCGGCGTCTCCCGCGCCGTGGCTGCCCTCACCGAGCAGACCGCCGACGACAAGGGCCTGTGCTGGCCCCGCGAGATCGCCCCGGCCGACGTCCACGTCGTCGCCGCGGGCAAGGCCCTCCAGACGGAGCTGGCCCTCGACGTCTCGGAGAAGCTGAACGCGGCGGGCCTGCGGGTCCTGGTCGACGACCGCCCCGGCGTCTCACCCGGCGTGAAGTTCACCGACTCCGAGCTGATCGGCGTGCCCAAGATCCTGGTCGCCGGCCGCCGCTCGGCCGACGGCGTCCTGGAGCTGAAGGACCGCCGCACCGGCGAGCGCGAGGAGCTGACCGTCGACGAGGCGATCGCCCGCCTCACGGCCGACCTGGGCTGATCTGCTGGATCGCGTACGAGGAGGGCCCCCGCACACGGTGTGCGAGGGCCCTCCTCGTACGCACGGCGAACGGCGTGCGGCGACGTCCGCACAGCGACGTCCGTTCGGCGAACCGTTACAGCCAGCCCGCGAACTCCAGGTTGACCTCGCCCATCTGCCGGCGCCCCTCGGCCAGCGCGCGGGTCCCCGACTCGACCGCCCGGAACAGTGTCCAGCCGTGCAGCCGGGCCTGCTCCACCTCCAGCGACTCCGCCAGCCTCTTCACCCGCCGCCGCGCCGTCACCGGGCCGCCCGGGGAGGCGATCAGATCCTCCGCCCGGTCCCGCACCAGCCGCGCCAGGTCATAGGCGCGCTCGCCCACCAGCGGCTCGGGGCCGACCGTCAGCCAGGGCGCGCGCTCGCCGGAGAGCACCTTGCTCTGGCGGAAGTTGCCGTGCAGGAGCAGGAGTTCGGGAGAGCTCCCGACCAGTTCCGTACGGGCCGCGAGGGCCGCGTCCACCAGCGGGGCCAGCTCCGGATCGGCCTCGGCCGCCGCCCGCATGCCCTCCGCCTGCCGCCCGGTCCGCTCGGCCACGGTCTCGAAGGGGTGGCCGGCCGGCGGCTCCACCCACAGCCGCCGGACCGTGCCTGCCGCCTCCAGGAGCGCCTTGGCCTCCGGCAGCGAACGCAGCGACACCTCGTGGTGCAGCCGCTCCAGCAGCAGCGCCCCGGACGCGTCGGCGGCGGACGCGTCCAGCAGCTTCACCGCGCCCCAGCCGTTCCAGTGCGCCAGCGCCGCCCGCTCCCGCTCCGGCTCGGCGCACGGCGGGGCGAACTTCAGCGCGGCCGGGGTCCCGTCGGCCTGCCGGACCAGAAGCACCAGGGCGCTGCGCCCGCCGGGGGCGGCCACCCGTTCCACGGTGAGATCCGCCCCGGCGGCGCCGATCGCCTGTTCGGTGAGCGTGGGGAGGCGGTCCAGCCAGTCGGCCGCCGCACCGTCCCCGTACATCTCGCCGAGCGCGCGCACCAGGCGCTGCGGCGGTTCGAAACCCATACGTCCGTTGTTCCCTTTCCGGTCCCTCGTCAGGCCGTGCCGTCCGCTCCCGCGGCCTCCACCGGGCCCGTCGTCGCGGCCGGATCGGCGCCCGGGGCCCGCTCGGCGAGCCCCGGAAAGGCTACGTTGCCGCCCCGCCAGCGGGCCGCCCGCACGGCTGCCTCCCGCAGTGCGCCCGCCGCGTCGGCGCGCGCGGGCCCTTCGGTGGCCCGTACGAGATCGGAGTAGACGCCCGCCACCCGGTCCTCCAGGACCGTGGCGAGACGCAGTGCCGACGCGGTGTCGGTAACCGCGAAGGGCAGAGCGTACGCGGCCTCCGCGGCGACCGGCGTACCGCCCAGGTCACGCACGGTGCGCATGAGCGTGTCCCGGCGTGCGCGGTGCCCGTCGTACGCCGCGTTCGCCTCGGCGCGCCGCCTCTCGGCCACCCGGCCGCCGAGCACCCCGTACCCGTAGACGGCCGCGTGTTCGGCGGCGAGCGCGGCCTGGGTGGCGGTGAGCGCGGGGGAGGGGGTCTCGTCCTCGGAAGGCAGGGTCATGACGAGGTCTCCTTGGCCAGCTCGGTCAGCAGATAGGCGTGGACCGCCGCGGCCGCGGCCACCGAGGCCAGCAGCCGGGCCAGTTCGGGCTCCGCGGTGAGCAGCGCCTCGGCGTGTGCGTCGGCCCGGCGGCGCTCGGCGGCGGCCAGTTCCCTCACCGCCGCCTTCGCGTCGGCGGAGACGGGACCGGGCGCGGGCGGCGCCGCGGCCTTCCTGCCGCCTGCCGCCAGGGCCTTGGTGTGCTCCCGTACGGCCGCCCGCAGGGGCGCCAGGCCCTCCGCGAGGGCGGGGTGGGCCTCGGTGGCCAGGTCGTAGTGGGCGAGCGTCAGGGCGGCGGTGCGCGCCGCCGCCGTACGCAGGGCCTTCTCCACCCGGACGGCTTCGGCCTCGCTGCGTACGGGCCCGCTCCGGCCCGGGCTCTTGTCGTCCTCCCCGCAGCCGGTCAGCACCGCACCCAGTGCGAGAGCCCCCGTCGCGGTGAGCGCCCCCCTGCGGGTCGTCCCCGTGCGCCGCACGTTTCTCCTTTGGGCCGGGACCGATCCTGACAGGATCTGTCCTGAAGTGATCACCGCAGGCGAGCGTACCCGCGGTGACAGGGCAGGCGGACGGCAACACCCCTGGCGACCGGATACCCTTTGACCTGACACACGACGATCCCCACAACAGCACACGCGGCCGAGGAGTCACCCGGATGAGCACCACCCAGAGCGAGAGGCTGCGCGGGTTGCTGGAACCGCTCGTCAGCGCGCAGCAGCTGGACCTCGAGGAGATCGAGGTGTCCCGGGCCGGCCGACGAGGAGTGCTGCGGGTCATCGTGGACTCGGACGAGGGCGTGGAGCTGGACACCTGCGCGGAGCTGAGCCGCGCGATCTCCCAGAAGCTGGACGAGACCGACGCGATGGGCGAGGGCGAGTACGTCCTCGAAGTCAGCTCCCCCGGCGCGGACCGCCCGCTGACCGAGCACCGCCACTACGTGCGCGCCACCGGCCGGCTGGCCCGCTTCCACCTCACCGCCGACGGCTCCGGTGAGCTGGTCGCCCGCATCCTCGCCGTGGACGAGGACGGGCTGGACCTCGAAGTGCCCGGCGTCAAGGGCCGCAAGCCCACGTCCCGCCGCCTCGCCTTCGACGAGATCGCCAAGGCGCGCGTGGAGATCGAATTCAACCGCAAGGACAAGAAGGAAGAGGAGGCGTAGCCGTGGACATCGATGTGAAGCTTCTGAAGGGCTTGGCGCAGGACAAGGAGATTCCCTTCGACGTGCTCGTCGGGGCGATCGAGTCGGCCCTCCTCATCGCGTACCACCGCACCGACGGCAGCCACCGCCGGGCGCGCGTGAAACTCGACGAGAACGGCCACGTCACCGTGTGGGCCAAGGAGGACCCGGCCGACCTCGAAGAGGGCCAGGAGCCGAAGGAGTTCGACGACACCCCCTCCGGGTTCGGCCGGATCGCCGCGACCACCGCCAAGCAGGTCATCCTGCAGCGGCTGCGCGACGCCGAGGACGACCGCACCTTCGGGGAGTACGCGGGCCACGAGGGCGATGTCGTCACCGGCGTCGTCCAGCAGGGCAAGGACCCCAAGAACGTCCTGGTCGACATCGGCAAGATGGAGGCCATGCTGCCGGTCCAGGAGCAGGTCCCGGGCGAGGAGTACACCCACGGCCTGCGCCTTCGTACGTATGTCGTACGGGTCGCCAAGGGCGTCCGCGGCCCCTCGGTGACGCTCTCGCGCACCCACCCCAACCTGGTGAAGAAGCTCTTCGCCCTGGAGGTCCCCGAGATCGCCGACGGTTCGGTGGTCATCGAGGCCATCGCCCGCGAGGCCGGCCACCGCACCAAGATCGCGGTTCGCTCCACCCGTTCGGGCCTCAACGCCAAGGGCGCCTGCATCGGCCCGATGGGCGGCCGTGTGCGCAATGTCATGGCCGAGCTGCACGGCGAGAAGATCGACATCGTCGACTGGTCGGACGACCCGGCCGAGATGGTCGCCAACGCGCTCTCGCCCGCCCGGGTGAGCAAGGTCGAGGTCGTCGACCTCGGCGCCCGCTCCGCCCGTGTCACCGTGCCGGACTACCAGCTGTCGCTGGCGATCGGCAAGGAGGGCCAGAACGCCCGCCTCGCCGCCCGCCTCACCGGCTGGCGCATCGACATCCGTCCCGACACGGAGACGGACGAGGAGCGCGAGAACGCCGACCGCGAGCGGGCCGAGCGGGCCCGGGAGCGCTCGGAAAGGCGTTGACCCGGAGCCGCTCCAGGGAATAGATCTTGGCCGTACGCCGCTGAGATCACGACAACATCCGTTCGATTTTTGCCCCAAAGGGGTGAGGTCGGTGCGGGGAGGTAGACTTAAACGTGTCTGGCCGGACGCAAGCCCGCGCTTGCCCCGAGCGAACCTGTGTGGGATGCCGGGAGCGAGTGGCCAAGAGCGAGCTGCTGCGCATCGTGGTGGACGAGGGCGCCTGCGCCCCTGATCCACGCGGTACGCTGCCCGGCCGGGGTGCTTATGTGCACCCCACCTCTGTCTGTCTCGACCTGGCGGTTCGCCGCCGGGCGTTCCCCCGGGCCTTCAAGGCCAAGGGGCCGTTCGACACCGCGGCACTCACGCGGTTCGTCGAGCGGGTGACACCGTAAGAACGCAAGTGAACGGCACGGGACCCCGTGCGGTCAGGTACCTCGCGAGTTGGAAGTAGGTCGAGATTGCGATGAGCACTCGATGAGTACGCGATGAGTACGCCCATGAAGTAGCGACGGTCCGGCGGTAACCCGGACCTAAAAGGAGCGAAGTGGCTAAGGTCCGGGTATACGAACTCGCCAAGGAGTTCGGCGTCGAGAGCAAGGTCGTCATGGCCAAGCTCCAAGAACTCGGTGAATTCGTCCGTTCGGCGTCCTCGACGATCGAGGCGCCGGTTGTACGTAAGTTGACCGACGCACTGCAGGGGCCCGGCGGCAACGCCGGCAAGTCCGCTGCCAAGCCTGGCGCGCCCCGCAAGGCGACGCCCGCAAAGCCCGCAGCGCCCTCCCCGGCCGCCGCGGCACGTCCTGCTGCCCCGAAGCCCGGCGCACCGGCCCCCAAGCCGGCCGCTGCCGAGGCCCCGGAGACCAGCACCCCCGCGGCGCCCTCCGCGCCGTCGGCGGGCCCCCGTCCGGGCCCGAAGCCCGCGCCGAAGGCGGCCCCGGTGACCCCGGTCCCGGCCGCCGAGTTCTCGGCACCGGCTCCGGCCCAGCCGGCCGCCCCCCAGCAGCCCCAGGCCCCGCGCCCCGCGGCCGCCGCCCCGGGACCCCGTCCCGCCGGCAGCCCCGCCCGTCCGGCTCCGGCCGGCGGTCAGCGCGACGGTGGCGGCCAGCGTGACGGCGGCCGTGGTGGCGAGCGTGGCGGCGACCGCCCCGCACGTCCCGCCGGCCAGGGCGCCCCGCGCCCCGGTGGCGCCCGTCCGGCCGGTCCCCGTCCGGGCAACAACCCCTTCACCTCCGGCGGTTCCACCGGCATGGCGCGCCCCTCGGCGCCCCGTCCCGGCGGTGCCCCGCGCCCCGGTGGCGGCTCGGAGCGCCCCGGCGCCCCGCGTCCCCAGGGCGGCCCCGGTGGCGCCCCGCGTCCCCAGGGCGGTCAGGGTCAGGGCGGTGCCCGTCCCACTCCGGGCGGCATGCCCCGCCCGCAGGCTCCGCGTCCCGGCGGCGGTCCCGCCGGTAACCGGCCGAACCCGGGCATGATGCCGCAGCGTCCCGCTGCCGGCCCGCGTCCCGGTGGCGGCCCCGGCGGTGGCCGTGGTCCCGGCGGTGGCGGCGGTCGCCCCGGTGGCGGCGGTGCCGGTCGTCCCGGTGGCGGTGGCGGCGGTTTCGCCGGTCGTCCCGGTGGCGGTGGCGGCGGCTTCGCGGGCCGTCCGGCCGGTCCCGGTGGCGGCGGCGGTGCCGGTCGTCCCGGTGGCGGCGGCGGCTTCGGCGGTCGTCCCGGCTTCGGCGGTCGTCCGGGTGGTCCCGGTGGCCGTGGTGGCACACAGGGTGCGTTCGGCCGTCCCGGCGGTCCGGCGCGTCGTGGCCGTAAGTCGAAGCGGCAGAGGCGCCAGGAGTACGAGGCCATGCAGGCCCCGTCCGTCGGCGGCGTCATGCTGCCTCGCGGCAACGGACAGGCCGTCCGGCTGTCGCGCGGTGCCTCGCTCACCGACTTCGCGGAGAAGATCAACGCCAACCCGGCGTCGCTCGTCGCCGTGATGATGAACCTCGGCGAGATGGTGACGGCCACGCAGTCCGTCTCCGACGAGACGCTGAGGCTCCTCGCCGAAGAGATGAACTACGTCCTGGAGATCGTCAGCCCGGAGGAGGAGGACCGCGAGCTGCTCGAGTCCTTCGACATCGAGTTCGGCGAGGACGAGGGCGGCGAAGAGGCCCTGGTCTCCCGTCCGCCGGTCGTGACCGTCATGGGTCACGTCGACCACGGTAAGACCCGGCTCCTCGACGCGATCCGCAAGACCAACGTGGTCGCGGGCGAGGCCGGCGGCATCACGCAGCACATCGGTGCCTACCAGGTCTCCTCCGAGGTCAACGGCGAGGACCGCAAGATCACCTTCATCGACACCCCGGGTCACGAGGCGTTCACCGCCATGCGTGCGCGCGGTGCGAAGTCGACCGACATCGCGATCCTCGTGGTGGCGGCCAACGACGGCGTGATGCCCCAGACGATCGAGGCGCTGAACCACGCCAAGGCGGCCGAGGTGCCGATCGTGGTCGCGGTCAACAAGATCGACGTCGAGGGTGCCGACCCGACCAAGGTGCGCGGTCAGCTCACCGAGTTCGGTCTGGTGGCCGAGGAGTACGGCGGCGACACCATGTTCGTCGACATCTCCGCCAAGCAGGGCCTCAACATCGAGGCGCTCCTGGAGGCCGTCGTCCTCACCGCCGACGCCTCGCTGGACCTGCGGGCCAACCCGGAGCAGGACGCGCAGGGTATTGCGATCGAGTCCCACCTCGACCGCGGTCGCGGTGCCGTCTCGACCGTCCTGGTCCAGCGCGGAACGCTGCGCATCGGCGACACGATGGTCGTGGGCGACGCCTACGGCCGGGTGCGCGCCATGCTCGACGACAACGGTCAGAACGTGCAGGAAGCGGGTCCCTCGACCCCCGTCCTGGTCCTCGGTCTCACCAACGTCCCGGGCGCCGGCGACAACTTCCTGGTCGTCGACGAGGACCGTACGGCCCGTCAGATCGCCGAGAAGCGTGCCGCCCGTGAGCGCAACGCCAACTTCGCCCGCAAGGGTGTCCGGTTCTCCCTGGAGAACCTGGACGAGGCGCTCAAGGCCGGTCTGGTCCAGGAGCTCAACCTCATCATCAAGGGCGACGCGTCCGGTTCGGTGGAGGCCCTCGAGTCCTCGCTGCTCCAGCTCGACGTCGGTGAAGAGGTCGACATCCGGGTCCTGCACCGCGGTGTGGGTGCGGTCACCGAGTCGGACATCAACCTGGCGACGGGTTCCGACGCCATCGTGATCGGCTTCAACGTGCGCGCCGCAGGGCGCGCCGAGCAGATGGCCGAGCGCGAAGGCGTGGACGTCCGGTACTACTCGGTCATCTACCAGGCGATCGAAGAGATCGAAGCGGCCCTCAAGGGCATGCTCAAGCCGGAGTACGAAGAGGTCGAGCTCGGTACGGCGGAGATCCGCGAGATCTTCCGCTCGTCCAAGCTGGGCAACATCGCCGGTGTGCTGGTCCGCTCCGGCGAGGTCAAGCGCAACACCAAGGCGCGCCTGCTGCGCGATGGCAAGGTCATCGCGGAGAACCTCAACATCTCCGGTCTGCGCCGCTTCAAGGACGACGTCACCGAGATCCGCGAAGGCTTCGAGGGCGGTATCAACCTCGGAAACTTCAACGACATCAAGATCGACGACGTCATCGCGACGTACGAGATGCGCGAGAAGCCGCGAGGCTGATCCGCAGGGATTCGGACGGGCTGCGTGAGTCACTGACGCAGCCCTCCACCCCGGATCCGCAGGAATTCGGTGGGGCTCCGCGAGTCGACTCGCGGAGCCCCACCACCACGGTCGGGGCCGGTCGACGGGTCGTATTTCCGTCGATCGGCCCCGGCCGTTCCGGTACGGTTCTGATGTCCCCGCCAAGTTCTGGCGGGGCACGAACCCGAACCGGCGGGACATCCGGACACACATGTATGTGGGGACCCTGTCCTTCGACCTGCTCCTCGGCGACGTACGGTCGTTGAAGGAGAAACGCTCCGTCGTCCGTCCGATCGTCGCCGAACTCCAGCGCAAGTACGCGGTGAGTGCGGCGGAGACCGGCGGGCAGGATCTCCACCGCAGGGCCGAGATCGGCCTCGCCGTGGTCTCCGGTGACACCGGACACCTGACGGACGTGCTGGACCGGTGCGAGCGGCTGGTGGCCGCCCGCCCCGAGGTGGAGCTGCTCTCGGTGAGACGGCGGCTGCACGGTGACGAAGACTGACACGCAAGCCAAATCAGAAGGAAGAGTGACGGACCGGTGACCGACAACGCGCGGGCCCGCAAGCTGGCCGATCGCATCCAGGTCGTGGTCGCGGAGACCCTGGACCGGCGAATCAAGGATCCGCGGCTGGGATTCGTGACGATCACGGACGCCCGGGTCACCGGCGACCTGCGGGAGGCCACGGTCTTCTACACGGTCTACGGCGACGACGAGGAGCGCGCGGCCTCCGCCGCGGCGCTGGAGAGCGCCAAGGGCGTCCTCCGCTCCGAGGTCGGCCGGCAGACCGGGGTCCGGTTCACGCCGAGCCTGGCCTTTGTCCCGGACGCCCTCCCGGACAACGCCCGCACCATCGAGGACCTCCTCGACAAGGCGCGGGCCAAGGACGCGGAGGTGCGCGAGGTCTCCACGGGCGCGAAGTACGCCGGCGACGCCGACCCGTACCGCAAGCCCGAGGACGAGGACGACGAGGCCGACGCCCCCGCCGACAAGAACGAGGGTCCCGCCTCCGCATGACCGAGCAGACCACCACGCCGGACGGCCTTGTCATCGTCGACAAGCCGTCCGGCTTCACTTCGCACGACGTCGTGGCCAAGATGCGCGGCATCGCCCGCACCCGCCGCGTCGGCCACGCCGGGACCCTGGACCCGATGGCGACCGGAGTCCTCGTGCTCGGCGTCCAGCGGGCCACCAAGCTCCTCGGCCACCTCGCGCTGACCGAGAAGGAGTACCTGGGCACCATCCGGCTCGGCCAGGACACCGTCACCGACGACGCCGAGGGCGAGATCACCTCCTCCACCGACGCGTCGGGCGTTACCCGTGAGGGCATCGACGCCGGGGTGGCCGCGCTGACCGGCGCGATCATGCAGGTCCCGTCCAAGGTCAGCGCCATCAAGATCGACGGCAAGCGTTCCTACGCGCGGGTGCGCGGCGGTGAGGAGTTCGAGATCCCGGCCCGCCCGGTGACCGTCTCCTCCTTCCGTGTCCACGACGTCCGCGAGGCCGTCGCCGAGGACGGCACCCCGGTCGTGGACCTGGTCGTCTCGGTCGTCTGCTCCTCGGGGACGTACATCCGCGCGCTGGCCCGGGACCTCGGTGCCGGGCTCGGCGTCGGCGGCCATCTGACCGCCCTGCGCCGCACCCGCGTCGGGCCGTACGGACTGGACGCGGCCCGCACCCTGGACCAGCACCAGGAGGAGCTGACGGTGATGCCGGTCGCCGACGCGGCCGCCTCCGCCTTCCCGCGCTGGGACGTGGACGAGAAGCGCGCCAAGCTGCTCCTGAACGGCGTACGGCTGGACATGCCCGCCTACCCGCCGGGGCCGGTCGGGGTCTTCGGGCCCGACGGAGCCTTCCTCGTGCTCGTGGAGGAGGAGAAGGGCAAGGCCAAGAGCCTCGCCGTCTTCGCCTGACCTTCCGGCCTTCCGCCCGATGTGTCGATGTGTCGATGTATGGAGCGGGCACCACCCCCCCAGCCGGTGCCCGCTCCACCTTCCCCACCCCGGGACCATCTCTGCTCCGCCAGGACACGCCTATTCACCCCAATGGACGGGCGCTCGAAGTGAAGGCGGGGTGCGTGGGGGGCGCTTTCCCCGTCCGCGCTACTCCTGGAGATCACCGGCGGCCTACCGTCTGAACCATGGGCAGTGGGGACCGGTCGACGCTGGTGAGAATCTGTGATCAGGCCGGCCGGCCGCGCGGGACGGGATTCGTCGCGGATGACCGCGGCACGGTCGTCACCGCCCACCAGGCCACCACCGCCCCCGGCCCGCTCCTGCTGCACGGGACGGACGGCCGCACCTGTTCCGTCGGCCCCGACGACATCACCGCGCTCCCCGCCCTCGGCCTCGCCCTGCTGCGTACGGGCGGCCCGGAGACCCTCGACGTGGAGCCGCTGCCCATCGCCGTACGGGAGCGCGCGGAGCCCGGAAGCTACGTCGGGATCGCTGCCCACGGCCGTCGTGAGGCCCGGGTCCTCGGCACGGCCCCCGCCACCTACACCGCCCCCGACGGCTCCCACCCGGTCCCGGCCGCCCTGGAGCTGGCCCTCGGCACCGACGGGCGCGACGCCGTGCGCTCGGGCGGGGCGGCGATCGGGGGACCGGTCACGGACCCGGCCACGGGCGCGGTCCTCGGCCTCCTGTGCACCGCCCTCACCACTCCGTACGAGGCCGGCGGGCTCGCGCTGCCGATCCCGCGCGGCGCCGACGCCGCCCTCGACGCCCTCCTCGTGCGCAACGCCACCGCCGCCCCCGCCTACGGCCCCGACCTCAACCTCGCCGGGGCCTTCCAGCTCACCGCCACCTCCGTCGGCTCGGCGGACGGCCCCAAGGCCCGCACCGCCCCGGTCGAACGCGCCGACGTCACCGCCGAGTTCGCAGCCTTCGAAGCCGGTACGGGGCTGGTCCTGGGCCTCGTCGGCGGACCCGGCACCGGCCGCACCACCGAGCTCGCCGCCCTCGCCGCCCGCCGGGCCGACGGCGCGGCGCCCGCCGCCACGCTCTGGCTGCGTGGCGCCGACCTGCTGGCCGACGACACCTCGGTCGCCGACGCGGCCGACCGTACGCTGACCCGCTCGGCCCGCATCGTCGCCGCGGCCGGGGCCCTCGGCGACATGGCGACGGCCACCGCGGAACGGATCGCCGCTCTCGCCGCCGAGGCGGGCCACCCCCTCCTCGTGGTGCTGGACGGCCCCGAGGAGATGCCGCCGCTGCTGGCCCACCGGCTCGCCGAATGGACGGCGGCCACCGCGAGCTGGCTGCGCGAGCACGGCGTCCGGCTCGTCGTCGCCTGCCGCCCCGAGCACTGGGAGACCGCCGGGGCCCTCTACCCGCCCGCCGCCCTGCACCGCCCCCACCGCCCCGCCCGGGGGCTGCCGCCCTCCCTGCGGCTGACCGACCTCACCGCCGATCAGGCCGCACAGGCCAAGGAGCGCCTGGGCATCCCGCCGCAGGCCCTCGCCCCCGGCCACGACCGGCACCCGCTCACCCTGCGGCTGCTGGCGGAGGTCCGCGAGGCCCTGCCGCCGGGCGTCCCGGGCCGCCCCGACACCGAGGACGTCTTCGGCGCCCACCTGGACCTGATGTGCGTGCGCGTCGCGGTCCGGATCGCGGCCGCCGCCGACGAACAGCCCCGGGGCACCGCCGTGCGCCGGCTGGCCGCCCGGGTCGCGGGCCAGGTCCACGAGGCGGCCCGGCGCTGTCTGGGCCCGGGGCAGGGGGAGCTGGACCAGGAGGCGTTCGAGGAGATCTTCCCCTGGCGCACGGGGTGGGCTTCGGCCGTGCTGACGGAAGGGCTCCTCGTCCCGGCCGGGGCCGGCTACCGCTTCGCCCACGAGGAGCTGGGCGACTGGGTGCAGGGCGCCCATCTGGACCTGGACGCGGCACTGCGCTCCCTGGTGCACCGCTGGCACCGGGGGAGCGGCGAAGTGGTGCGCGTGCCGACCGCCCGCACCGACGAGGAGCCCCGCTCCCTGCCCGTGCCCCGGCACCGGATCGGCCCGGTGATCCAGGCGATGGTGCTCCTCGGCCGTCGCCAGGGCACCGCCGCACTCGCGCACCGGATGGCCGATCTGATCGAGGCGCTGGACCGGCTGTGGGCGGAGGAGGGGCCGCACGGTGACGCCTCGCGCCGCCCGTACGACGAGGACGCCGCCTGGTGGGCCGCGCACCTTCTCGGCGGCAGTCTGCTCCGGGTGGCCGACGCCCGCCCGTACCTCGGGGTCCTGCGGGTCCTCGCCGGGCGCATCACCCGCCGCTCGGCCGACGCCGCCGGGGGGCCGGCGGGCCCGGGGGCGTACGGCGAGTTCGGCCCCTGGTTCTGGCGGCGGCTCCGGCTGCCCGAGGAGGACCGGATCGACCTGTTCCGGCGGCTCGTCCCCGCCGACGGGGTGCCCCGCACCGACGGCGACGAGCGGTACCTCGACGCCGTGGCCCGCCGCCTCAGCTACGACGCCCCCACCGTGCAGCCGCTGCTCTGCCGCTGGTTCACCGACGAGCGCCCGCTGCTGGCCGGCGGCCCCGGGGCGCCGGACGAGGAGCTGCGCCCCACCGTGGCCGCCGCCGCCCAGGCCCTGCTCCACGCCCGCCGTGACCTGGGCCTCGACAGCCTCACCGACGCGCTGATCGCCACCCCGCACACCCGGGCCGGTGAGCTGCTCGCCGCCCTGGCCGAGGACGAGCCCACCGCGCTCTGCCGGGCCGTGGAGCGGTGGGCCCGCGACGAGGACCGCCCGGCCCGCCGCTCCGCCGCCGCCCGGTACGCCGGCCTCCTCCAGCCCCGCATCACCGCCGACGGGGACCGGGCGCTGCTCAGGTCCGCCGCCGAGATCCTGCTCGGCCGCCCCGGGGACGCCGGCCTCCACACGGCCGCCCTCACGCTCCTCGTCCGGGACCCGCAGTCCCGCCGCCGCCACCTCCCGCAGGCCCTCCGCCTCTTCGCGTACGGCGACTCCCGGCTCCCCGTGGAGCTGCTCGCCGAGGTCTTCCCCGCTCACCCCGAGCCGGTTCTCGCCGCCCTCCGCGCCCGCCTGGCCCGCCCCGGCGACGGCGCGGCCGAGGTCCTGCTGGCCCTGGCCGGACTCGACACGCCCGCGCTCGCTCTGCACGTCGCCGGGCTCGTACGCGAGTACATCGACGCCCACCCCGAGGACGGCACCCATGCGGCGCAGTACGTCGACCTCCGCCTCGAACACGGCCCCGCCGCCCGCGCCCTGCTGCTCCCCCTGGTCACCGGGCTGCTGAGGGACCGGCCCGCCCCGCCCCCGGTCCGCGCCGCACTGGCCCGGGTCCTCGCCGGGGCCGGGTCCACCGCCTCCCGGCCGCTGCGGGCCGAGCTGCTGGAGGTCCTGCTGGAGTTCGAGCAGACCACCGGCCGGGACCCGGACGTCCTGGACGCCCTCCTCCAGGCCGCGGCGGTGGGGGCGGGCGCCCGCCCGGAGATCCGTACGCGCGCGCTCGTCCACCGCACCGGCATGCTCCTCGTCCGCACCCCCGAGGGCGCCGCCCGCTTCGACCGCCGGCTGGTGGAACTCGCCCGGGACGTGCCAGGATTCGCCGCCCTCGTCATCGGCTGGCTCGCCGACGCCCCGCAGGAGTGGGCGGCCGTGGTCGGCCCCAGCGCCCGCCGCACGGTGGAGGCGTCGGAGACATCACGTCAGGCGATGCCGATGCCGATGCAGGCAGCGGGGCGTGAGCATGGCAGTCTTAGACCTGCGTAATCGGCATACATACACACGTACACAGGTTCGGGCGAGGAGCGGTCACAGTGCAGCGCTGGCGTGGCTTGGAGGACATCCCCCAGGACTGGGGACGCAGCGTCGTCACCATCGGCTCCTACGACGGCGTGCACCGCGGACACCAGCTGATCATCGGCCGTGCCGTGGAGCGCGCCCGTGAGCTGGGCGTTCCGTCCGTCGTCGTGACCTTCGACCCGCACCCCAGCGAGGTCGTCCGCCCCGGCAGCCACCCGCCGCTGCTCGCCCCGCACCACCGCCGCGCCGAGCTCATGGCGGAGCTGGGCGTGGACGCGGTGCTGATCCTGCCGTTCACCGCGGAGTTCTCGAAGCTGTCGCCCGCCGACTTCATCGTGAAGGTCCTCGTCGACAAGCTGCACGCCAAGGCCGTCATCGAGGGCCCCAACTTCCGCTTCGGCCACAAGGCCGCCGGCAACGTGGCGCTGCTGACCGAGCTGGGCGCCACCTACGACTACACCGTCGAGGTCATCGACCTGTTCGTGACCGGCGCGGCCGGCGGCGGCCAGCCGTTCTCCTCCACCCTCACCCGCCGCCTGGTCTCCGAGGGCGATGTCGCGGGCGCCGCCGAGATCCTCGGCCGCCCGCACCGCGTCGAGGGCATCGTGGTGCGCGGCGCCCAGCGGGGCCGCGAGCTGGGCTTCCCCACGGCCAACGTGGAGACCCTCCCGCACACCGCGATCCCCGCGGACGGCGTCTACGCGGGCTGGCTGGAGGTGGCGGGCGAGTCGATGCCCGCCGCGATCTCGGTCGGCACCAACCCGCAGTTCGACGGCACCGAGCGCACGGTCGAGGCGTACGCGATCGACCGCGTCGGCCTGGACCTGTACGGGCTGCACGTGGCCGTCGACTTCCTCGCGTACGTACGCGGGATGCTGAAGTTCGACACGATCGACGACCTCCTGGTGGCGATGGCCGCCGATGTGAAGCGGTGCAGCGAGCTGATCGCCGCCTACGACCGCGACCACTGACGTACGCCCTGGCCGTGCGCCCCGCCCCCGGGCGGCGGATGCTGGCAGGGTGCGTGAGATCCTGCCCGACCTCCAGGCCCGCTGCGCCGCCGGTACGCCCTTCGCCCTGGCGACCGTCGTCGCCGTGCACGGCAGCGCACCCCGCGACCCCGGCGCCGTCATGGCGGTCGACGAGGCGGGCACCGTGGTCGGCAGCGTCTCCGGGGGGTGCGTCGAGAGCGATCTGTACGAGGTGGCCCGCGAGGTGCTCGCCGGGGCACCGCCGCGCGTGGTGTCGTACGGGATCAGCGACGACGAGGCGTTCGGCGTCGGGCTGACGTGCGGCGGCACGATCGAGGTGCTGGTGCGCGCCTACGCGTCGGCCGCCGAGCTGGCGGAGCTCGCCGCCCTCCTGGACCTGATCGCCGACGGCCGGCCCGTCGCCGAGGCCACCGTCCTGTCGGGAACGGCGGATACCGGCGCGCGCATGGTGGTCCGCGCCACCGGCGTACGCGGCACTCTCGGTACGGACGGGCTGGACGCGGCCGTCACGGACGACGCCCGCGGGCTGCTGGAGCAGGGCCTCACCGGCATCCGGTGGTACGGGACGCACGGCCGGCGGCGGATGGCGGAGGTCGCGGTCTTCGTCCGTTCCCACACCCCGCCGCCCCGCATGCTCGTCTTCGGCGCCATCGACCACGCGGCGGCCACCGCCCGCATCGGCTCGTTCCTCGGCTACCGGGTCACCGTCTGCGACGCCCGCCCCGCCTTCGCGACCCGGGAGCGGTTCCCGACCGCCCACGAGGTGGTGTGCGCCTGGCCGCACGACTATCTGGAGGCGACCGAGGTCGACGCCCGCACGGTCATCTGCGTCCTCACCCACGACCCGAAGTTCGATGTGCCGCTGCTGGTCGCCGCGTTGCGCACCCCGGCCGCGTACATCGGGGTCATGGGCAGCCGCCGCACCCACCACGACCGCCTGGCCCGCCTCCGTACGGCCGGAGTGGTCGAGGCCCACCTGTCGCGCCTCGCCTCACCCGTGGGCCTCGACCTCGGCGCCCGTACGCCGGAGGAGACGGCGGTCTCCATCGCCGCCGAGATCATCCAGCACCGCTGGGGCGGGACGGGGCGTCCGTTGGCCGAGCTGACGGGGACGATCCACCACCGCCCGACGGCCCCGGGCGGTCCATCTCCCGCCACTCCGGCCGCAGCCCGGCCAGAGTCGTGGTGAGGAAGTACGCCGCCCCGCAGACGAGCAGCACCGGAGTGAGCCCGACGGCCGTCACCGCCGCACCGGCGAGCAGCCCGCCGAGCGGGATGCCGGACCAGGCCAGCGAGTCGCCGAGTGCGTTGACCCGGCCCAGCATCCGGCGCGGCACCCGTTCGATGATGACGGCCCCGAGCACCGGGTTGATGAACCCGGCGCCGAAACCGCTGACGGCGAAGACGGCCAGCACCACGGCCAAGGGCGCGTCCACCGCGAGCACCAGGAACCTCGGCGCCCCGGCCAGCAGGAACCCGATGAGGAACACCGCTCTGCGGGGCAGCCGGTGGGCGGCCATCGCCGCGATCAGGCTCCCGCCGACCGCGGCGGCCCCCATGGCCGTGCTGACCAGGCCGATCGCCGCCGGACCGTTCCCGGACCCCTCGGCCCAGACGGGGACCATCAGCATGGTCATCGCAGCGTCCAGCAGGTTGGTGATCCCGACCACGACGATGACGGCGAGCAGCAGCGGATCGCCGCGCAGGTAGGTCACCCCCTCGCCGAACCGCCGCCAGTAGCCCGCCTTTTGGGTCTCGGCAGGTGTTGTGGCGTCCACGACAGGGCGCCCCATGCCACGCGGCAGCGCGACCGCGACGATCACCGAACCGAGGACGAAGCAGCCCGCGTTGACGGCCAGACCGGTCATGGGGCCGAGCAGCGCCACCAAGGCGCCGCCGGCCGCCGGGCCGATGGTGGAGGCGAGCCGCTCGATCACGCCGGACAGCCCCATGGCCCGCTCCAGGGGGGTTCCGGCCCGGTCCGCGGCCTCCGGGACCATGACTTCTTTGGCCAGGTCACCCGGACCGCGAGCGGCCCCGATGGCCGCGACCAGGGCCAGCAGGACGGGGAAGGAGAGCAGGTCCAAGGTGTGGAGCAGGGGGACCGCCGCGGCGGCGGCCGCGCTCGCCAGGTCGGTGGTCCAGGAGACGACCCGTGGGCCCGTGCGGTCCACCAGTGGGCCGGACAACGCCTTGACCAGGACGTACGGCGCCATCTCGCAGAAGGCGACGAGCCCGGTCCGGGTGGCGCTGCCCGTGGTGACGAGGACGAACCAGGGGAGGGCGATCAGGGAGATCCGGGTGCCGGTCACGGAAGCGCCGATGGCCGCCAGCACTCCGGCCAGCGGTCGCAGGGACCGCTTCCCGGATATACCGCCGACACCGCCCTGGGCATCCGCCGTCGTCACCGTGATTCCGTTCCCGTCGCGGGGGTGTCCAGCTCAGGGAGGATGTGCGTGATGACGCCGACCCGCTCGGCGCCCTCGGGAGCGGTCGCGACCGCCTCGGGGGTGTCGGGCCGGTAGCGGGCGAGGACGTCCCCCAACTCCCGGCGCAGGGCCACGGCTTCCCCGGGCGTGAGCCGCAGGGCCCAGTCGCTCATGTCGAAGGTGCCCCGCCAGGCGTCGGGCAGCGTCTGCAGCCCGTTCAGCGCCTGCTGGGAGCGCACGGTGTACGTGGCGGCGACGGACTGCAGATAGGCCAGCGCGGCTTCCGGCTCCTGGTCGACCACCTGGCGGTCGCTGAGGTGCGTCTTCCGGTGCACCGAACGCCACCAGCGCTCACGGGCGTTGCCGCGTCCGGTGTCCTCCTCGACGAAGCCCGCCGCGCCGAGCTGCCGCAGGTGGTAACTGGCCGTCCCGGAGTTGACGCCCAGCCGCTCCGCGAGGCGGGTCGCCGTCGACGGTCCGTACTTCCGCAGCAGTCCGACCAGCTGTACGCGTACCGGATGCGCCAGGGCGCGCAGCCCCTTGGCATCCAGAACAACGGTTTCCTCTTCGACGGCAGGGCCGTCCGGCCGCTCCAGCGCATCTGTCATACGCCACACCATAGACCGCAAAGAGTTCTTCGCAAACACTTCTTCGCGAAGAACTCTTTGTGATTCGGTGGGGACGCTCTCAGGCCTCCCCGCCGCACGCCGCCGCCCAGTGGCACGCCACCTGCGGGGCCGTCCCGCCGTTCAGCACCGGCAGATCCACCGTCCGGCAGGCCTCCGCCACCCCGGCCCGCTCCGCCTCGCCCGAGGCGAGGACCTGGCAGCGGACGTGGAAGCGGCAGCCGGAGGGCACCTTCGAGGGGTCCGGGGGCTCACCGGTCAGGACGACCGGTTCGCCCTCCGCCTCCGGGAGGACCGACAACAGGGCCCTTGTGTACGGGTGCTGAGGGGTCGTGAGCAGCTGCTCCACCGGGCCCGTCTCGACGATCCGGCCGAGGTACATGACCGCGACCCGGTCCGCGATGTTCCAGGCGAGCCCCAGGTCATGGGTGACGACCAGCGCCGAGAGGCCCAGTTCGTCGCGGAGGCGCAGCAGGAGGGCCAGGATCTCGCCCCGTACCGACGCGTCCAGCGACGCCACCGGCTCGTCGGCCACGATCAGCTCCGGCTCCAGCACCAGCGCCCCCGCGATGACGACGCGCTGGCGCTGACCGCCCGACAGCTCGTGCGGGTAGCGCAGGAAGAACCGTTCCGGCGGACGCAGCCCCGCCCGGGAGAGTGCCTCCGAGACGGCCGCCCGCTCGTCGCCCGCGTACCCGTGGATGCGCAGCCCCTCCGCCACCGCGTCGTACACCGTGTGCCTCGGGTTGAGCGAGCCGCTCGGGTCCTGGAGCACCAGCTGCACGCGCTTGCGGTATGCCTTGAGCGCCCGGCCCGCGTAGTCCAGCGGGGCGCCCGCGAAGGTGACCCGGCCGGCGGTGGGCGGGACCAGGCCGAGCAGCGAGCGGGCCAGCGTCGTCTTGCCGCACCCCGACTCACCGACCAGCGCGACGATCTCGCCGGGCCGGATGTCGAGGTCGACGCCGTCGACGGCGCGGGCGGTGGCGGCCCCGCGCCGGCCGGGGAAGGAGACCTTGAGCGCCTCGGCGCTGAGGAGGGGGGCGGCGGTGCCCGGCGGTGAGGCGTCCGCGGGGAGAGCGGTGCCGGCGGGAGGGGCCGTGCTCATGACGTGCTCCTTGAATCGTCGGCGGCCGGGACGTCCACCAGCACGCAGGCGGCCCGCCGCTTGCCCCCGGCCTCCCGCAGCTCCTGGTCCTCCGCGGCGCAGGAGTCCAGCGCCACCGGGCAGCGCGGATGGAACGTACAGCCGTCCGGCAGCGCCGCCGGGTCCGGCGGGTCGCCCGGCAGGCCGCGTGGCGCACGCCGGGAGGCGAGGTCCCCGATCTTCGGGAAGGCGGCGGAGAGCGCCCGGCCGTAGGGATGGCGGGCCTCCGCGTACACCTCCCGGGCCGGGCCCTCCTCGACGACGCGGCCCGCGTACATCACCGAGAGCCGGTCGCAGGTGTCGGCGAGCACCGCCAGGTCGTGGCTGATCATGATGAGCCCGACGTCCTGGTCGGCCACCAGCTGTTCGATCAGCCGCAGGATCTGGGCCTGGATCATCACGTCCAGGGCGGTGGTCGGCTCGTCCGCGACGATCAGGCGCGGATCGCAGGCCAGGGCCATGGCGATCATCACGCGCTGCCGCTGGCCGCCGGACAGCTCGTGCGGGTAGGCCTGCGCCCGGGCGGCGGGCAGGCCGACCTGTTCCAGCAGCTCGCCCGCGCGCTTGCGGGCGGCGGCCGGGGTGGCCTTGGGGTTGTGCAGCAGGATCGGTTCCGCGATCTGGTCCCCGACCCGGTGGACCGCGTTGAGCGAGTGCATCGCGCCCTGGAAGACGATCGACGCGCCCGCCCAGCGGACCGCCCGCAGCCGCCCCCACTTCATGGTGAGGACGTCCTCGCCGTCCAGCAGGATCTCGCCGGACAGCTCGGCCGACGCGGGCAGGAGCCGGAGGAGCGCGAGGGCCAGCGTGGACTTCCCGCAGCCGGACTCCCCGGCGATGCCGAGCTTCTGCCCGGCCTCCACCCGCAGATCGACCCCTCGTACGGCGGGGACGGCGCCGGCCCCACTGCCGTACGTCACCGTCAGGTTCCGCACCTCCAGGAGTGGCGGATCGCCGACGGGCTTCGAGAGGCCGGGCGCGGCGGACGGGTCCGGGTGTGGGTTCGATGTGGTGGTTGTTGCCGTCAACGGGACACCCCCAGCTTGGGGTTGAGCACGGACTCGATGGCGCGGCCGCAGAGCGTGAAGGCGAGGGCGACCACGGCGATGGCGAGTCCGGGCGGGGCGAGGTACCACCAGTTGCCGGAGCTGACCGCCCCCGCCTCACGGGCGTCCTGGAGCAGTCCGCCCCAGGAGACGATCGTCGGATCGCTGAGCCCGAGGAAGGCGAGGGTCGCTTCGGTGAGGATGGCGGTGGAGATCACCAGAGTCGTCTGGGCGAGCACCAGCGGCATCACATTCGGCAGCACGTGGCGGGACATGACGTGCCCGTGTCCGCCGCCGAGCGCCCGCGAGCGTTCGATGTACGGGCGGGACTCGACGGAGAGCGTCTGCGCCCGGACCAGCCGGGCGGTGGTCGGCCAGGTCGTCACGCCGATCGCCAGGATCGTCGTCCAGATCGACCGGGAGAGGACCGTGGCCAGGGCGATGGCCAGCACCAGCGTCGGCATCACCAGGAACCAGTCGGTGACCCGCATGATGACGGTGGCGTACCAGCCCTTGAAGTGGCCCGCGGTGATCCCGATCAGGGTGCCGATGGCCACGGAGAGGAACGCGGCGAGCAGGCCGACGGTGAGCGAGACCCGCGTCCCCCAGAGCATCAGGGCGAGCAGGCTGCGCCCGAACTGGTCGGTGCCCAGGGGGAATTCGCCGCTCGGCGCCTCCATGGGTCCACCCGGCGCATTGGTCACGCTCTGCGAGTCGGCCCCCACCAGCAGAGGCGCGGTCAGCGCGAGCAGGGCGATCACCGCCAGCACGGCGAGACCGACGAGACCGGCGCGGTGCGTGCGGTACTGCCGCCAGAAGCGGAGGGCCGCCTGCCGTCGCCGGGCCCGGGCCAGGGCGCGCGGGCTGTCCGTCGGTGAGGATGCGGCTTTGTCGGTCGTGACAGTCATCTGCCCACCCGGGGATCCAGCAGCGGATAGATCACGTCGGCCAGGGTGTTCATCAGGATCACCGCGGAGGCGAACACGAAGAACAGCGCCTGCACCAACGGCAGGTCCGGCACGCTCAGCGCCTGGTAGAAGAGGCCGCCGAGCCCCGGCCAGGAGAAGACCGTCTCCACCAGGATCGCCCCCGCCACCGTCGTACCGAGGTTGACGAAGAGCAGGGTGACGGTGGGCAGCATCGCGTTCGGTACGGCGTGCTTCCGGCGTACCAGGTCGTCCCGCAGCCCCTTGGCCCTGGCCGTCGTCAGGTAGTCGCTGCCCATCTCGTCCAGCAGCGAGGAGCGCATCACGAGCAGCGTGCGCGCGTACTCCACCGCGACCAGCGTGATGACGGGCAGCACCATGTGGTGCGCGATGTCGAGTACGCGGTCGAAGCCGGTGGTGGAGCCGGACTCCATACCGCCGGTCGGGAAGAGCCCGGGGACCGGGCCGACGCCGACCGACAGGGTGATGATGAGGAGCAGGCCGAGCCAGAACGAGGGCACCGAGTACAGCGTCAGCGCGAACGCGGTGTTGGTCCGGTCGCCGGCAGAACCGTTACGCCACGCGGAGCGGGCGCCGAGCCAGATGCCGAGCAGCGTGTAGATGACGAACGCCGTGCCGGTGAGCAGGAGCGTCGCGGGCAGCGCCTCGCCGATCTTGTCGATGACGGGCGCCCGGAACTGGTACGACGTACCGAAGTCGCCGGTCAGGGCCTTGCCGCAGTACTGGGTGAACTGCTGCCAGAGCGGCAGGTCGAGTCCGAACTCGCGGCGCATCGCCGCGATCTGTTCGGTCGACACCTGGCGCCCGCCGGTCATCTGCTTGACCGGGTCGCCCGGGATCAGCCGGAAGAGGAAGAAGCTGGTGACGAGGACGGCGAAGAGGGAGACGGCCGCACCGGCCAGCTTGCCCGCCGCATAGCGGGCGTAGGCGGCCGCGGAACGGGAGCGCGGGGAGCGGGCCGACGGCCCGGCCGGAGCCGGACCGCCGGATTCGGTGCTCTCCACGCCCGCCGCGCCCTTCAGCAGCGCGGGAGTGCTTTCTGAGCTCATGGACTATTCACGGTCTTCCGCGGTGGAGCGGCGACGCATGGCGAACAGGAGTCCGCCACCGGCGAGGACGACGACGGCGATCCCGACCCCGATGAGCACCCCGGTGGAGGACCCACCGGAGTCGGAGGAACCGGACGAGGAGGCCCCGGCGGCCGGGACGGCCGACCACCAGCTCCAGTAGCCGTCCTGGCCGTAGATGTTGCCCGCGGCCGACGGCATGGTGGTGATGGACTTGATGTGGTCGGTGCGGTAGGCCTCGACGGCATTCGGGTACGCCATGACGTTCATGTACCCGGTGTCGTACAGCCGCGACTCCAGTTGCCGTACAAGATCCGCCCGCTTGGCGGGGTCGTACTCGGCCAGTTGCTTCTTGTAGAGCTCGTCGTACTGCTTGTCGCAGATGAAGTTGTCGGTCGCGGCCGACTCCTTCGCCTTGGACGGCAGCGCGGCGCAGGTGTGGATGGAGAGGACGAAGTCGGGGTCCGGGTTGACGGACCAGCCGTCGAAGGCGAGGTCGTACTCACCGGCGTACCAGGGGTCGGAGACGTTGTCGAGGCAGTCGACCTTCAGCCCGATGCCCTGCTCGCCCCACCACTCCTGGAGGTACTTGCCGATCGCCTTGTCGTTGGGGTCGGTGGCGTGGCAGAGGATACGGAAGCTGAGCGGCTTGCCGTCCTTGCCGACGCGCTTGCCCGCGCCGTTCTTCTTGTACCCGGCCTCGTCCAGCAGGGCGGCTGCCTTCGCCGGGTCGTAGGCGAGCTTCTGGCCCTCCGAGGGCTTCCAGAAGTAGTCGGAGAAGCGCGGCGGGATGTACCCCTCGCCCTCGACCGCGTGGCCCTGGAAGACCTTGTCGATGATGGTCCTGCGGTCGACCGCCATGAACAGCGCGTGCCGCACCTTCTGGTCCAGCAGCGCCGGGTGGCCGTCACCGAACTTCTGACCGTCCTTGGTCCGGGCTCCGGGGTTGACGGCGAGCGCGAAGAAGCGCCGGCCCGGGGCGTCGTTCACCTTGATGTCCGGGGCGTTCTCCAGCGAGGCGGACTGGGCCGGGGTCAGGCTGGGGCTGCCCGCGACGAAGGAGACCTCGCCCTTGCGGAGGGCGGCGACGGCCGCGTCCTGGTCCTTGTAGTAGCGGAAGACCAGCTCGTCGAACTTGGGCGAGCCGCGCCAGAAGTCCTTGTTGGCCTTGAGCTTCACAAAGCTGTCGACCTTGTAGTCCGTCAGGATGAACGGGCCGTTCCCCACGACGGGGAAGTCCTTGTCGTTGTTGAACTTGGAGAAGTCGTCGACCTTCTCCCAGACGTGCTTCGGGACGATCGGCACATCCAGCGCGGCCATCGTGGCCTGCGGCTCCTTCAGCTGGATGACCAGCTTGTCCTTGCTGGGAGCGGTCACCTTCTCGAAGTTGCCGACGAAGCTGCCGTTGGAGGTGGCCGCGCCCTCGTCGGTCATCATCGTGTTGAACGTCCAGGCCGCGTCCTCGGCGGTCGCCTGCTGTCCGTCGGACCACTTGGAGTCCGGCCGGATCGTGTACGTCCACGTCAGCTTGTCCGCGGACGGCTCCCACGCGGTGGCCAGGCCCGGGATCGCCTTGTTGTCCTTGGCGTCGTAGTTGGTCAGGTAGTCGTACATGAGCCGGTGGACGCTCGTGCTCAGCAGCCGCTGGGCGAGGAACGGGCTCAGCGAGTCGACGCTCTGCGCGACGGCGACCGTGAGCGTCGTCTTTCCGTCGTCGGCGCGGGCCTCGGAGGGCGCGGGCGCGAGCGGGTTCCCCGGCACGACGGCGCCGGCGGTGAGCGCCAGGGCGGCCGCGCCCGAGGCGAGCAGGGTGCGCAGGCGCCTGCCGGGCCGGGTGGTTCGGGAGGAGACTCTTGTGACCATGGACGGGGACCTCGCGTCATCACTCGCTTGAGAAGGCGGGTTGATCTCTGGTTCGCCAGTTGGTGAAGCGAAGGTTTATCAGCGGTCGCGGGGCTCGTCAACGGTCTGTCAAACCGCGTGTGGGCTGCGGAAATACCCAGAAGGGCCCGCACCGCGCGAGCGGTACGGGCCCTCATTGGTTTAGACCTCTAACGCCTTACTGGTGAGGAGCCTGCGGCGGCTGCGGAGGCGCCTGCCGCCACCCCTGCGGGTCCACCGGACCCTGTAGACCGGGCTGGCCTGCCGGGTTCTCCTGACCACCGGGCTGACCACCGGGCTGACCCTGCGGCGGCGCGGCGGGGGCCGGTCCACCCGACTGGGCCTGCGGTCCACCCGACTGGGCCTGTGAGGGCAGCGACTGCTGCCAGCCGTTCTGCGGTCCGCCCGGGCCCGGCTGCGGGGGGTAGGGCTGCTGCGGGGGCTGGGGAGCGCCCGGCTGTCCGGCCTGCTGATATCCCCCGTACGGCGGCGGAGGCTGCTGCCCGGGGTGGGACTGCTGGCCCTGGCCGTAACTCTGGCCCTGGCCCGGCATCGGCTGGCCTGGGTGGGCCTGGTGGCCCTGCTGACCCGGTTGGCCTTGCTGGCCTCCCCGGCCGGGGTACGGCTGTTGCTGCGGCGGCTGGTGGTAGGGCTGGCCGGGGGCGGGCTGCTGGGGGGCGTACGGCTGCTGGCCACCGGGACCGCCCGGGTGCTGCTGGGGCGGGTAGGGCTGCTGCTGCTGCGGGGCGTGGGGCTGCTGCCGGTCCTGCCCGGGCTGGCCCTGCTGACCGGGGATCTGCTGGCCGGGACCCTGCTGACCGGGCCCCTGCTGACCTGGGAGCGGCTGGCCCGGCGCCGGGTAGCCCTGCCGGCCCGGCATCGGCGGGGCGTACTGCGGCGGCGGGTTCTGGCCGTCCGCCGTCCACAACCCCTGCTGCTGCTGAGCGCGCGCGAAGTCCTCCGCGACGAGGGCCGAGAGGTTGAAGTACGCCTCACGCGTCTTGGGTCGCATCATGTCGAGGTCGACCTCGGCGCCCGCCGCCAGGTGCTCGTCGAACGGCACCACCACGACACCCCGGCAGCGCGTCTCGAAGTGCTGCACGATGTCGTCGACCTTGATCATCTTGCCGGTCTCGCGGACCCCCGAGATGACGGTGAGCGAACGCCGCACCAGGTCCGCGTACCCGTGCGCCGAGAGCCAGTCCAGCGTGGTGGAGGCGCTGGAGGCACCGTCGACCGAGGGCGTGGAGATGATGATCAGCTGGTCGGCGAGGTCCAGCACGCCGCGCATGGCGCTGTAGAGGAGGCCGGTGCCCGAGTCGGTGAGGATGATCGGATACTGCTTGCCCAGCACGTCGATCGCGCGCCGGTAGTCCTCGTCGTTGAACGCCGTGGAGACCGCCGGGTCCACATCATTGGCGATGATCTCCAGGCCGGAGGGCGCCTGCGAGGTGAACCGGCGGATGTCCATGTACGAGTTGAGGTACGGGATCGCCTGGACCAGGTCGCGGATCGTGGCCCCGGTCTCGCGCCGCACCCGTCGCCCGAGGGTGCCCGCGTCCGGGTTGGCGTCGATGGCGAGGATCTTGTCCTGCCGCTCGGTGGCCAGGGTCGATCCCAGGGCGGTCGTCGTGGTGGTCTTGCCGACGCCGCCCTTGAGGCTGATGACGGCGATCCGGTAGCAGGAGAGCACCGGCGTACGGATCAGCTCCAGCTTGCGCAGCCGCTCGGCCTCCTCCTTCTTACCGCCCAGCTTGAAACGGGAGACGGCGGAGGGGTTACGGCTGCTCTTCGCCTTCTGCTTGCCGCGCACGAGCCGGTCGGAGGAGAGCTCCACCGCCGCCGTGTACCCGAGGGGCGCCCCCGGCACGGAACGCTCGCGCTGGTCGTGCGTGACCGGCGTGGGCCAGGCACCCCCGGCGCGCGGATCGACGGGCTGACCCTGCTGCCCCGGCTGTTGCTGGGCGTGGGGCGGCTGGGGCTGACCCTGCTGGTGGCCCTGCTGCTGGTGCGGCTCCGGCTGCTGCGGCGGAGCCGGGGCGACGGGCGCGGGCAGGTTGGGGGCGCTCTGCGCGGGGAAGGGGGGCGGCTGCTGGCCCTGCTGGGGTGCGTTGGGGGTCTGGGGTGGCTGGGCCTGCGGGAAGCCGTAGCCACCGCCTTGGGCTCCCTGCGGGGGCAGGTGCTGGTGCTGCTGGTGTTGCTGCGGGAAGCCGTAGCCGCCCGCGCCCTGGGGGGCCTGGGGGTGGGCCTGCGGCGGCAGGGGTGCGCCCTGGCCGGGGACCTGCTGGTGCTGCTGAGGCGCTTGCGGGAAGCCGTAACCGCCGGGGGCCTCGTTGGGCGGCACGGGGGCTGGCCACTGCGCGGCTGGCTGGGGGGCGATGGGCTGCGGGGCGGCCGGCTGGAAGGCGGGCGGCAACGGCGGCAGCGCGCCCCCCTCGGCAGGCGCGGACCAGGGCACCGGCGCGGTGGATCCCTGCGGCCCGGGAAGGGCAGCGGGCGGAGCGTCCTGCGGAGCGGGGTCCTGCGGTACGGCGTCGGCCTGGGGACCCGTTTCGGCCCCGGCGTCGGCGGCGCGGTCACCGTCGTCGGCACTGTCCGCGGTGTGGCCCTCGCCCGAGTCGCCCGAGTCGCCTGGGGCAGCCGAAGCGGCCGAGGCGCCCGGGGCAGCCGAGTCGCCCGGGGTGGCCGAGTCGGACGGTTCCGGCGCATCGGCGGAGTCCGCAGGCTTCGCGTCATCGGCGGAGGCCGACGCGTCCGCGTCGGCACCCGAGCCCACCCCCGTACCCGTGTGCGCTTCGCCGTCCGAGGTGGTGGAACCCGCGCCCGTACCGTCGTCGGACGCAGAGCCCGACTCCGTACGGGAGGAAGCCACACCGGTCTCCGTACCGGACGGGCCGGAACCCGTCTCCGCACCCGCAGCGTTCGCCGCCTCGCGCTCGGCGATCTCCCGTTTGAGGGCGGCCGGGGAGAACCGCATCGTGGCGCCGCTCTCCACATCGCCGCCCCCGAACGGACCCGGGTCACCGGAGGCGGCCGGAGCGGTCGGTGCACCGGGCACGACGGGCCCGACCGGATCGGCGGGCTCGACGGGCGCGGGCGCGTCCACCGGGGCCGGGGGAGTGGTGGGTGCCCAGTTGGAGTCGAACTCGCCCTGCGACGGCTGCTCCGGCACGGAGACGGGCGCTCCGTGCGGCGGCGGGGGCGGGGGCGCCAGGTGCGAGCCCGCTCCCCCCGAAGAGTCCCCCGCCGCGTTCTGCGTGTACCAGGCGGGAGGGGTGTAGTCGATGGTGAACTCACCCGTCATCTCGGCGGGTTCCGCGTCGGACGACTCGTCGACGGGCGTGTTCCATCCGCCGCGGATCTCGTCCCGATCGCTGTTCACTGTGCCTCCTGGTGTGGTCGAGCACCCTTGTGCCGTGGTGGGTGGGGGCGACCGGTCTCATGGGCCCCGGTGCGCCCGGCTCTCCCCCTTGCGACGCGCACAACCCGCTCGCAGGTTCTCCTGTGCCGCGCCCCACCCACCCTAATCGCCATGGGGCGCACTCCGGCAGGCCGTATCGCACGGCAAAGAACGGCGAAAGGCGGTGGCCTGGCCCGGCCACCACCCTCGTGCCGCGTGCGACGCCTACTTGAGGTCGAACTCACCGTCGCGGGCGCCCAGGACGAAGGCCCGCCACTCCGCCTCGGTGTACCGCAGGACGGTGTCCGGGTCCAGGGACGAGCGCATGGCGACCGCGCCGCCGGGCAGATGTGCGATCTCGACCCGCTCCTCGACGTCCTCGGTGCCGGGTGCGCTCAGCCACTCCACCCCCGAGATGTCGAGAGCGTAGAGCTCGTCCTTTTCCTGCTGGGTGCCCATGCCGGCGTCCCTTCCGATCGACCTGTCGAGCCGTGTGTCGTTGCCTGGCCCATGCTCCCTGGCGGGAGCGGCCTTTGGGGTGAGAACGGGGGAGGAATCAGTCCATCCGGCGAGCTGTGCCCAGCAGCCCGGTCTCCGCGTCCGTCGCACTCGTCATCACCCAGTGGCGCTCGCGGCCCGCCACCCAGAGCGTCACCCCGTCGGCCAGCGTCGGCAGCGCCTCGCTCTCGGCCGGTGCCAGCCCCAGGATCCGGCCGATCTGCTTCGCCTCGTCGGGCGAGACCCGCTGGATGCCGACGAGAGCCGAGGAGCGCAACAACCTGGGTGCCACGGGGCTCAGATAGGGGAGCAGCGTCAGCACGGACTGCCAGGGGGAGGAGATGACCCGGCCTCGGGGCGGTCGCATGCCGCAGTCGCGGATGACCACCACGGGGCTGCCGACCGTGGCGCCGGTCGGCGGGACCCGGCCCACGTCGTACAGGGAGACGCACTCCAGCCCGGCGCCCGCCGCCTGCGCCAGCGTGGTCCAGGCCTGGACCCGGCCGGTCTCGACCGCCACCCGCGCACCCGTCCCGGCGGCGCGCAGCGCCAGCACCTGCGCCGTCCACAGCCCGCCGATCAGCGTGACGTCGTACGCGACGGGCCGGTGGAACCCGATCAGCTGCGGGCGCCCCTCCGCGTCGTCGCCGATGATCACGCCGTCGTCGCCGACCGGGAGCGACAGGGCCCCCAGGTGGTCGGTGAGCACGGTGTGGCCCGCGTGGCGGGGGCCGAGCAGCCCGCGCCTGGCCCCGGCCCGCTCCGCCGTGCCGCGCCCCACCGCTGCCCCGCCTCCTCTCGCTCCGCTTCTCACCGGGCTCCTCCCAGGGGGAGCGTCGCCAGCACGCCCGGCAGCTGTTCGCGGTCCAGCCGCGCCAGCCCCACCTTGGCGTGCCGGGCGGCCTGCTCCAACGTCCTTCGTACGCCGACGAGTTCCGTGTCCGACCCGCCGGTCACCCGGACCTGGCCGCTGACGCTCGTCTCGCCCTGCCGCGCCCCGCGCCGCACGGTCAGGCTGAAGGTCGTGGCGTACGCGGGGACCGACGTCAGCAGCGCGACCAGCTGCGGCAGCGGCGTCGCCCCCCGGCCCAGCTCGGGCCAGCGGTCCACGGCGTACGTGGTGTGCCACCGGTCGTCGCAGCGCCAGACCCGCGAGGTCTCCATCGTGCGCCGCTGCGGCGGAGCGTCCGGCCGTCCGGCGCGTCCCGACAGCAGGGGGTTGGCGCAGGCGGAGGTGGCGACGGCCGAGTTCAGCTCCTCCTGGTCCAGCACCACGGCCCGGAACCCGGCCCCCGTGATCCGGCTCGCCACATGGTCCGCGACCCGTACCAGAGCGCGCTGGGCCCCCTCGATCCCGCCGCCACGCGCCTCGACGGCCTCCCGGCACAGCTCCGGGTCCAGCTTCAGCGCGACCCAGGTCATCCGGAGCGCGGGCGCCCCGGTCCGGTCCTGGAGGGGTCCGTACGAGAGGCGGGCCACCGACTGCTGCGGCAGATGCGGCGCGGGAGCCGCCCGTACCTGCTGCACCAACTGCGCCGACTCCAGCACGATGTCGTCGACCTGGAGGGCATCGCCCAGCAGCGACAGCGGCAGCGAGCGCGCGCCGGACGCGGGCCGCAGCGCCTCGCCGCTCGCATCCACCCGCACCGCCGCCGTCAGGAAGGTGCCGTCACCGAGCATGCCCACCGTGCGGTGGTCCCGGTCGACATAGATATAAGGAGCGAAGCCGGGCACGTTCTCCGCGACCGGGGCCAGCATCGGCTCCGCGTCGACGGCCGGAGCCGCCGCCCGCCGCCGGGCCCTGAGCGTGAGGGCGCCCGACAGCCATTCCTGGAGCGCGCGGCCCCGGCGGCGTACCACCGCGAGCAGCACCAGCACCACGACGAGCACGCCGGCGGGCACCAGCCAGGCACCGCCGAGCGCCGCGCCCACCACGGCCACCGCGAGGGCCGCCTCGATGAGCAGCAGCTGCCGCCGCAGGGGCCGGACCCGGCCGGTCCGCGCGGTGGCGCGCAGGGTGGTGGCGGCGGGGGCGGCCGACGGGGTGTCAGGGGCTGTGACGGCCGGCCCGTTGCTGCGTTGCCGGCGGGAAGAACCGGAGGCCCGGCGGCCGGATCGCCCGGGACGCTCGCGCGTAGCTGCACCCATTGCCGCGTTGCCCCCTCGTGTCCCGTATCCACCGTTTTCCGTACGGGTGTTGATCGGTGGGTCACCCTACCTGAGCAGTGGGGGCCGAGCCCCCGGGGGCATAGTAGGGGCCCGATGCGACACCAGGGGCCGAAGACGTGTGTGGCACCCTGGTCGACCATCGGGGAGAAGGGGCAGCGGAACATGGCATCACGGCGGGATGAGCTCAACGCCTACACCTTTGCGAAGCGGAGGTTGATCGCACAGTTCCTGCAACCCAACCCGACCGGCTCCGAGGAAGGCGCACCGCGCCCGCTGCGCGCGGTCGTGCCGGGAGCGATCATCGGCGTCGTCGTCCTCGCCGTCTTCGGCGCCTGGGGCATGTTCAAGCCGGTGGCCCCCAAGAACTGGGACACCCCCAACGAGAACGTCATCATCGCCAGCAAGTCCACCACCCGCTATGTGGTGTTGACGACCGACGGCAAGAAGCAGCTCCACCCCGTCCTCAACATGTCCTCGGCCAAGCTCCTGCTCGCCCAGGACAAGGGCAAGGTCGTCAACGTCGACGAATCGGTTCTGGACGACGGCACGATCCCGCACGGCGCGACCCTCGGCATCCCGTACGCCCCCGACCGGCTGCCCGACCCCAAGGACGCCGGCTCCGCCAAGCGCTGGGCGGTCTGCGAGCAGCCCGGGGAGGGCGGCCGGGCCATCCAGAAGGCGGCCTTCGTCTTCGCCGAGCGCGAGGAGGGCAGGACCGAGGGCAAGGCGAAGCTGCGCGGTGGCGAGATGATGTACGTCGAGGGCCCCGACCGGACCCGCTACCTCGTCGACGCCGCGGGCAAGGCCTACCCCGTCACCGACGACGAACTGCTGCTGCGCACCCTGGTCGACCCCGACGCCAAGCCCCAGCGGGTCTCCGCCGCCTGGCTCGCGACGCTGCACCGGGGCGACCGGATCACCTTCCCGACCCTGGACGGCGTCCCCGGCGCCCCCGCGAACGTCCCGGGCACGCTGGACGCCGGCACCAACAAGGTCGGCATGGTCCTGGCCGCCACCGCCGGAACCAGGACCCAGCAGTACGTCGTCCTCCCCGACCGGGTCGCCCCCGTCTCGGACTTCATCGCCAAGCTCCTGCTCAGCAGCCGGGACCTGGACAAGCTCGGCCAGGCCGGCCAGGAGAAGCCGGTGGGCGCCTCGGCGTTCTCGCCGGGCCGGGCCTTCGGCGCGGAGCTGGACTGGCCCGTCCACGAGCCGAAGGCCGTCAACTCCCCGGACATGACGAAGGGAAGCCGTAACACCGTGTGCAACGTCCTGCGCGACGTCGACGCCGACAACGGCGCCACCACCCTCTCCACCTGGGTGGGTACGCGCTTCCCGGCGACGCTCCCCACCGGCTCCTCCAGCGCCTACGTCACCCCCGGATCCGGTGAGTTCTTCCGCCAGTTCCAGGGCTCCAGGACCGACGTCGGCTTCCTCTTCCTGGTCACCGACACCGGACTGCGCTACGCGATGCAGTCCAACAGCGACAGCGGGCAGGACGACTCCGGCATCGGCGCGTCCGGCTCGAAGCAGGAGCGGGAAGCGCGCCGGCAGGAGGCCCAGCAGGCGCAGAACCTGCTCGGCTACAAGGACGTCGACCCCACCCCGGTCCCGGCCGCCTGGTCCACGTTCCTGCCGACGGGCCCACGGCTCTCGACGGGCGCGGCGAGCCAGCCGCAGGGTTCGTGAGGAGCGGCAGGCCGATGACGCGCCCCACGTCTTCTACCGCGTCCTCCCCGGCCAGGCACCTCCTGACCACAGCGGCGGCCACCGCGGTCCTCCTGATCGCCCTGCCGGTCCCTGCGGCCGCCGCGGACGACGCGACCCAGTGCACGTTCGACGGAGAGAAGTACCCGGGCCGCCCCTGGTCGTTGCAGCGCGTCCTCCTGGACGAGCTGTGGAAGCAGTCCACCGGAAAGGGGGTACGGGTCGCCGTCATCGACACCGGCGTCGATGTGAAGAACCCCCAGCTGACCCCCGCCGTGGACGTCAAGGCCGGCAAGAACTTCCTGCCGAGGAAGCTCAGGACCGAGGACGGCCGGGAGATCGAACGCGGCAAGGAGAACGGCACCACGGACACCGTGGGCCACGGCACCAAGGTGGCCGGCATCATCGCCGCCCGCGAGGCGAAGGGCACGGGCTTCACCGGCCTCGCCCCCGACGCGACGATCATCCCGATCCAGCAGAACGACGCCCACGGCAACGGAACTGCGGACACGTTGGTCCGGGCCATCCTCTACGCCGCCGACACGGCGAAGGCCCACATCATCAACATCTCCCAGGACACGGCCGACGCCGTCGCACCGACACCACGCCTGGAGCAGGCGATCGACCACGCCCTGACCAAGAACATCGTGGTCATCGCCTCGGCGGGCAACGACGGAGTCGGCGGCAACGTGAAGCGGACCTACCCCGCTTCGTACGAGGGCGTCCTCGCCGTCGCCTCCTCGGACCGCAACAACGAACGCGCCTACTTCTCCCAGGCCGGCCCGTTCGTCGGCATCGCCGCCCCCGGCGTGGACATGATCTCCACCGTCCCCGGCGGTGGCCACTGCGCCGACAACGGCACCAGCTTCTCGGCCCCGTACGTCGCCGGGGTCGCCGCGCTGATCAAGGCCAAGCACCCCGACTGGACGCAGCGCCAGATCGTGGCCCAGCTCCAGCAGACGGCGGAACGCTCGGTGGCCGGCCACGACCGCCACGTGGGCTGGGGAGTCGTCGACCCGGTACGCGCCCTCACCGAGGACGACAAGCCCATCGACCGCCCGGTCGCGAGCGAAGGCATGAGCAAAGGCGAAGCCCCGACCACCGCCCAACTCCAGCTCGGCGAAACGGCCGACGAACGCAACGCCCGCCTCGCGACGTACGTCGTCGTGGGCGGCGGCGTCCTGGTGGCCGCGATCGCCGGTGCGGCAGTGGCCGTACGGGACATGAGGCGCCGTACGAGGCGGCTGGCGGGCGACAGCTGACGGTCGGGAGCTTCCGGTGACCGCATGAGACAAGTCACGGGGCCACCAACCCAATTGGCCCGTCAGCACGCAGTGACTAGAGTTACCGGTTGAGATGGGCTCGGATCGCACCGGTGCGATAGCAACGCAGAAGGATCCGAGCAAACGGGGATGCACAACGGGGAGGACGGCATGGGGACCGGTCCAGGTGACCTCAGGCGCGGAGTAGGCGCGCTGGAGACGTTCAAGAAGCGGGTGGACGCCCTGCTCACGGACCTGGAAGGCTCGGCGGCCGGCAAGTCGAAGGTGGCGGCACAGACGGTGTCCCGCGCCTCCTTGAGCGGCCCGAACGCCCGCTTCGCCGAGGCGGACGGCCTCTACACGCAGTACAACCGCGTCCACGAGTCCCTGGTCTCGCTCTCCAAGTCGCTGGGCGACCAGATCGAGTACCTGAGCCTGGGCGTGCACGCGGCGGCGGTCGGCTTCGACAACGTGGACGACGAGACGCGGCGGCGCTTCCACGAGATCCAGACGCGGATGGACCGGGAGCGCGAGAAGGCCGTCAAGCCCGAGGCCGACAACCGCGAAGGCCAGTCCGGCGACGGGTGGGAGACGAAGTGAGCGACGAGAACCAGCCGGAACTGACCCCTGCCGAACAGCAGAAGCAGGACGAGGGCCGAGTCAGGACCCAGCTGGTCGTCACCGATGCGACGGAGCTGGGCAGGGAGATCCTGAGTCTGTTCCCTTTCGGAGGAGGTGGCGGCAGAGCAGGCCGTACCTCCTTCGAGGGACATGACCTCAACGCCATCATCGACTTGGTGGAGAACGCCAACCCGGCGGACATGGAGAACGCGGGCGAGGCACTCAAGAAGGCCAGGGACGCGATCCGGAGCGCGGCGAAGGAGCTGGGCCACCACATCGACAAGGTCGACTGGCAGGGCGACTCCGGCGAGGCGTTCCGCACGTGGGGCAAGGGCCTGGTCGCCCACGCCGAGAAGCTCGGCGAGTTCGCGGACGCGGCAGGCATCCAGATCACGGTGGCCGCCACGGGCCTGGCATCGGTGCGGAGTTCCATGCCGCCACGCGACCGTCGGATGATCCAGACGGACGTGGACGACATCCTGTTCCCGGCCCGCACCGATACCAACCCGGCGTACGCGGCGGCCCTCACGGTGGAGAAGAACCGCCAGGAGGCCATCAACCAGATCAACCGGCTGGCGTCGTACTACGCGGTGTCGGAGGAGGCGCTGGCTGCGCAGGAACCGCCGCGGTTCGATCAGAAGCTTGGCGTCGACATGCCCAGGCCGCAAGGTAGTAAGGACGGGATGCCCGCTGAGGGCGTGCCCAGAGGGGCAGACGGTCTCGGTACTGCTCCGGCACCGGGCCCCCCGGTGCGTGCGGCAGCAGGGGAGCTTGATGCTGCAGCCATCTCCAGCGGCCGGAACCCAGGCGAGGTCTTGGGCCCTGCTCCGGTGCTGGACAAGAGCACATCCACCGAGATCAACAGTGTCGCGACTCCTACCGCTCCTACGACGCTGACCAGCAACGCACCTTCCCCGTCGGTCTCCAATGGGTCAGGGGCAGGGGGCGCACAGACACCTCCCATCGGGACCAATCTCGGGAACCAGCTCCCGGCAAGCTCCTCACGGTCCACAGGATCGGCAGGCGTGTCCCGGTCCGTCAGCCAAGTTGGTAGAGGTTTCGGCAAGGCGGTTCCGGCAGGCGGGAGTGCCACGGGCGCAGGTAGTGCTGGCGCGCCTGTCGGACGACCGAGCCCGCCATCAGCAACGGGGCGCTCCGGTGGCGGTACGCAGCCGCCCGTGGCCGGTCAGTCCGGAGTGGCGGGCGGCCGTCCCATGGCGGCCCACGGCGGCACAGCAGCGCCGGGCAACTCTCGTACAGGACAGGGCAACGGCATCGTGGGTGGTACTCCGCAGCGGGCTACTTCCGGGGCCTCCGGAACTGGCGGGGCTCGTGCAGTGACGCGAGGAACGGTGATCGGCGGACCCGGGGCGAGCGGCAGTGCGCCGCCCTCCGGCCGGCGTGGCGCGCCTGTCTCGGGCGCCAATGGAGTGGTCGGCGTTCCCCGAGGAACGTCGGGCTCCGGTTCCAAGGGCTTCACAGCCGGGGGCGCAGGCCTTGTCCGTGGCCCTGCCGGTCGGAAGAAGACCGACCGTAAGGATGAGGAGAACACCGGGTCGACTCGTCCGGACTACCTGACGGAAGACGAAGAAACATGGACGGCCCGACGGCGCGGAGCCGTGCCGCCGGTGGTCGAGTAGCAGCCCGAGGGAAGGTTCGGAAGCCAGGATGACGGCGGGAATGAGTCGACCGCAGAGGCGCGTATTGGGTGCACTGGCGGTGGCCGCTGCGTGGAGCGTCGCCCTCACCGGAGCGGCACAGCCAGCCGCTGCAGCCGACGTGCAATCCAAGCAGTGGTACCTCGGCGCGCTGCAGGCTGAGGAAATGTGGAAGACCTCGACCGGTGAAGGCATCAAAGTCGCGGTCATCGACACGGGTGTCAACCCGAACACCCCCTCCCTGAAAGGGCAGGTGCTCAAAGGCTTTGATGCCACAGGGGCCGCTGGGGATGAGAATGACGATTACAACGGGCACGGCACGAATATGGCCGAGCTGATTGCCGGTACAGGATTCGGCGGAGGCCTTAAGGGGCTTGCCCCAGGGGTGAAAATTATCCCCATGCGTATTACCGACACGGAATTCCAAAACGAGCACTCTGTTAATGCTCGCGATTCTGAAGATGCCATTCGTGCCGCTGCGGACAGTGAAGCAAAGATTATCAGTATGTCCTTCGGTAGCCTGTACTCCACGAGGGGTGAGCGCGAGGCGGTTGAGTACGCCGAAAGCAAAGGGAAGCTGTTCTTCGCTGCCGTCGGTAACGATGGTGCAGGGAGCAACAAGGAGGAGTATCCAGCCGCCTACCCTCAGGTGGTAGGTGTCGCATCGGCGGATCGGAACGGGAAGGTGGCGGAGGATTCACAGAACGGGAACATGGTGGATATCGCTGCCCCTGGAAAAGAAATTCCGCGATGGTGTGACAATTCATTCCAGAATTACTGTTATGGCGGAAGCGGTACCAGTTCCGCCACAGCCATCGCCTCCGCCTCCGCCGCCCTCGTCTGGTCCGCCCACCCCGACTGGACCGCCAACCAGGTCCTCAACGTCCTCTTCGAGACGGCTAGCCGTAGTTGGAAGAAGGGCGACCGCAGCGCTTACCTCGGCCACGGCCTCATCCGCCCCGCGATGAACATCCTCAAGGGCAAGGGCGACCCCGGAGACCCGGACATCAGCCCCCTCACCAACGAGCGCACCGGCGGCTCCCCAGCGTCGCCCGCCCCCTCAGCCTCCGCCCCCCAAACGCCCGCTCAGAACGAGAGAGCCGATCAGGCCGACGAGACCGTCGCCGCAGGCGACAGCGAGAAGGCGGCGGACGGCGGCGCCCCCCTGAGCCTGATCATCGGCGGCATCGCAGGCGTCGCCGTCCTCGGGGGCGTGGTCTTCGCCGTCGTCCGCAGACGCGGCGCGGCCTGACCACAGGTACCTCACATGTACCGGCCGGCGCTCCACGCCGGCTTGCAGCATCCACCGGAACGAAAGGAAAGCCATGTCAGCAGACCAGAAAGTCTCAGCTGAAGCCCTGATCAGGCTCGAAGGCCAGCTCACCGAGAGGTTCGACTCGGTGAAGGGGCAGCTCAAGCAGTTGCACGCAACGATCGACAGCCTGGAAGGTGCCTGGAAGGGCATCGGGGCCGGTCACTTCAACCAGAAGCAGAACGAGATCAACCGGAGCATGGTCGGCATCGGCAAGGAGCTGCTCCGCTTCCAGGAGGCCATCAAGGCCGCCCGCACCATTTCGGACAACACCGAGGACCAGATCAAGGCCGCCCTCATGGGTGTGGACGTCGTCGACGGCTACTCGGGCGACGCCGCGGCCACGGCCCGGACCTCGAACCTGAACAACTTCTGACCGGTATTCCGCAACTCGACTGAAGGAGGACCTCATGGCCACCAACGACGGTACGACGGTCGTCACTTATGCCAGCCTCGACCTCGCGGCCGCCTCGATCGATCGTCAGGCCAAGCAGCTCGACCAGGACCTCCGGGCGATCAAGAGCATGATCGCCTCGGTCTCGGAGCTGTGGGAGGGCGAAGCCAAGTCCGCCTACCGCAGCGCGCAGGACCGCTGGGACACGCAGGCCACGGGCATCAAGGAGAACCTCGCCCAGATCTCCCGCGCCGTGCGCGACGCGGAGACGGCCTACCGCAGCGGTGACAAGCGGGCGGCGGCCAACTTCCACTAGCCGATCCGGCTGGTAGCAGGCCGCGCAGCGGCACATCAGGGTGGACACGCGCGGGAGGTGTCCACCCTGACGGATGTCCGCATTACGTCAGCACAAGCAACGCGCAGGCAGTGCACCGGCAGTGCACCGGCAGTTCAAAGAGAGGGGGACCGAACATCCAGCGCCCCCACCCGCACCCCCACCCGCACCCGCCCCCGCACCTGAACACCCGGCTCTGCCCCCCGGGGGCCACCTACCCCTCCTCCACCAACCCCGTCTGCACCAGCGGATTCCCCCGCCGCCGCGTGACGAAGACGCCCCGCCCAGCCGGCATAGGCCGCGGCCGTACGCCCCCGAGGACATCGCCCTCCATCGGGTCGCCCGACAGCAGCACGCCCTGCGCGCCCAGCTCCGTCATGCGCTGGAGGAACGGGTCGTACAGCGCCCGGCTCGCCCCCGCCGTGTTGCGGGCGATGATGAAGCGGACGCCCACGTCACGGGCGAACGGGAGCAGCTCCGTCAGTGATGACAGCGGGTTGCCGCTCGACGTGGCGACCAGGTCGAAGTCGTCGATGATCACGTAGACCGTCGGTCCGCGCCACCAGCTGCGGTCCCGCAGCTCCTGGGCCGTCACGTCGGCCGACGGTGTGCGGCGCTTCATGAGGTCGTGCAGGGCGACCATGTGGTGGTCCATGTTGTTGGACATGGGGATGTACTCCGCCAGGTGCGACGCCGGGGTCACATCCAGCAGCGAGCGCCGGTTGTCGATGACGAAGAGCTTGCAGGTGTCCCCGTCGTACCGCTCGGTGAGCTGCTTGACGACCAGCCGCAGCAGGTTGGACTTGCCGGACTCGCTCTCGCCGAAGACCAGGAAGAACGGGTCGTGGTCGAAGTCGACGAAGACCGGCGCGAGGTTGTTCTCGTCGATACCGATGGAGATCCCGCGCTCCGGAACGGCGTGGCCCGGCGGGAGTTCGGCCACCGGCAGGGAGCGCGGCAGCAGACGGACCTTCGGCGCGGGAGGAGCCGTCCAGTGCCGGGAGACCTCCGCGTTCATCGCCGCCGTCGCCTCGGACAGGTCGCTGTCGGAGTTGATGCCGTCGATCCGCGGCACCGCCGCCATGAAGTGCAGCTTCTCCGGCGTCAGCCCGCGCCCCGGCACCCCGGCCGGCACATTGACCGCGATCTTGCGGTCCAGCTCGGAGTCCATGACGTCGCCGAGCCGCAGCTCCAGGCGGTTCATGAGGTGGTCCTTCAGGCTGGCCCTGACCTCCATGGACCGTGACGCGGTGACGATCAGGTGGATGCCGTAGCCGAGGCCTCGGGCTGCGATGTCCACGGCGGCGTTCTCCAACGCCTCGTAATCCGTGCGGAAGTTGCCCCAGCCGTCGATGACCAGGAAGACGTCACCCCAAGGCTGGTCCGTCACCGAGATCTCGCCGCGCGCCCGCATCCGGCGGTAGGTGGCGATGGAGTCGATGCCCGCGCTGCGGAAGTACTCCTCGCGCCGCGACAGGATGCCGTACACCTCGGCGACCGTACGGCGCACCCGCTCGGGGTCAAGCCGTGAGGCGACCCCACCGACGTGCGGCAGGCCCGCGATGGACGACATGCCGCCACCACCGAAGTCGAGTCCGTAGAACTGGACTTCCTGGGGGGTGTGGGTCAGCGCGAAGCCCGCGATGAGCGTACGGAGCAGGGTCGACTTGCCGGACTGCGGGCCACCGGTGATCTGCATGTGGCCGGCCGCCCCGGAGAAGTCCCGGTACAGCGTGTCGCGCCGCTGCTCGAACGGCTTGTCGATCACACCCAGCGGTACGACGAGACGCCCCGAACCCTCGAACCCGGGCTGCGTCAGCCCGCGTCCCGGCACCGGCGCGAGCCCCGGCAGGATCTCGTCCAGCGACGGCGGGTTGTCCAGCGGCGGCAGCCACACCTGGTGGGCCGAGGCGCCCCGCCCCTCCAGCCGCCGCACGATCACGTCCAGCACCGTGTCCGCCAGCGCGTCGTCGTCCCCCGTCCGCTGCTCCGGCACCCCGGCCCCGGCCCGCGGGCTCGGCTGCACGTACCGCACCGGCACCGGCGCCGCCGTGAACGCCACGGGCCTGCGGTCCAAGGGCAGCGGGCCCCCGGACGCGTCCGCCCGCCGGCCCCCCGCCCGGTACACCCCGGACACGTACGCGGCCTTGAACCGCACCATCTCCTCCGTACCGAACTTGAGCAGCCCTGAACCGGGCACGTTCGGCAGGTGGTACGCGTCGGGCACCCCGATCGCGGCCCGGGACTCGGCCGCCGAGAAGGTCCGCAGACCGATGCGGTACGAGAGGTACGTCTCCAGACCGCGCAGCCGCCCCTCCTCCAGCCGCTGCGAGGCCAGCAGCAGGTGCACGCCCAACGAACGGCCGATCCGCCCGATCTGCACGAACATGTCGATGAAGTCGGGCTTCGCCGTCAGCAGTTCGCTGAACTCGTCGATCACCAGGACCAGTGAGGGGATCGGCTGGAGCGGCGCACCCGCCGAGCGCGCCTTCTCGTAGTCGTGGATGTTGGCGTAGTTGCCCGCGTCGCGCAGCATCTCCTGGCGGCGGTTGAGCTCACCGCTGATGGAGTCGCCCATGCGGTCGACCAGCGTCAGGTCGTCCGCGAGGTTGGTGATCACCGCGGCCACGTGCGGCATCTGCGCCATACCGGCGAAGGTCGCACCGCCCTTGAAGTCCGCGAGGACGAAGTTGAGGGTCTCCGAGGTGTGCGTGACGGCCAGGCCGAGCACCAGCGTCCGCAGCAGCTCCGACTTCCCGGAACCCGTGGCGCCCACGCACAGCCCGTGCGGGCCCATGCCCTCCTGCGCCGCCTCCTTGAGGTCCAGCATCACCGGCGCGCCGCCCTCGCCGACGCCGATCGGCACCCGCAGCCGCTCGGCCTGGGAGCGCGGCCGCCAGGTCCGGCTGACCTCGATGGATGCCGCGTCCCCCAGGTTCAGCAGATCGGTGAACTCCAGGTTGGCCAGCAGCGGCTCGTCGTCGTCCTCGCCCGTCGCCATGTGCAGCGGGGCCAGCTGCCGGGCGAGCGCCTCGGCCGCCTCGTAACTCAGCAGGTCCGGCACCCCGTCGTAGACGAGCCCCTGCCCCGACTCCAGTTGCAGCGACTGCGGCTGCACCACGACGGAGAGCCCCCCGCGCGCCCCCTGCACCTCGCCCGGCACCACCTCGATGACCGTCACACCCTGGAGCCCCTCCGCCGAGGCGAGCACCGACATCGGGGGCACCGACTCGCCGTCCAGGACGACCACGATGTGCGGCTGCTCCAGGAGCGGCTGGCCGCCGGGCTGGAAGCGGGGGCGGCCGTCGAGACGGGCCGCCAGCCGCTGTTCGAGCTCCAGGACGCTGGTGGTGATCAGGCGCCGGCTGCCGGCACCGTCGACCGAACCCTTGTCCTGTACGTGGGGGAGCCACTTCGCCCACTCCCACCGCCGGGCCTCCTCGCGGCCCGTCGCGACCGCGATCACCAGGTCCTCGGGGGAGTGCAACGAGGCCAGGGCACCGACCACGGCCCGCGCCGAGGAGCGCGCGGAGTCCGCGTGACCGCTGATCGTCAGGTGGTAGAAGGCCCGCAGCGACACCGCCATCGGCAGGCCGTCCAGGGTGGAGTGCGTCGTCAGGAACTGCTGCATCGCCCCGGCGGTCAGCGGCTCCAGCTCCTCGACCGGCGCCGTCTCCGGCGCGATCAGCGGCGTGGCCAGCTCCTGGCTGCCCAGACCGATGCGGACCTGCGCGAAGTCGGCGTCACCGACCCGTCGCTCCCACACCCGGCTGCCCTCGGCGACGAGCGCCCACAGCTGCTCGGGCGAGGGATGCAGATAGAACTGCGCGTCACGCTGCTTGCGCGCGGTCCTCACCACCGTGCGCCGGGTCTGCGTCAGGTACTTCAGATAGTCCCGCCGCATGTCCGCGAGCTGACCCTGGGTGCCCCGCCGGAAACGCACCATCATCGCGATCGCCATGGCCACCGTGGAGGCAATCATGATCACGCCCATGATCCGCATGATCGGGTTCGGCGTCATGAAGAAGAAGACGACCGAACCACCCATGCCCAGCATCGGCAGGAGCTGCATGAGCATGCCCTCCTGCTGGCCCCGGGGCAGTTCCGGCGGAGGTTGCAACTGCACCTGTTCGACCGGCACTTCGGAGGGCAGGGCCCGCGGTGGGCGCTTGACGACGATCTGGCTCACAGCTCACCAATTCCCTTGCCGGACGGAAGTGTTCCTATCGGCGCCCCCGTGGCGACGGGCCCCATCCGCGGGATGGATCCTACTGGCGGAGCGGGGGCCGGAGGGCGGTAGGGTGTCGCGATGCGTATACGCATCCGCTAACTACCGCAAGAAGGCGGTCATTCGGGACGAGGGGCGATATCCACCGTCCTGAGCAGTGTCTCCGGCGGACGTTCCGGAACGGCGCGCGGCGGTTCCGGAACGTCCGCGGACACCCCGCAGCGGCGGCACGGACGCACAGCGCCGAGGCGCGGAAGCAGGGACGCGCAGAAGTACGGACGCGCAGAACTGCGAAGGTGCAGAAGTACGAACGCGTAGAGAGATACGGACGCGCAGAAGTATCAAGGTCCAGAGCGGCAACAGGGGGAGCAGCAGGTGACAATGACGGCCCAAGCGGCAGCCACCACGACCGGCCGGCCGGGTCACGGAGTTCCGTCCGGCAACGGCACGGGCTTCTGCCGGGTCACGGTCGTCGCCCCCGACAGCCGGGTCGACGTGGCCCTGCCCGAGGACGTGCCCGTCGCCGACCTCTACCCCGAGATCCTCCGGCTCTCCGGACAGAGCCCCACCCCCGGCGCCCCCGTCGGCTACCACCTCGTACGCCGTGACGGCACCGTCCTGGACAGCGCCCGTACGCTGGCCGGCCACCGTATCCTCGACGGCGAGCTGCTCTCCCTGCGGCCCTTCGCCGAGTCGCTGCCGCCCGCCGTCTTCGACGACGTCTCCGACGCCGTCGCCACCGCCGTGGCCAAGGACCGCACCCTCTGGGGCGACTCCCTCATGCGCGGCGCCGGCCTCTTCGGCGGCTCCGTCCTGCTGACCCTGCTCGGCTTCGTGCTCTGGACCGCCGACCCCCGGCACGACATGCACGGCCTGCCCGGCATCCTGGCCGCGGTCACCGCCGTACTCCTGCTCGCCCTCGCCTGCGTCCGCGCGCGGATCTACGACGACCGGGGCTCGGCCATCGCGCTCGGCACCGGCGCCATGGTGAACGCCGCGGTCGCCGGCTCCGGGCTGCTCTCGCTCAGTACCGGCCAGGGCGTGGGCCGGCTGCAGTTCCTGCTGGCCTGCGCCGCCGTGCTGGTCGTCGCGGTCATCCTCATGATCACCGCACCCGGCGGCGACGGCCCGTTCGTCGCGTTCGTCTTCGCCGGCGCCACCGGCCTCGTCGTCACCTTCATCGCGATCACGGCGGAGCTGGCGCCCATCGAGGCCGCAGCCGTCTGCGCCCCCTTCGCCGTCGGCGCCCTGGCCTTCCTGCCCGGCCTCTCCACCCGCTTCGCCCGCCTCCCCATCGGCTTCGAACCGCCCCGCTCCGCCGTCGGCGACTACGGCACCTCCGAGCCGGCGCCCCAGGGCCCGGTCGACGCCGTACGGATCGCCGCCCAGGCGCGCCGGGGCCACGAGCTGCTCCTCGGCCTGGTCGGCGGCTGCGCCCTGGTGGCCGTGGCCGCCGCCGCGGTGCTCGGCTTCTCGGACAACGTCTGGGGCCGGCTGCTCGCCCTGGCCACCGGGGTCGCCATGCTGATGCGGGCCCACCTGTTCCGCTACACCGCCCAGGTCGGCTGCACCCTCGCCGCGGGCCTCGGCTCCCTCGTCCTCCTGGGCCTCGGCCTCTCCCTCAACCCGCCGCTCACCCTGGTGCGCGACGCCCTGCGGGGGGACGGCACCGCCCTGGACATCCGTACGGTGTGGCTCGCCGCCGCCGTCGCGGGCGTCGCCGCCCTGATCACCGCCATCGGCCTGATCGTGCCGCGCAAGGGGGTCACCCCGTTCTGGGGCCGCTTCCTGGAGATCGCCGAGACGGTGGTCCTGCTCACCCTGCTGCCGCTGTGCCTGGCGGTCTTCGACGTCTACCGTTCGATCCGCGCCCTCACCAGCTGACCACCGGAGAGGGCCGGAGAGGGCCGTCCGGGTGTGACCCGAATGGCTGGTACTCTGACCAATGGCCGTTTGTGTACGCCTCTCCGGGTCTTCCTGGGGACTGCGCTCATCGGACCTTCGCCTCCGAGTCACGGAAGCTCCCCTGAGATCAAGACCAGGGGCACTCGTGGGCGCTTCGAACACCAAGAGGAGTACGCGTGCCGCTCGACGCCGCTACGAAGAAGCAGATCATGTCCGACTTCGCGCAGAAGGAGGGCGACACCGGGTCCCCCGAGGTCCAGGTCGCCATGCTTTCCCGCCGGATCTCGGACCTGACGGAGCACCTCAAGACGCACAAGCACGACCACCACTCCCGTCGTGGTCTGCTGATCCTGGTCGGCCAGCGTCGCCGCCTCCTGCAGTACCTGGCCAAGAAGGACATCCAGCGCTTCCGTGCGCTGGTCGACCGCCTCGGCATCCGCCGCGGTGCGGCCGGCGGCGCCAAGTAAGTACGCCGTGGAGAGGGAGCGGTTCCCGCGTCTGAGGGGACCGCTCCCTTTTCTGTACGTGCGCGACCGGTGCCAAGCTCAGTAACCTGGACACCGGAACACCCGTTACACCGCACCACCGCAGTAGATAGGGAGAGGCGCAGCGACGCCGCCGCCGGTCCTCGGTAGTGGCCCCCGGGAACATGCCCGGGAGCTTCGATCGAAGACCGGCCCGCACACACGGTGCGCTTCTCCCGCACCGTCCTCCGCCATACGGGCGGCAGGACGAAAGACGACGAGTATGGAGAAATCACTAGTGGAGAACGAGACCCACTACGCCGAGGCCGTTATCGACAACGGAACCTTCGGCACCCGCACCATCCGCTTCGAGACGGGCCGCCTGGCCAAGCAGGCCGCCGGCTCCGCCGTCGCGTACCTGGACGACGACACCATGGTGCTGTCGGCCACCACCGCCTCCAAGCGGCCCAAGGACAACCTCGACTTCTTCCCCCTCACGGTGGACGTCGAGGAGCGGCAGTACGCGGCCGGCAAGATCCCCGGCTCCTTCTTCCGTCGTGAGGGCCGGCCCTCCGAGGACGCGATCCTCACCTGCCGCCTGATCGACCGCCCGCTGCGCCCCTCCTTCAAGAAGGGCCTGCGCAACGAGATCCAGATCGTCGAGACGATCATGGCGCTCAACCCCGACCACCTGTACGACGTGGTCGCGATCAACGCCGCCTCCTGCTCCACCATCCTGGCGGGCCTGCCCTTCTCCGGCCCGATCGGCGCCACCCGCGTCGCCCTGATCAAGGGCCAGTGGGTCGCGTTCCCGACGCACACCGAGCTCGAGGACGCCGTCTTCGACATGGTCGTCGCCGGTCGCGTCCTGGAGGACGGCGACGTCGCGATCATGATGGTCGAGGCCGAGGCCACCGAGAAGACCATCCAGCTCGTCAAGGACGGCGCCGAGGCTCCCACCGAGGAGATCGTCGCCGCCGGTCTGGACGCCGCGAAGCCCTTCATCAAGGCGCTCTGCAAGGCCCAGTCCGACCTCGCCTCCAAGGCCGCCAAGCCGGTCGGCGAGTTCCCGGTCTTCCTGGACTACCAGGACGACGTCTTCGAGGCGCTCTCCAAGGCCGTCACCTCCGAGCTGACGCAGGCGCTCACCATCGCCGGCAAGCAGGACCGCGAGGCCGAGCTGGACCGCGTCAAGGAGATCGCCGCCGAGAAGCTGCTCCCGGCCTTCGAGGGCCGCGAGAAGGAGATCTCCGCCGCGTACCGCGCGCTGACCAAGAAGCTGGTCCGCGAGCGCGTCATCAAGGACAAGGTCCGCATCGACGGCCGTGGCGTCACGGACATCCGTACGCTCGCCGCCGAGGTCGAGGCCATCCCGCGCGTGCACGGCTCGGCGCTGTTCGAGCGTGGCGAGACCCAGATCCTGGGCGTCACCACCCTCAACATGCTCCGCATGGAGCAGCAGCTGGACACCCTCTCCCCGGTGACCCGCAAGCGCTACATGCACAACTACAACTTCCCCCCGTACTCCGTCGGTGAGACCGGCCGCGTGGGCTCGCCCAAGCGCCGCGAGATCGGCCACGGAGCGCTCGCCGAGCGCGCCATCGTGCCGGTTCTCCCCTCGCGCGAGGAGTTCCCCTACGCGATCCGCCAGGTCTCCGAGGCGCTGGGCTCCAACGGCTCGACGTCCATGGGCTCGGTCTGCGCCTCCACCATGTCGCTGCTGAACGCCGGTGTCCCCCTCAAGGCCGCCGTCGCCGGTATCGCCATGGGCCTGATCTCGCAGGAGATCGACGGCAAGACCCACTACGTCGCCCTCACCGACATCCTCGGTGCGGAGGACGCCTTCGGCGACATGGACTTCAAGGTCGCCGGTACGAAGCAGTTCGTGACCGCGCTCCAGCTCGACACCAAGCTCGACGGCATCCCCGCCTCGGTCCTGGCCGCCGCGCTGAAGCAGGCCCGTGACGCGCGTCTGCACATCCTGGACGTCATGAACGAGGCCATCGACGTCCCGGACGAGATGTCCCCGAACGCCCCGCGGATCATCACCGTCAAGATCCCGGTGGACAAGATCGGTGAGGTCATCGGCCCCAAGGGCAAGATGATCAACCAGATCCAGGAGGACACCGGCGCCGACATCACGATCGAGGACGACGGCACCATCTACATCGGTGCCCAGCAGGGTTCGCAGGCCGAGGCCGCCCGCGCCACGATCAACGCGATCGCCAACCCCACCATGCCGGAGGTCGGCGAGCGCTACCTGGGTACGGTCGTCAAGACGACCACCTTCGGCGCGTTCGTCTCGCTCATGCCGGGCAAGGACGGCCTGCTGCACATCTCGCAGATCCGCAAGCTCGCCGGTGGCAAGCGCGTGGAGAACGTCGAGGACGTGCTCGGCGTCGGCGCCAAGGTCCAGGTCGAGATCGCCGAGATCGACTCGCGCGGCAAGCTCTCCCTGATCCCCGTCATCGAGGGTGAAGAGGACGAGACGAAGGACGACACCGACAAGTGACGTCCCGTAGTTCCGCGACGACGGCCCGCCCCTCCTCGGAGGGGCGGGCCGTCGCCCGTACCCAAACGCTTCTCAAGGGCAGCAACGGCATCGGAACGGTCCGCCGGACCGTCCTCCCCGGCGGTCTGCGGATCGTCACCGAGACCCTGCCCTCCGTCCGGTCCGCCACCTTCGGCATCTGGGCCAACGTCGGTTCCCGCGACGAGACGCCCACCCTGAACGGCGCGACCCACTACCTCGAACACCTCCTCTTCAAGGGCACCGCCCAGCGCACCGCCCTCGGCATCTCCTCCGCGATCGACGCGGTCGGCGGCGAGATGAACGCCTTCACGGCGAAGGAGTACACCTGCTACTACGCGCGGGTCCTCGACACCGACCTGCCGCTCGCGATCGACGTCGTCTGCGACATGCTGACCGGCTCGCTGATCGCCCCCGAGGACGTCGACGCCGAGCGCGGCGTCATCCTCGAGGAGATCGCGATGACCGAGGACGACCCGGGCGACTGCGTGCACGACCTGTTCGCGCACACGATGCTCGGCGACACCCCCCTCGGCCGCCCGGTCCTCGGCACCGTCGACACGATCAACGCCCTGAACCGGGGCCAGATCGCCCGCTTCTACAAGAAGCACTACGACCCCACGCACCTGGTCGTCGCCGCCGCGGGCAACGTCGACCACGCCACGGTCGTACGCCAGGTCCGCAAGGCCTTCGAGAAGGCCGGTGCCCTCTCCCGTACGGACGCCGTCCCCGTGGCGCCCCGCGAGGGCTCCCGCACCCTGCGCACCGCCGGCAAGGTGGAGCTGCTGAACCGCAAGACCGAGCAGGCCCACGTGGTCCTCGGCATGCCCGGCCTCGCCCGCACCGACGACCGCCGCTGGGCGCTCGGCGTCCTCAACACCGCCCTCGGCGGCGGCATGAGCTCGCGCCTCTTCCAGGAGGTACGGGAGAAGCGCGGCCTGGCGTACAGCGTGTACTCGTACACCTCGGGCTTCGCCGACTGCGGCCTCTTCGGCGTCTACGCGGGCTGCCGTCCCAGCCAGGTCCACGACGTCCTGAAGATCTGCCGCGACGAGCTGGACCGGGTCGCCACCCACGGCCTGGACGACGACGAGATCACCCGCGCCATCGGCCAGCTCTCGGGCTCCACCGTCCTCGGCCTGGAGGACACCGGCGCGCTGATGAACCGGATCGGCAAGAGCGAGCTGTGCTGGGGCGAGCAGATGTCGGTCGACGACATGCTGGCCCGCATCGCGGAGGTCACCCCCGACGACGTACGGGAGGTGGCGGGCGAGCTCCTCACCCACCGCCCCTCGCTCTCGGTCATCGGCCCGCTCAAGGACAAGCAGGCGGACCGCCTGGAAGAAGCGGTCTCCTAACCCCTTAATCCCTTAAGGAACCACAATGAGCAAGCTGCGCGTAGCCGTTCTCGGTGCGAACGGCCGGATCGGCTCCGAGGCCGTCCGGGCCGTCCAGGCCGCCGACGACCTGGAGCTGGTGGCGGCGCTGGGCCGGGGCGACAAGCTGGAGGCCCTCGCCGAGGCAGGTGCCCAGGTCGCCGTCGAGCTGACCACCCCGGCATCGGTCATGGGCAACCTCGACTTCTGCGTCCGGCACGGCATCCACGCCGTGGTGGGCACCACCGGCTGGAACGACGAACGGCTCGCGCAGCTCACCACCTGGCTGGACAACTCCCCGGAGACCGGCGTCCTCATCGCCCCGAACTTCTCCATCGGCGCCGTCCTGACCATGAAGTTCGCCGAGCAGGCCGCCCGCTACTTCGAGTCGGTCGAGGTCGTCGAGCTCCACCACCCCAACAAGGCCGATGCCCCCTCCGGCACCGCCACCCGCACCGCCCAGCTCATCGCGGCGGCCCGCGCCGAAGCGGGCAGCGCCCCCCAGCCGGACGCCACCACCACCGCCCTGGACGGCGCGCGCGGCGCGGACGTCGACGGGGTCCCGGTCCACGCGATCCGGCTGCGCGGCCTGCTGGCCCACCAGGAAGTGCTGCTCGGCGGCGAGGGCGAGACCCTCACCATCCGCCACGACTCCCTCCACCACAGCAGCTTCATGCCGGGCATCCTGCTTGGTGTCCGCCGCGTGGTGACCACTCCCGGCCTCACCTTCGGCCTGGAACACTTCCTCGACCTGAACTGACGGGCCCCCATGCGCGCCAAGATCACCTACTTCATCACGGCCGCCGTCCTGGTCTTCTACTTCGTCCTGGTCGGCAGCCGCGGTCTGATGCTCATCCGCCACGGCACGCTGCTCACGGTCACGTTCGGCGTAGCCGTGCTGATCCTGCCGGTGATCGGGATCTGGTTCCTCTGGAAGAACACCCAGTTCGTCCGCCGGGCCAACGCGCTCGCCGCCGAACTGGACGCGGAGGGCGGCCTGCCGGTCGACGACCTGGCCCGCACCCCGTCCGGCCGCATCGACCGTGACGCGGCCGACGCGGTCTTCACGAAGCGCCGCGAGGAGACGGAGGACGCCCCGGACGACTGGCGCGCCTGGTTCCGGCTGGCGGTGGCCTACCAGGACGCCAGGGACACCCCGAGGGCCCGCAAGGCCATGCAGAGGGCCATCGCCCTCCGTGGAACCAGCCCGTCCGGCGTCTGAGGACATCTTTCACGCCGTACACAGACGAGGTATCACGCCGTACGCGGATGAGCCCGGGACCGACGAACGGTCCCGGGCTCACCCACGTACACGCAACGGCAACGGCTCACCCGTGCCGATACTCATCCGCCCAGGCCTCCACCGCGTCCGTGGCCCGCTCGAACGCCTCCTCGCGCCCGAGGAAGTCCGCGTTGTGGTCGGAGACCAGCGGCGGCAGCGCCTCACCGTTCTGCCGGACCACGATCAGCGCCTGGCCCTGCACCGTACGGGGCAGCCCCAGCCACTTCACCGGCTGCTGGACCGTCCGGACGGAGGCGGTGGACCCCCACGGCACCGTGGTGGTCCGGAAGAACCCCACGCGCCGCACACCATGCCGGCTCACCCACGCGCCGACCCGCAGGAGCCGCAGAGCGGCACCGATCAGCACACCGGCCAGCAGCAGACACAGCACGGCACCGGAAGGCGCTCCGGCGAAAGCGATGATCATCGCCGCGAGCAGCACGAACGAGGCCAGCAACAACTGGCCGGCCGCCGCCGCGACCCGCCACGGACCGGGGCGGTAGGGCCGCCGCCAGCTGTCGTGGTCGTCGAACGGCAGCGCAGCGTCCTCCGCGCTCGCATCGAATGCGCGGTCGGCCGTCAGAAAGGGCAGGGGCACGACTCATCCTCACTCACAAGCACGCTCGATTGCTGTGCCCGGTGAGGCTACCGAGGCGGCCCCCGACCCGACCACCCCAGGGGGTCCGTACGAGTAGTTCAGCGGCCCCGGGAAGTGCTCAGCGGCCCTGGGACGCCTCGGACTGCTTGCCGTGCGAGGCGGACTGCCCGGAGTCGAGTGCCGGAAGACCCAGCAGCAGCGACCCCACGAGCCCGGCGACCACGGTCAGCCCGACGAGGGAGCGCCCCAGCAGCTGGGGAACGCTGGCGCGGGGGAGGGAGGGGGAGTGACATTACTGCGGAATCGGTCGGACTCGGCGACGAACGAGAACGGGACGGATTCACGCCGGCGGAACATGAGGAAACTCTCCTTGATCTCAGTGGCGGGTGCTGCTAATGAGTCAGACGTACGAACAGCCGGATCGGTGCCCGAATCGCCGTACTTGTTGGACGGACTCCACGAACGGCTGCCCGACACCGCCTCGTGCATGCGTCGCCCACCCGGCCCGTAAAGTGGTCGCCGCCCAGCGCCGCCCCTGGAAGGACCCCCGCCGGTGACCGACACCCCCGAACCCGCAAAGCCCCACTTCCGTAGCGATGTCACCGTTGAGCTGGTGAAAAGTGCCGCGGGCGACGCGGACGTGCTGTTCGCCGCCCGGGTCTCCACCGCCGGCGAGCAGTCGCTGGAAGAGGTCACCAAGGACCCGGAGCGGTCCAAGGGGCTGATCAACTACCTCATGCGGGACCGGCACGGCAGCCCGTTCGAGCACAACTCGATGACCTTCTTCATCAGCGCCCCGATCTTCGTGTTCCGCGAGTTCATGCGGCACCGCGTGGGCTGGTCGTACAACGAGGAATCGGGCCGCTACCGGGAGCTGGAGCCGGTCTTCTACGTCCCCGGAACCTCCCGCAAGCTGGTCCAGCAGGGCCGCCCCGGAAAGTACGAGTTCGTCGAGGGCACCGAGGCCCAGTACGACCTCACGACCCGCGCCATGGAGGACTCCTACCGGGCCTCCTACGCGGCCTACCAGGAGATGCTGGCGGAGGGCGTGGCCCGCGAGGTCGCCCGTGCGGTCCTCCCGGTCGGCCTCTTCTCGACCATGTACGCCACCTGCAACGCACGCTCCCTGATGCACTTCCTCGGCCTGCGCACCCAGCATGAGCTGGCGAAGGTCCCGTCCTTCCCGCAGCGCGAGATCGAGATGGTCGGCGAGCAGATGGAAGCCCACTGGGCGCAGCTCATGCCGCTCACTCATGCGGCCTTCAACAAAAATGGACGAGTAGCCCCGTAAGCGGTGTCCGTATTGCGGCGTTTCGAGAAGTTCATCTAGGCTGATCAAACGGACCCGGCACTGCTTGAACCCCCGAGCAGGCAGTGCCGGGCTCCTCTTTCCCGGTCCCCCTAAAGGGGACCACGCGCTGAGCAGCGAGTAGCGTGTTACCCATGGCTCCGATCTCCACTCCGCAGACCCCCTTCGGGCGGGTCCTCACCGCTATGGTCACGCCCTTCACGGCGGACGGCGCTCTCGACCTCGACGGCGCACAGCGGCTCGCCACCCACCTGGTGGACGCAGGCAACGACGGGCTGATCGTCAACGGCACCACCGGTGAGTCCCCGACCACCAGTGACGCGGAGAAGGACCAGCTCGTACGGGCTGTGCTCGAAGCGGTCGGCGACCGGGCGCACGTCGTCGCCGGCATCGGGACCAACGACACCCGGCACAGCGTCGACCTCGCCCGCACCGCCGAGCGCACCGGCGCCCACGGGCTCCTCGCCGTCACGCCGTACTACAACAAGCCGCCGCAGGAAGGCCTCCTGCGGCACTTCACGGCCATCGCCGACTCCACGGACCTGCCCGTGATGCTGTACGACATTCCCGGCCGCAGCGGGGTCCCGATCGACACGGAGACCCTGGTACGGCTGGCCGACCACCCGCGGATCGTCGCCAACAAGGACGCCAAGGGTGACCTGGGCCGTGCCAGCTGGGCCATCGCCCAGTCCGGCCTCGCCTGGTACTCGGGCGACGACATGCTCAACCTGCCGCTCCTCTCGGTCGGCGCGGTCGGCTTCGTCTCCGTCGTGGGCCACGTGGTCACCCCGGACCTGCGGGCGCTCGTCGAGGCCCACCTGGGCGGCGACGTCCAGAAGGCCACCGAGATCCACCAGAAGCTGCTCCCGGTCTTCACCGGCATGTTCCGCACCCAGGGCGTGATCACCACCAAGGCCGCACTGACGCTCCAGGGCCTCCCGGCCGGACCGCTGCGCCTGCCCCTGGTGGAACTCACCGCACAGGAGACGGCCCAGCTCAAGATCGACCTGGCCGCCGGCGGGGTACAGCTGTAACCACAGACTTCACAACTGAATGAAGAGAACGAGCGAGGCACCTCGCGAAGAGCAGCACCCCAAGACAACTGCAAGTGCACGAATGACATGCGCGCCACGTGCCTCAGCGGTACGTGGCGTGTGTGGTTAAGGAGAGTCTTTTGAGCCATCCGCACCCTGAACTCGGTACCCCCCCGAAGCTCCCGAAGGGCGCCCTGCGGGTCACCCCGCTCGGCGGCCTCGGCGAGATCGGCCGCAACATGACGGTCTTCGAGTACGGCGGCCGCCTGCTCATCGTCGACTGCGGCGTCCTCTTCCCCGAGGAGGAGCAGCCGGGCATCGACCTGATCCTGCCGGACTTCACCACGATCCGGGACCGCCTGGACGACATCGAGGGCATCGTCCTCACGCACGGCCACGAGGACCACATCGGTGGTGTCCCGTACCTGCTGCGCCTGAAGCCTGACATCCCGCTCATCGGCTCGAAGCTGACCCTCGCGCTCATCGAGGCGAAGCTCCAGGAGCACCGCATCCGCCCGTACACCCTCGAAGTCACCGAGGGCCAGCGCGAGCGCATCGGCGTCTTCGACTGCGAGTTCATCGCGGTCAACCACTCGATCCCGGACGCTCTCGCGGTCGCCATCCGCACCCCCGCGGGCCTGGCCGTGGCCACCGGTGACTTCAAGATGGACCAGCTCCCGCTGGACGGCCGTCTCACCGACCTGCACGCGTTCGCGCGCCTCAGCGAGGAGGGCATCGACCTCCTCCTCTCGGACTCCACGAACGCCGAGGTCCCCGGCTTCGTCCCGCCCGAGCGGGACATCTCCAACGTCCTGCGCACGGTCTTCGCCAACGCGCAGAAGCGCATCATCGTGGCGAGTTTCGCCAGCCATGTGCACCGCATCCAGCAGATCCTGGACGCCGCCCACGAGTACGGCCGCAGGGTCGCCTTCGTCGGCCGCTCCATGGTCCGCAACATGGGCATCGCCCGTGACCTCGGCTATCTGAAGGTCCCCGCGGGCCTGGTCGTCGACGTGAAGACCCTCGACGACCTGCCCGACGACGAGGTCGTGCTGGTCTGCACGGGCTCGCAGGGCGAGCCGATGGCCGCCCTCTCCCGGATGGCCAACCGCGACCACCAGATCCGGATCGTCCCCGGCGACACGGTGATCCTGGCGTCGTCCCTCATCCCCGGCAACGAGAACGCGGTCTACCGCGTGATCAACGGCCTCACCCGCTGGGGCGCCAACGTCGTCCACAAGGGCAACGCCAAGGTCCACGTCTCGGGCCACGCCTCGGCCGGCGAGCTGCTGTACTTCTACAACATCTGCAAGCCGAAGAACCTGATGCCGGTCCACGGCGAATGGCGCCATCTGCGCGCCAACGCCGAGCTGGGAGCCCTCACGGGCGTGCCCAAGGACCACATCGTCATCGCCGAGGACGGCGTGGTCGTCGACCTCATCGACGGCAAGGCCAAGATCGTCGGCAAGGTCCAGGCCGGGTACGTGTACGTCGACGGCCTCTCCGTCGGCGATGTCACCGAGACCTCCCTCAAGGACCGCCGCATCCTCGGCGACGAGGGCATCATCTCGGTCTTCATCGTGGTCGACAGCTCCTCCGGCAAGATCGTGGGCGGCCCCCACATCCAGGCCCGGGGCTCCGGCATCGACGACAACGCGTTCGTCGGCGTCACCCCGAAGATCCAGGAAGCCCTGGACAAGTCGGCCCAGGACGGCGTGATGGAGCCTCACCAGCTCCAGCAGATGGTCCGCCGCGTCGTCGGCAAGTGGGTCTCCGACACCTACCGCCGGCGCCCGATGATCCTCCCGGTCGTCGTCGAGGTCTGACCCCTCTGACCAGCCCGTACGGGAGCGGGGCCCCTCGATTTGCATCGGGGCGCCCCGCTCCAGTACGTTTACGGCTCCGCCTGACCGGGAAGCACCGCGCACAGTCGTGCGTCGGGACAACCCGAAGGGGCGGGAATTCCGACTCAGAATCTCTGATAACGTCGGATCCGCCGAAAGGCAAGGCCCTCCACAGGCCACCGGAAATCGAATTCGGACCGGAAACGGAACGAAAAAGAGTCTGGTAAAGTTGGAACCGCCGGAAAGGGAAAACGCGAAAGCGAAGAACCTGGAAAGCAACCCGCTTGACCCGCTTCGGCCGGGAATCGGACACGAGAGAGTCTGATAGAGTCGGAAACGCAGGACAGCAAGACAAAGAAACACGAAGGGAAGCGCCCGGAGGGCCCCGGTGATACGGGACCGAAGGAAGCGTCCGTTCCTTGAGAACTCAACAGCGTGCCAAAAGTCAACGCCAGATATGTTGATACCCCGGCCTGCTTCGGCAGGTTGGTGGTTCCTTTGAAAGTCCTACCGGCTCACTTCGGTGACGGTAGGCAATTACACAGCGAGGACGCTGTGAACAACGGGTCTTATTCCGACCGGTTGTTCCGCTCTCGTGTGTGTGCACCCGATTACGGGTAAACATTCACGGAGAGTTTGATCCTGGCTCAGGACGAACGCTGGCGGCGTGCTTAACACATGCAAGTCGAACGATGAAGCCTTTCGGGGTGGATTAGTGGCGAACGGGTGAGTAACACGTGGGCAATCTGCCCTTCACTCTGGGACAAGCCCTGGAAACGGGGTCTAATACCGGATAACACTCTGTCCTGCATGGGACGGGGTTAAAAGCTCCGGCGGTGAAGGATGAGCCCGCGGCCTATCAGCTTGTTGGTGGGGTAATGGCCTACCAAGGCGACGACGGGTAGCCGGCCTGAGAGGGCGACCGGCCACACTGGGACTGAGACACGGCCCAGACTCCTACGGGAGGCAGCAGTGGGGAATATTGCACAATGGGCGAAAGCCTGATGCAGCGACGCCGCGTGAGGGATGACGGCCTTCGGGTTGTAAACCTCTTTCAGCAGGGAAGAAGCGAAAGTGACGGTACCTGCAGAAGAAGCGCCGGCTAACTACGTGCCAGCAGCCGCGGTAATACGTAGGGCGCAAGCGTTGTCCGGAATTATTGGGCGTAAAGAGCTCGTAGGCGGCTTGTCACGTCGGATGTGAAAGCCCGGGGCTTAACCCCGGGTCTGCATTCGATACGGGCTAGCTAGAGTGTGGTAGGGGAGATCGGAATTCCTGGTGTAGCGGTGAAATGCGCAGATATCAGGAGGAACACCGGTGGCGAAGGCGGATCTCTGGGCCATTACTGACGCTGAGGAGCGAAAGCGTGGGGAGCGAACAGGATTAGATACCCTGGTAGTCCACGCCGTAAACGTTGGGAACTAGGTGTTGGCGACATTCCACGTCGTCGGTGCCGCAGCTAACGCATTAAGTTCCCCGCCTGGGGAGTACGGCCGCAAGGCTAAAACTCAAAGGAATTGACGGGGGCCCGCACAAGCAGCGGAGCATGTGGCTTAATTCGACGCAACGCGAAGAACCTTACCAAGGCTTGACATATACCGGAAAGCATCAGAGATGGTGCCCCCCTTGTGGTCGGTATACAGGTGGTGCATGGCTGTCGTCAGCTCGTGTCGTGAGATGTTGGGTTAAGTCCCGCAACGAGCGCAACCCTTGTTCTGTGTTGCCAGCATGCCCTTCGGGGTGATGGGGACTCACAGGAGACTGCCGGGGTCAACTCGGAGGAAGGTGGGGACGACGTCAAGTCATCATGCCCCTTATGTCTTGGGCTGCACACGTGCTACAATGGCCGGTACAATGAGCTGCGATGCCGCGAGGCGGAGCGAATCTCAAAAAGCCGGTCTCAGTTCGGATTGGGGTCTGCAACTCGACCCCATGAAGTCGGAGTTGCTAGTAATCGCAGATCAGCATTGCTGCGGTGAATACGTTCCCGGGCCTTGTACACACCGCCCGTCACGTCACGAAAGTCGGTAACACCCGAAGCCGGTGGCCCAACCCCTTGTGGGAGGGAGCTGTCGAAGGTGGGACTGGCGATTGGGACGAAGTCGTAACAAGGTAGCCGTACCGGAAGGTGCGGCTGGATCACCTCCTTTCTAAGGAGCACTTCTTACCAAACCTGGTTTGGTCAGAGGCCAGTACACCGGCGAGTGTTCGGTGCTGGTTGCTCATGGGTGGAACGTTGACTATTCGGCACGATGGTTTGTTGGTCACTAGTACTGCTTCGGCGTGGAACGTGGTGAACGGATCGTCGGGTCGGGCACGCTGTTGGGTGTCTGAAGGTATGGCCGTGATGGCTGCCTTCTTTCCGGCCCCGGTGAACTCGTCCGCAAGGACGGGGTGGTGGGTGGCTGGTCGTTGTTTGAGAACTGCACAGTGGACGCGAGCATCTGTGGCCAAGTTTTTAAGGGCGCACGGTGGATGCCTTGGCACCAGGAACCGATGAAGGACGTGGGAGGCCACGATAGTCCCCGGGGAGCTGTCAACCAAGCTTTGATCCGGGGGTTTCCGAATGGGGAAACCCGGCAGTCGTCATGGGCTGTCACCCGCTGCTGAACACATAGGCAGTGTGGAGGGAACGAGGGGAAGTGAAACATCTCAGTACCCTCAGGAAGAGAAAACAACCGTGATTCCGGGAGTAGTGGCGAGCGAAACTGGATGAGGCCAAACCGTATGCGTGTGATACCCGGCAGGGGTTGCGCTTACGGGGTTGTGGGAGTTCTCTTGATCAATCTGCCGATTGGTCGGCAAGTCAGAAACCGTTGGTGTAGGCGAAGGACATGCGAAAGGTCCGGCGTAGAGGGTAAGACCCCCGTAGCTGAAACATCAACGGCTTGCTTGAGAACCACCCAAGTAGCACGGGGCCCGAGAAATCCCGTGTGAATCTGGCGGGACCACCCGCTAAGCCTAAATATTCCCTGGTGACCGATAGCGGATAGTACCGTGAGGGAATGGTGAAAAGTACCGCGGGAGCGGAGTGAAATAGTACCTGAAACCGTGTGCCTACAAGCCGTGGGAGCGTCGCTGTATGTGCTTGCACATGCAGTCGTGACTGCGTGCCTTTTGAAGAATGAGCCTGCGAGTTAGCGGTGTGTAGCGAGGTTAACCCGTGTGGGGAAGCCGTAGCGAAAGCGAGTCCGAACAGGGCGTTTGAGTTGCACGCTCTAGACCCGAAGCGGAGTGATCTAGCCATGGGCAGGTTGAAGCGGAGGTAAGACTTCGTGGAGGACCGAACCCACCAGGGTTGAAAACCTGGGGGATGACCTGTGGTTAGGGGTGAAAGGCCAATCAAACTCCGTGATAGCTGGTTCTCCCCGAAATGCATTTAGGTGCAGCGTCGTGTGTTTCTTGCCGGAGGTAGAGCACTGGATAGGCGATGGGCCCTACCGGGTTACTGACCTTAGCCAAACTCCGAATGCCGGTAAGTGAGAGCGCGGCAGTGAGACTGTGGGGGATAAGCTCCATGGTCGAGAGGGAAACAGCCCAGAGCATCGACTAAGGCCCCTAAGCGTACGCTAAGTGGGAAAGGATGTGGAGTCGCAGAGACAACCAGGAGGTTGGCTTAGAAGCAGCCACCCTTGAAAGAGTGCGTAATAGCTCACTGGTCAAGTGATTCCGCGCCGACAATGTAGCGGGGCTCAAGCGTACCGCCGAAGTCGTGTCATTCACACATATAGGGCCAACGCCTGTGTGGATGGGTAGGGGAGCGTCGTGTGCCGGGTGAAGCAGCCGCGGAAGCGAGTTGTGGACGGTTCACGAGTGAGAATGCAGGCATGAGTAGCGATACACACGTGAGAAACGTGTGCGCCGATTGACTAAGGGTTCCTGGGTCAAGCTGATCTGCCCAGGGTAAGTCGGGACCTAAGGCGAGGCCGACAGGCGTAGTCGATGGACAACCGGTTGATATTCCGGTACCCGCTTTGAAACGCCCAGTACTGAATCAGGCGATGCTAAGTCCGTGAAGCCGGCCCGATCTCTTCGGAGTTGAGGGTAGTGGTGGAGCCGATGAACCAGACTTGTAGTAGGTAAGCGATGGGGTGACGCAGGAAGGTAGTCCAGCCCGGGCGGTGGTTGTCCCGGGGTAAGGGTGTAGGACGCACGGTAGGTAAATCCGTCGTGCATGATGTCTGAGACCTGATGCCGAGCCGATTGTGGTGAAGTGGATGATCCTATGCTGTCGAGAAAAGCCTCTAGCGAGTTTCATGGCGGCCCGTACCCTAAACCGACTCAGGTGGTCAGGTAGAGAATACCGAGGCGTTCGGGTGAACTATGGTTAAGGAACTCGGCAAAATGCCCCCGTAACTTCGGGAGAAGGGGGGCCATTCCTGGTGATAGCACGTGCTGCTTGAGCTGGGGGTGGCCGCAGAGACCAGCGAGAAGCGACTGTTTACTAAAAACACAGGTCCGTGCGAAGCCGTAAGGCGATGTATACGGACTGACGCCTGCCCGGTGCTGGAACGTTAAGGGGACCGGTTAGTGCACTTTCGGGTGTGCGAAGCTGAGAACTTAAGCGCCAGTAAACGGCGGTGGTAACTATAACCATCCTAAGGTAGCGAAATTCCTTGTCGGGTAAGTTCCGACCTGCACGAATGGCGTAACGACTTCTCGACTGTCTCAACCATAGGCCCGGTGAAATTGCACTACGAGTAAAGATGCTCGTTTCGCGCAGCAGGACGGAAAGACCCCGGGACCTTTACTATAGTTTGATATTGGTGTTCGGTTCGGCTTGTGTAGGATAGGTGGGAGACTTTGAAGCGGCCACGCCAGTGGTTGTGGAGTCGTCGTTGAAATACCACTCTGGTCGTGCTGGATGTCTAACCTGGGTCCGTGATCCGGATCAGGGACAGTGTCTGATGGGTAGTTTAACTGGGGCGGTTGCCTCCTAAAGAGTAACGGAGGCGCCCAAAGGTTCCCTCAGCCTGGTTGGCAATCAGGTGTTGAGTGTAAGTGCACAAGGGAGCTTGACTGTGAGACCGACGGGTCGAGCAGGGACGAAAGTCGGGACTAGTGATCCGGCAGTGGCTTGTGGAAGCGCTGTCGCTCAACGGATAAAAGGTACCCCGGGGATAACAGGCTGATCTTCCCCAAGAGTCCATATCGACGGGATGGTTTGGCACCTCGATGTCGGCTCGTCGCATCCTGGGGCTGGAGTCGGTCCCAAGGGTTGGGCTGTTCGCCCATTAAAGCGGTACGCGAGCTGGGTTTAGAACGTCGTGAGACAGTTCGGTCCCTATCCGCTGTGCGCGTAGGAATATTGAGAAGGGCTGTCCCTAGTACGAGAGGACCGGGACGGACGAACCTCTGGTGTGCCAGTTGTCCTGCCAAGGGCATGGCTGGTTGGCTACGTTCGGAAAGGATAACCGCTGAAAGCATCTAAGCGGGAAGCCTGCTTCGAGATGAGTATTCCCACCCTCTTGAAGGGTTAAGGCTCCCAGTAGACGACTGGGTTGATAGGCCAGATGTGGAAGCCCTGTAAGGGGTGGAGCTGACTGGTACTAATAGGCCGAGGGCTTGTCCTCAGTTGCTCGCGTCCACTGTGTTAGTTCTGAAATAACGAACGGCCGTGTTTTTGTCCGGTGTTCTAATTTCATAGTGTTTCGGTGGTCATTGCGTTAGGGAAACGCCCGGTTACATTCCGAACCCGGAAGCTAAGCCTTTCAGCGCCGATGGTACTGCAGGGGGGACCCTGTGGGAGAGTAGGACGCCGCCGAACAATTTTTCCGGGAAAGCCCCGCACCCTTGTGGTGCGGGGCTTTCCTGCGTTCCGGACCCAATGCCCGCTGTCCTGGGACGGACGTCCAGCAGACCAGCAGACTCGTGCCGGCCGCGATTATGTGGATCCCCGAATCCCGTGTATGGTTTACCTCGTTGCCACAGCGCAGCGAGGCCCCAATAGCTCAGTCGGTAGAGCGTCTCCATGGTAAGGAGAAGGTCTGCGGTTCGATTCCGCATTGGGGCTCAGAGAGAATGCGAAAGGCCCCCGCCTCTGGCGGGGGCCTTTCGCATTTGTTACTTCACATCAGACGTGGGGCGGCTCCGGGACACGCATCGCCAGGATGGCCATGTCGTCCGATGCGGGCTCCGCCGCGAAGCGCTCCACGGCTCGCAGGATGCGTGCGGCGACCGCTCCGGCCGTCAGGCCCGTACAGGTCGACAGGACGTCCGCCAGGCCGTCGTCGCCGAGCATGCGGGTGCCCTCGCGGCGTTCGGTGACGCCGTCCGTGACGCAGAGGAGGACGTCACCCGGGTTGAGGGTGACCTCCTCCTGGTACAGCTCCAGGTCCTCCAGGACGCCGAGCAGGGGCTGTGGTTCGGCCGCTGCCTCCACCGAGCCGTCCTGGCGCAGGCGCAGCGGGAGCGGGTGGCCGGCGCAGACGACCTTCAGGAGGGCGCTGCCGTCCTCCTGGGGCCACAGCTCGCCGTACAGGAGGGTCAGGAAGCGGCTGCGGGCACCCTCGTCGAGAATGGCAGCGTTGAGGCGCTCCAGGACTGCCGGGCCCGTGAAGCCCTCGCGGGCCAGCAGGCGCAGCGCGTGGCGGGCCAGGCCGGTGACGGCGGCGGCCTCGGGGCCCGTACCGCAGACGTCGCCGATGGCGAAGCCGTACGCACCGTCGTGGATCGGGAAGACGTCGTAGAAGTCGCCGCCTACCTCGTTGCCCTCGCCCGCGGCGCGGTAGATGACCTCGATCTCGACGTTCGGGACGTCGGGGAGGCCCGGGGGCAGCAGGCTGCGCTGGAGGGACTGGCTGATCGCCATGCGCTCCGAGTACAGGCGCGCGTTGTCCAGGGCCAGGGCGGCCCGGCGGGAGAGGTCCTCGGCCAGTTCCAGGATCTCCTGGCGGAAGTGGTCGTCCGAGGGCTTTCCGAGCGTCAGCATGCCGATCACGCGGTTGCGGGCCACCAGCGGCAGGACCACCGTCTCCCCGCCGACCGCCTGGGCCGTGGCGAGGATCGTGCGGGTGGCCGTGGACATGCTCAGCGGCGCGTCGTGGTCCAGGCTGCGGGCGGAGGTGGACAGCGCCGCGCGGTGGCCGGCCTCGGAAGGGGCGGCCCAGATGCGGGCGCCCGGCGTTGGGACCGGGTCGGGCGGTGCGATCTTGGAGAGCAGGGCTTTGAGGCCGTCGATGAGGTCCTCGTCCTCGTGGAGCACGTACGAGAGGTACGGGTCCGAGGACTGGTCCGCGATCGTGTAGACCGCGCACCAGGTGGCGAGGGTCGGGACCGTCATCTGGGCCATCAGCGCCAGCGTCTGGTCGCGGTCGAGGGTGCCGGCCAGCAGGTCGGAGGCCTCGACGAGGAAGGAGAGCGAGCCCCGGCGCAGCCGTTCCAGCTCGCCGAGGCGTGCGGACTCCACGGCCAGGGCGATGCGGTCGGCGGCGAACTGGAGGCGCAGGGCCTCCTCGTTCGAGTAGCGTCCGGGCGCCTCGGCCGCGACGCCGAGGGAGCCCGTGAGGCGGCCCTCGACCTTCAGCGGGACCGTGACGACCGAACGCATCCCGGTGTCGGTGAGCAGGGGAACGGCGCCGGGGACGGCGGTCAGGTCCTCGTGGACGGCCGGCATCCGGGCGGAGCCGTAGCGTCCTGTTCCGGCTTCGACGGGGACTCTCGCGAAGCGCTGGCGGGCCGAGGGGAGGCCGGTCGTGGCGCGGACCTCCAGCTCCGTCTCGTCGTCGGTGGCGAGCAGGAGGAACGCGGAGTCCGCGTCCAGCATGTCGCGGGCCCGCTCCACCGTCCGCTGGAGCAGACCGTCCAGGTCGTCGGGGGCGGGGGAGCCGATGAAGACCTCGAACGGGTCCGTGGAGCGGTTCTCGGAGGCGCCGTCGGAGACCGGGGCGCGGGCCGGGGACTGGAGGACCGCACGTTCGTAGTCGCGGACGAGGAGGCAGACCGTGGACGGTTCGCCGTCGGTGTCGCGGACCCGCAGGTGCGAGGCGTAGACGGGGGTGACGCGGCCGTCGGCGCAGCGGATGCCGTAGCTGCCCTCCCAGCGGGAGAGCCGGAGCGCGTCCGCGATGCCGGTGTTGGTGCCGGGGGTGTGCGGCCAGGCCACGAAGTCGGTGAGCTGCTTGCCGGCGACCTGGTCCGCGGCGTGCCCGAAGAGGAAGGCCGCGTCGTCGTTCCACGCGGCGATCGACCCGGAGTGGTCGATCTGGACGACGGCGACCCGTACGCGCTGGTCGGCCACGGGCAGCAGCGCGGTGGGCAGGAGCGGTCCCGCGGACCGGATGCCGACCGGGCGCTCGGGGAGGTCCAGCTGAAACCAGACATGTTTGCGGGTGGGGGTGTACTCGACGCCCCAGCGGGAGGCCAGGGCGGCGCAGAGCAGCAGGCCGCGGCCGTTCTCGCGGTCCGGGGAGCCGAAGTCGAGTCCGCTGCTCTGGAGCGGGACCTCACGCTCCGGATAATGGTCGGCGACCTCGACGCGTACGCCGTCCTCGGTACGGAGGCAGAGCACGTCGGCCGCCGTCCCCGCGTGGACCACGGCGTTGGTGACGAGCTCGCTGGTGAGGACGACGGCGTCGTCGACGACATCGTTGTACCCCCACCCCTGGAGGGTGTCCCGGACAAAGGCGCGGGCGGTCGCGACCGAGCGCCCGACCGGTTCGAAGGTGGCGGCCGCGCGCGCGGTGATCACAGCACTCCCCATATTGGTGTCTCGTCGCTTCCCCGAGTCCTGTGCCCGTTTCTCGCCGCTTCGATTCGCTTGCCAGGCTAGACGTTCGGGAAGGGTGCCGGGTACACGAGGGCCGAGATCGGGACAAGGCGGCGCAGGAGTTGTGCGCGGGCGTACGAGTATGCGTTCCGGTAGGAGTGAGGGGGTGCAAGCGGGGGAGGTTGCCCGCCGACCTGTTCCGGCCTGGTACGTTGCAACGATTTGACGTCCGCCCGGCCACCCGTTGACGGTGGGCCGTGGCGGTGGTCCACAGTGGAGCTGGGCAAGCTTCCGGATAGGCCCGAGCGAAACGGTCAACCCCTGCGGGAGGGACACGGTGGAGTCTGGCGTGGCGGCGCGGGGTTCAGAAACGCGTACAAAAGGCGGGCAGTCCGTGAAAAAGCAGCGCAATGGCACCGTCGAGGTCGACGCGGCAGCTCTGAACAGACTGCTGGCGGGACTCGCGGCGATGCGCGACGGCAATTTCCGCAGGCGGCTCACCGTCTCCGGCGACGGCGTGATGACGGAGATCGCGGCGGTCTTCAACGAGGTCGCCGACCGCAATCTCCACCTCACGGGTGAGCTGGCGCGGGTCCGGCGGGTGGTCGGGCGTGAGGGCAAGCTGACGGAGCGGCTGGAGACCGGGGCCCTGGAGGGTTCCTGGGCGGCGGCGATCGATGCCTCCAACGAGCTCGTCGACGATCTCGCGCGACCGGTCTCCGAGGTGGGCCGGGTGCTGTCGGCGGTCGCCGACGGTGACCTGGAGCAGCGGATGGAGCTGCGGTCGCACACGACGGACGAGACGGTACGCCCGCTGCGCGGGGAGTTCCTGAAGGTCGCCCGTACGGTCAACAACCTCGTCGACCAGCTGTCGGTCTTCACCGAACAGGTGACGCGCGTCGCCGTCGAGGTCGGCACCGAGGGCAAGCTCGGCGGCCAGGCGCAGGTGCGCGGGATGTCCGGGTCCTGGAAGGACCTCACGGACTCCGTCAACACCATGGCGTACCGGCTGACCGCCCAGGTCCGTGACATCGCGCTGGTGACGACGGCGGTCGCCAAGGGTGATCTGTCGCGGAAGGTCACCGTCCATGTGGCCGGCGAGATGCTCCAGCTGAAGAACACCGTCAACACGATGGTCGACCAGCTGTCCTCGTTCTCCTCCGAGGTGACGCGCGTCGCCCGTGAGGTGGGTACGGAGGGCGAGCTGGGCGGTCAGGCGGCCGTGCCGGGCGTGGCCGGGGTGTGGAAGGACCTCACCGACTCCGTCAACACGATGGCGGGCAACCTCACCTCCCAGGTGCGCGGCATCGCCGAGGTGACGACGGCGGTCGCCAGCGGTGACCTGACGCAGAAGGTCACGGTGAGCGCGCGCGGCGAGGTCGCCCAGCTCGCCGAGACGATCAACCAGATGACCGAGACGCTGCGGACCTTCGCCGACGAAGTGACACGTGTGGCGAGCGAGGTCGGTGGCGAGGGGCTTCTCGGCGGTCAGGCGCAGGTGCCGGGTGCCGCGGGGACGTGGAAGGACCTCACCGATTCGGTGAACACGGTCTTCCGGAACCTGACCACCCAGGTGCGTGACATCGCTCAGGTCACGACCGCGGTGGCCAGCGGCGACATGTCGCAGAAGGTCACGGTCGACGTGGCCGGGGAGATGCTGGAGCTGAAGAACACCGTCAACACGATGGTGGACCAGCTCCAGTCGTTCGGTTCCGAGGTGACCCGCGTCGCGCGGGAGGTCGGTGTCGAGGGCCGGCTCGGCGGCCAGGCGGAGGTGCCGGGCGCGGCCGGGACGTGGAAGGACCTCACCGACTCGGTGAACACCGCCTTCCGCAACCTGACCGGCCAGGTCCGGGACATCGCCCAGGTGACCACGGCCGTCGCCAACGGTGACCTCTCCCAGAAGGTCACCGTGGATGTGGCCGGGGAGATGCTGGAGCTGAAGAACACCGTCAACACGATGGTGGCGCAGCTGTCCAGCTTCGCCGACCAGGTGACGCGGATGGCCCGGGACGTGGGCACCGAGGGCCGGCTCGGCGGCCAGGCCCGCGTGGACGGCGTCTCCGGTACGTGGAAGGAGCTGACGGACTCCGTCAACTTCATGGCCGGGAACCTCACCTCCCAGGTGCGGCAGATCGCCCAGGTGACGACGGCGGTGGCGCGGGGCGACCTGTCGCAGAAGATCGACGTGGACGCCCGGGGCGAGATCCTGGAGCTCAAGAACACGATCAACACCATGGTCGACCAGCTCTCCGCCTTCGCCGACCAGGTGACCCGGGTCGCCCGCGAGGTGGGTACGGACGGTCGGCTGGGCGGTCAGGCGCAGGTGCCCGGTGTGGCCGGAGTGTGGCGCGATCTCACCGACTCGGTGAACGGCATGGCGGGGAACCTCACCGCCCAGGTCCGCAACATCGCGCAGGTCGCCACGGCGGTGGCGCGCGGTGACCTGTCGCAGAAGATCGACGTGGACGCGCGCGGCGAGATCCTGGAGCTGAAGAACACCCTCAACACGATGGTGGACCAGCTCTCCAACTTCGCCGAGCAGGTGACGCGGGTCGCCCGCGAGGTGGGTACGGAGGGCATCCTCGGCGGACAGGCCGAGGTGCAGGGTGTCTCCGGTACGTGGAAGGACCTCACCCAGTCCGTCAACGGCATGGCGAACAACCTGACTCTCCAGGTCCGCAACATCGCGGAGGTCACCACCGCGGTCGCCAAGGGCGATCTCTCCAAGAAGATCACCGTCGACGCCAAGGGCGAGATCCTCGAACTGGTCACGACCGTCAACACGATGGTCGACCAGCTGCTGAACTTCGCGGACGAGGTCACGAGGGTGGCCCGCGAGGTGGGTACCGAGGGCATCCTGGGCGGTCAGGCGCGGGTGCGCGGGGCGACCGGCATCTGGAAGGACCTCAGCGACAACGTCAACCTGATGGCCAACAACCTGACCAGCCAGGTACGTAACATCTCCCGGGTCTCCTCCGCGGTCGCCAACGGTGACCTGACCAAGAAGGTCACCGTGGAGGCGCGCGGCGAGGTCGCGGAGCTGGCCGACACCGTCAACACCATGGTGACGACGCTGTCCTCCTTCGCGGACGAGGTCACACGGGTGGCCCGCGAAGTGGGTACGGAAGGCGAGCTGGGCGGTCAGGCCCGGGTACCGGGGGTCTCGGGGACGTGGAAGGACCTCACCGAGTCCGTGAACTCGATGGCCTCCAACCTGACCGGGCAGGTGCGCCAGATCGCCACGGTCACCACGGCCATCGCGAAGGGCGATCTGACGAAGAAGATCGACATCGACGCCCGGGGTGAGATCCTGGAGCTGAAGAACACCATCAACACGATGGTCGACCAGCTCTCCTCGTTCGCCGACCAGGTCACCCGGGTCGCCCGTGAGGTGGGCACCGAAGGGCAGCTGGGCGGTCAGGCGCGGGTGCGGGACGTGGACGGCACCTGGCGCGACCTCACCGAGTCGGTGAACGAGATGGCCGGGAACCTGACCCGGCAGGTGCGGGCCATCGCGGCCGTCGCCACGGCGGTGACCCGCGGCGATCTCAATCTGAAGATCGACGTGGACGCGGCCGGCGAGATCCAGGTCCTCCAGGACAACATCAACACGATGATCGCCAATCTGCGCGACACCACCCTCGCCAACAAGGAACAGGACTGGCTGAAGGGCAACCTGGCCCGGATCTCCGGTCTGATGCAGGGCCGCCGCGATCTGGACGACGTGGCCTCGCTGATCATGAGCGAGCTGACGCCGGTGGTCTCGGCGCAGCACGGCGCGTTCTTCCTGGCGATGTCGCCGGGCGACCCGGACGAGGTGGGTCCGGACAACGCCGACGACAGCTCGTACGAGCTGCGGATGCGGGGGAGTTACGGCTACTCCGCAGGTTCGATGCCGACCTCGTTCCGGCCCGGTGAGACGCTCATCGGGACGGCGGCCGAGGAGAAGCGGACGATCCAGGTCGACAACGTTCCGCCGGGGTATCTGAAGATCTCCTCCGGGCTCGGCGAGGCGCCGCCCGCGCATGTGATCGTGCTGCCGGTGCTCTTCGAGGGCAAGGTGCTCGGCGTGATCGAACTGGCCTCCTTCCAGCCGTTCACGCATATCCAGCGGGACTTCCTCAACCAGCTCGCCGAGATGATCGCGACGAGCGTCAACACCATCAGCGTCAACACCAAGACCGAGAAGCTCCTTGAGCAGTCCCAGGAGCTGACCGAGCAACTGCGCGACCGTTCTCAGGAGTTGGAGAACCGGCAGAAGGCCCTCCAGGCGTCCAACGCCGAACTGGAGGAGAAGGCCGAGCTGCTGGCCCAGCAGAACCGCGACATCGAGGTGAAGAACACCGAGATCGAGGAGGCGCGGCAGGTGCTGGAGGAGCGCGCCGAGCAGCTCGCGGTCTCGATGCGCTACAAGTCCGAGTTCCTGGCGAACATGTCGCACGAGCTGCGTACGCCGCTCAACTCGCTTCTGATCCTGGCCAAGTTGCTGGCGGACAACGCCGAGGGCAACCTGTCGCCGAAGCAGGTCGAGTTCGCCGAGACGATCCACGGGGCCGGTTCCGACCTGCTCCAGCTGATCAACGACATCCTGGACCTCTCCAAGGTCGAGGCGGGCAAGATGGATGTCAGCCCGACCCGGATCGCGCTGGTCCAGCTGGTCGACTACGTGGAGGCGACCTTCCGCCCGCTCACCGCGGAGAAGGGTCTCGACTTCTCCGTACGGGTCTCGCCGGAGCTTCCCGCGACGCTGCACACGGACGAGCAGCGCCTCCTCCAGGTGCTGCGCAATCTGCTGTCGAACGCGGTGAAGTTCACCGACAGCGGGGCGGTGGAGCTGGTGATCCGGCCGGCCGGCGCCGATGTGCCGAACGCGATCCGGGAGCACCTGCTGGAGGCGGGCTCGCTGCGGGACGCGGACGCCGATCTGATCGCGTTCTCGGTGACCGACACCGGGATCGGGATCGCGTCCAGCAAGATGCTGGTGATCTTCGAGGCGTTCAAGCAGGCGGACGGCACGACGAGCCGCAAGTACGGCGGCACCGGTCTCGGGCTCTCCATCAGCCGGGAGATCGCGCGGCTGCTCGGCGGTGAGATCCACGCGGCGAGCGAGCCGGGCCGGGGCTCCACCTTCACCCTGTACCTGCCGCTGCACCGCGCCGAACTGCCGCCCCAGGGCTACCCCCAGGTGGGTTCCGGTTCCTCCGAGGGGCTGGGCGGCGGGTCCGAGAACGGGCAGGGGTCGCCCAACGGCGACTCGGCTCCGCTCGGCGACCCGGCCAACTCCGCCGGGGTGTTCCGGCGGCGGCGCAAGGCCCTCGGGGACGCGGCCCGACGGCCCGCACTGCCGGCCGGGCGGCCCGTCGGCGAGAGCGCTCCGCAGGAGGAGTGGGTGCAGGCGGGTCCGGCCGGTACGGAGGAGGCTCCGGCGCCCCGGCGGACGTTCCGGTTCCGGGGTGAGAAGGTGCTCATCGTCGACGACGACATCCGTAACGTCTTCGCGCTCACCAGTGTGCTGGAGCAGCACGGGCTGGCCGTGCTGTATGCCGAGAACGGCCGCGAGGGGATCGAAGTCCTGGAGCAGCACGACGATGTGACGGTCGTGCTGATGGACATCATGATGCCCGAGATGGACGGGTACGCGACCACGACCGCGATCCGCCGGATGCCGCAGTTCGCCGGACTGCCGATCGTCGCGCTCACCGCGAAAGCGATGAAGGGCGACCGGGAGAAGGCGATCGACTGCGGTGCCTCCGACTATGTGACGAAGCCGGTCGATCCTGATCATCTGCTCGCGGTGATGGAGCAGTGGATGCACGGAGAGTGATGGGATTCTGAACGAATCGGCGTGAGTTGCTGACCGGCTGTGCGCGAACGGGTGTGAACACCCTGTATCCGGGGAACCTTCTGGTCTCCCACCGCGTTTGCGGTACGTGCACGGTGACATCGCGGTGACAGGGTGTGGTGACGGGCGGGGTGCGGCTACCATGACCGGCACAAGGACGGACGGCGAAAGGGAGTCGTCCCCTGGGGCGGCACCCGGTGCATTTCCGGGGCGAGGAGGGCGGGCCATGGTGCAGAAGGCCAAGATCCTCCTGGTCGATGACCGGCCGGAGAATCTGCTGGCGCTGGAGGCCATCCTCTCTGCGCTCGATCAGACACTGGTCCGGGCATCGTCAGGGGAGGAGGCGCTCAAAGCGCTGCTCACGGACGATTTCGCGGTCATTCTGCTGGACGTCCAGATGCCGGGCATGGACGGTTTCGAGACCGCCGCCCACATCAAGCGGCGGGAGCGGACCCGGGACATCCCGATCATCTTCCTCACCGCGATCAACCACGGCCCGCACCACACCTTCCGGGGATACGCGGCCGGCGCGGTGGACTACATCTCCAAGCCGTTCGACCCATGGGTGCTGCGGGCCAAGGTCTCGGTCTTCGTCGAGTTGTACATGAAGAACTGCAAGCTCCGTGAGCAGGCCGCGCTCCTGCGGCTCCAGCTGGAGGGCGACGGGCACGCGGGCGGCGAGCACGAGAAGGAGCCGGCCGGTCTGCTGGCCGAACTCTCCGCACGGCTCGCGGCGGTCGAGGAGCAGGCGGAAGCCCTCTCCAAACAACTCGACGACGAGTCCGCCGATGCCGCGGCCGTCGCCACGGCGGCCCATCTGGAACGCAAGCTGACCGGCCTGCGCCGCGCCCTCGACGCGCTGGAGCCGGGTACGGGCGGCGGCGCGGGGATCCTGCCCGCTCAGAACTAGGGCCTCGCGGCAGCAGAGCGCGGGACCGGTTCAGCAGCGGAGTGCGGGGACCGATTCGTGCGGATCAGGGGTGCTTCAGGCCGGGCCCGGAGCGCTCCTCGCCCTGAGGGCGCGTCAGTTCCCGGTCGTCGGGCGGCGACACGGTCGGGTGAACCAGTAGGCGAACGTGTTCACGGGCGTCGACAACGGTAACCTCGGCATCATGGCCTCACGTACGTCCGGCAAGGGTTCCCAGGGCACGGCGGGCACCGCGAAGAGCGTCGGCCGTACTCCAGGGCCGGCGAAGAAAGCCGCGCCCGCCAAGAAGACCGCCCCCAAGAAGACGAGCGCGCCCGCCAGGAAGGCGCCCGCGAAGAAGGTGGCGGCCAAGCGGCCCGCGCCCAGACCCGCACCGTCCCCCACCAACGGCGTTTACCGGCTGGTGCGCGCCATCTGGCTCGGCACGGCCCACGGCGTCGGCGCGGTGTTCCGCTCCATAGGGCGCGGTGCCAAGGGACTTGACCCCGCCCACCGCAAGGACGGCCTCGCGCTCCTGCTCCTCGGCCTCGCGCTGATCGTCGCCGCGGGCACCTGGTCCAACCTCCAGGGGCCGGTCGGCGACCTGGTGGAGATGCTGGTGACCGGGGCGTTCGGCCGACTCGATCTGCTCGCACCGATACTGCTCGGCGCCATGGCCGTACGGCTGATCCTGTATCCGGAGCGGCCCGACGCCAACGGCCGGATCGTCATCGGGCTCTCCGCCCTCGTCGTCGGCATCCTCGGCCAGGTCCACATCGCCTGCGGTTCGCCGGGCCGTGAGGACGGCACGGAGGCGATGCAGGACGCGGGCGGGCTGGTCGGCTGGGCCGCGTCCAAGCCGCTGATCTTCATGATGGGCGAGGTCCTCGCCGTACCGCTGCTCGTGCTGCTCACCGTCTTCGGCCTCCTCGTCGTCACCGCGACCCCGGTCAACGCCATCCCGCGCCGGCTGCGCCAGCTCGGCGTCCGCCTCGGCATCGTGGAACCGGCGTACGAGCCCGGCGAGAGGTACGAGGACGACGACGAGCGCTACGACGAGCAGTGGCGCGAGGCGCTGCCCGCCGGGACACGGCGCGGCTCCGCCCGCCGCCAGGCCCCGGACGCCGACGACGCCGTGTACGACCACGACAGCGCCGAGGCCGAAGCGCTCACCAAGCGCAGGCGGCCCCGCCGGCCCGCCGCGCAGCCCGAGATGAACCGGCCCCTGGACGCGGTGGACGTCGCCGCGGCCGCGGCCGCGGCACTCGACGGGGCCGTGCTCAACGGCATGCCGCCCTCGCCGGTCGTCGCCGACCTGACCCAGGGCGTCTCGGTGGACCGGGAGCGGGAACGTACCGGCTCCACGCCCGTGCCCGGAGCACGCGAGGCCGAGCGGGACGGCGGCGCGGGCCAGGACCGGGCGGGCGCGGGCAAGGCGGGGGCCGCCGCTTCCGGGCCCGCCGGCCCCGGTGGCGTACCCGATCTGACCAAGCCCGTTCCCGAGCGGACCGGGGAGCTGCCCGCCCGCGCCGAGCAGCTCCAGCTCTCCGGCGACATCACCTACTCGCTGCCCTCCCTCGACCTGCTGGAGCGCGGCGGGCCCGGCAAGACCCGCAGCGCGGCCAACGACGCCGTCGTCGCCTCGCTGACCAACGTGTTCACCGAGTTCAAGGTCGACGCCGTCGTCACCGGCTTCACCCGGGGCCCGACGGTCACCCGGTACGAGATCGAGCTCGGCCCGGCCGTGAAGGTCGAGAAGATCACGGCGCTCGCCAAGAACATCGCGTACGCCGTCGCCAGCCCGGACGTACGGATCATCTCGCCGATCCCGGGGAAGTCCGCCGTCGGCATCGAGATCCCCAACTCCGACCGGGAGATGGTCAACCTCGGCGATGTGCTGCGCCTCGCGGACGCGGCCGAGGACGACCACCCCATGCTCGTGGCGCTCGGCAAGAACGTCGAGGGCGGCTACGAGATGGCCAACCTGGCGAAGATGCCGCACGTCCTGGTCGCCGGTGCCACCGGATCGGGCAAGTCCTCCTGTATCAACTGCCTGATCACCTCGGTCATGGTGCGGGCCACCCCGGAGGACGTCCGGATGGTCCTCGTCGACCCCAAGCGCGTGGAACTCACCGCGTACGAGGGCATCCCGCACCTGATCACGCCGATCATCACCAACCCCAAGAAGGCCGCCGAGGCGCTCCAGTGGGTCGTGCGGGAGATGGACCTGCGCTACGACGACCTGGCCGCCTTCGGCTACCGGCACATCGACGACTTCAACCACGCCGTGCGCACCGGCAAGTGCAAGACGCCCGAGGGCAGCGAGCGGGAGCTGTCCCCCTACCCGTATCTGCTGGTGATCGTCGACGAGCTGGCCGACCTGATGATGGTCGCCCCGCGCGACGTCGAGGACTCCATCGTCCGCATCACCCAGCTGGCCCGAGCCGCCGGAATCCACCTGGTGCTCGCCACCCAGCGTCCCTCGGTCGACGTGGTGACCGGGCTGATCAAGGCGAACGTGCCCTCCCGGCTCGCCTTCGCCACCTCCTCCCTCGCCGACAGCCGCGTCATCCTCGACCAGCCCGGCGCCGAGAAGCTCATCGGCAAGGGCGACGGCCTCTTCCTCCCGATGGGCGCCAACAAGCCCACCCGTATGCAGGGCGCCTTCGTCACCGAGGACGAGGTCGCGGCCGTCGTCCAGCACTGCAAGGACCAGATGGCCCCGGTCTTCCGGGACGACGTCGTGGTGGGTACGAAGCAGAAGAAGGAGATCGACGAGGACATCGGCGACGACCTGGACCTGCTCTGCCAGGCCGCCGAGCTGGTCGTCTCCACCCAGTTCGGGTCGACCTCGATGCTCCAGCGCAAGCTGCGCGTCGGCTTCGCGAAGGCCGGGCGGCTGATGGACCTGATGGAGTCCCGCAACATCGTCGGACCCAGCGAGGGATCCAAGGCGCGCGACGTCATGGTGAAACCGGACGAACTCGACGGGGTGTTGGCCGTCATCCGCGGGGAATCCACTCCACAGGGGTAATCCACCCGTAAAGGTTTCGTGGGCAACCGTTTCGTGCGGCCGTACGTCAAGTTGGAGGGAGGGGAGGAACGATGCTCCTCCCACCCGCCCAGCCCGTTGTCCCCCACCCTGTTCGGCCCACTCCAGGTTGCCCAGTCCTCGACAGGGGCACGGTCCCGGTCCCGCTCCGCCCGCGGAGAGGTCCACCAGCCCGTCCGGCGAACCCGATGGCGTACAAAGTCGTCCCTCCCGGTTGCCCCTCCCTTTCGTACCCCCCTAGACTGAACATCCAGCAGGTGGCTCACGCTCGAAAGGCGCCCCCGTGTCCATCGGCAACTCCCCCGAAGACGACCGGCCTTCGATCGGTCGTGCCCTTCAGCAGGCTCGTATCGCCGCAGGTCTGACGGTCGAGGAAGTCAGCAGCTCCACCCGGGTGCGCATCCCCATCGTGCACGCGATCGAGGAGGACGACTTCTCGCGCTGTGGCGGCGACGTCTACGCACGCGGCCACATCCGCAACATCGCCCGTGCCGTCGGTATCGACCCGGAACCCCTGGTCGAGCGTTTCGACGGAGACCACGGCGGCCGTCCCGCACCGACCCCCGCGGCTCCGCTGTTCGAAGCGGAGCGCATCCGATCCGAGCCGCGGCGGCCCAACTGGACCGCGGCCATGGTCGCGGCCATCGTCGCCGTGATCGGCTTCGTCGGCTTCACCCTCTTCAACGGCGGAGACGACAAGCCCTCGAACACCGCCCAGGTCGCGGAGGGCTCCAAGCCCGACAAGACCGCGGCCAAACCCAGCACCACCAAGCCGGCCGACCCCAATCCCGTGCCGTCCGAGAGTGCCATCGCCGCCGCCCCCCGGGACAAGGTGACGGTCAAGCTCGGTGCGAGCCAGGGCAAGAGCTGGATCTCCGTCAAGGACCACAACGGCCGGCTGCTCTTCGACGGGCTGCTGCTCGAAGGTGAGTCCAAGACGTTCCAGGACAAGGAGCGCATCGACCTCGTCCTCGGCAACGCCGGGGCGATCGAGCTCTTCGTCAACGGCAAGAAGCTCCAGGACCGTTTCGAACCCGGTCAGGTGGAGCGGCTCACGTACACCAAGGGTGACCCCGAGGCCGGCTGAACCCGCGCCTTCCCACCCCTTCGACGGGCGTCCGGCCTCGTGCCGGGCGCCCGTCGGCGTTCCCAGCCCCCCGCGCGCGGCTGCTACGGGGAGTAACAGGTGAGCGGGCAGGCAACCCTGCTCGGCGGGAGGGCCGCCGGGACGAAGTAGTCTTGAGTCCATGCCCGAACGCCGTACCGTCGCCCTTGTCACTCTTGGCTGCGCCCGTAACGAGGTGGACTCGGAGGAGCTTGCAGGCCGCTTGGCAGCGGACGGCTGGGACCTCGTCGAGGACGCCTCGGACGCGGATGTCGCAGTCGTCAACACCTGTGGGTTCGTCGAAGCCGCCAAGAAGGACTCCGTCGACGCCCTGCTCGAAGCCAACGATCTCAAGGACCACGGCCGCACGCAGGCCGTCGTCGCCGTCGGCTGCATGGCCGAGCGCTACGGCAAGGACCTCGCCGAGGCCCTGCCGGAGGCGGACGGTGTCCTCGGATTCGACGACTACGCCGACATCTCCGACCGGCTCCAGACCATCCTCAACGGCGGCATCCACGCCTCACACACCCCGCGCGACCGCCGCAAGCTGCTGCCGATCAGCCCTGCCGAGCGGCAGGACGCCGCCGTCGCGCTGCCCGGGCACGCCCAGGAGGCACCCGCCCCGGCGCCCGAGGACCTCCCCGACGGCGTCGCACCGGTCTCCGGACCGCGCGCCCCGCTGCGCCGCCGGCTCGGCACCAGCCCCGTCGCCTCGGTGAAGCTCGCCTCCGGCTGCGACCGCCGCTGCTCCTTCTGCGCCATCCCCTCCTTCCGCGGCTCCTTCATCTCCCGCCGCCCCTCGGACGTGCTCCAGGAGACCCGCTGGCTGGCCGAGCAGGGCGTCAAGGAGGTCATGCTCGTCTCCGAGAACAACACCTCGTACGGCAAGGACCTCGGCGACATCCGCCTGCTGGAGACCCTGCTGCCCGAGCTGGCGGACGTGGACGGCATCGAGCGCATCCGGGTCAGCTACCTCCAGCCCGCCGAGATGCGCCCCGGACTCATCGACGTCCTCACCTCGACGCCGAAGGTCGCCCCGTACTTCGACCTCTCCTTCCAGCACTCCTCCCCGAGCGTGCTGCGCACGATGCGCCGCTTCGGCGACACCGACCGCTTCCTGGAGCTCCTGGACACCATCCGGAGCAAGGCCCCCGAGGCAGGCGCCCGGTCCAACTTCATCGTCGGGTTCCCCGGTGAGACCGAGGCGGACCTCGCCGAGCTGGAACGCTTCCTCACCGGCGCCCGCCTCGATGCCATCGGCGTCTTCGGCTACTCCGACGAGGAGGGCACCGAGGCGGTCGGGTACGCCGACAAGCTGGACCCCGACACCATCGCCGAGCGGCTCGCCCACATCTCGCAGCTGGCCGAGGAGCTGACCTCGCAGCGGGCCGAGGAGCGCGTCGGCGAGACCCTCCAGGTGCTCGTGGAGTCCATCGAGTCGGACGAGGACGGCGAGGTCGCGATCGGCCGCGCCGCGCACCAGGCCCCCGAAACGGACGGCCAGGTGGTCTTCACCACACGCGAGGGACTCGTGCCGGGCCTTATGGTCGAGGCGAAGGCAGTGGGCACCGAGGGCGTCGACCTGGTGGCCGAACACCACGAGCTTGCGGAGGCGGCCAGATGACGGGAGCCCCGGCATCCGCGACAGGCGGTCCCGGCGCGAAGCCGGTCCGCGGCGGCAAGCTGGGCACCGCGGCCGTCAACCAGGCCAGCCTGTGGAACATCGCCAACATCCTGACCATGGTGCGGCTGCTGCTCGTCCCCGGGTTCGTGCTGCTGCTGTTCCACAACGGCGGGTACGACCCGGTCTGGCGCTCCTTCGCCTGGGCGGCCTTCGCCATCGCCATGATCACCGACCTGTTCGACGGTCATCTGGCGCGGGCGTACAACCTGGTCACGGACTTCGGGAAGATCGCGGACCCGATCGCCGACAAAGCGATCATGGGTGCCGCGCTGGTCTCCCTCTCCGTCCTCGGTGACCTGCCGTGGTGGATCACCGGGGTGATCCTCGCCCGTGAGCTGGGCATCACGCTGATGCGGTTCTGGGTGATCCGGCATGCCGTGATCCCGGCCAGCAGAGGCGGCAAGCTCAAGACCCTGGCGCAGGGCACGGCGGCCGGGATGTACGTCCTGGTGCTCACCGGGCCGCTGGCCACCCTGCGGTTCTGGATGATGATGGTGGCCGTCGTGCTGACGGTCGTCACCGGCCTCGATTACGTACGCCAGGCCGTCGTCCTGCGCCGCAGGAGCCTCGCGGCCGAGCGGGCCGCCGTCGGCCGCACCGCGGAGGCGCTGAACGAGGCGGCCGGATCTCCTGGGGCGGGTTCTCCCGGGTCGGGTGTGAGCGCGGATGAGGGTGTTGCGGGGGGTTCCGGCGTGGGTGGTGCCGATGGTGCTTCCGGTGCCGGCGGTGTCTCCCGTGGAGGTGGTGCCGGTGCTTCCGGTTCGAGCGTGCGGGTGGCCGGTGGGCCGGCGCCCGTGGAGCCCGCTGTGAGGGCGCGCGACGGCGCGGAGGCCGAGCGGTGACAGCTGCTGTCACCGCAGCTGCCGCCGCCCAGGTGCTGGGGCGGCTCGTGGAGCGCGGTGAGACGCTCGCCGTCGCCGAGTCGCTGACCGGTGGTCTGGTGGCGGCCGAACTGACGTCCGTACCCGGAGCCTCCCGGGCCTTCCGGGGATCGGTGACGGCGTACGCGACGGCGCTCAAGGGAGAGATCCTCGGTGTGGACGGGGCCCTTCTGGCGGAGCGCGGGGCGGTCGATCCCCAGGTCGCGCGGCAGATGGCGGCCGGTGTGCGCCGTGCCCTGGGCGCGGACTGGGGCATCTCCACCACCGGCGTCGCGGGCCCGGACCCGCAGGACGGACAGCCCGTCGGAACGGTCCATGTGGCCGTCGCGGGACCTTCCGGCGTCGAGAAAGTGTCCACTCTGCGGTTGAATGGTTCGAGGGCGGACATCCGTAGAGAGAGCGTACGAAGCGCCCTCGATCTGCTAGCCCGTGAACTCGGTGAGAACGCGCGGGCACAGGATACGGAACAGATCGGGGGGAATTGATGTTTGCAGCCCTGAGTGAACACGACATCGCTCCCCGCACGGCCGCAGCACAAGGCGGTACGGTAGGGCGTGAAGGATGCGGCTACGCGGTCCGAGGAGGGAGCCACCGATGATTCTGCTCCGTCGCCTGCTGGGTGACGTGCTGCGTCGGCAGCGCCAGCGCCAAGGCCGTACTCTGCGCGAAGTCTCCTCGTCCGCCCGGGTCTCGCTCGGTTATCTGTCCGAGGTGGAGCGGGGGCAGAAGGAGGCATCCTCCGAGCTGCTCTCCGCGATTTGCGACGCGCTTGACGTACGGATGTCCGAGCTCATGCGTGAAGTGAGCGACGAGCTCTCGCTCGCTGAGCTGGCCGAGTCGGCAGCTGCCAGTGATCCGGTCCCAGTACCGGTTCGTCCCATGCTCAATTCCGTCTCCGTCTCGTCGGTCGCAGGTGTGCCGTCGGGCCGGGTGACCATCAAGGCGCCCGCGGAAGCGGTGGACGTCGTCGCCGCCTGATCCGCGCGCGGCACAGTGATCGACCGGAGTCCCGGTCGGCCCTCAAGGGGTCGGCCGGGACTTTTGCGTGTGCCGTTTTCGTGCGGGGTCCGCGTGTGTGAGGCGCGGGAGAGCGGGCAGACGGAGGTTGAGGCCAACATGACTGTTTTGTTTGATTTGTGCCATCGTGGGTGGTGCGCCGAAACAGTCAGCGAAGCGCCTGACGACGGTCAGCGGTACGCCTGACGGATGGGAGTTGTTGCATGTCTGTGGTGAAGAGCCCACTGTCCGACAGCGATCTCAAGCTCGTCGGAGAAGCGCTGCAAGGCGCGCTGGTCGATCTGGTCGACCTCTCCCTCGTGGCGAAGCAGATCCACTGGAACGTGGTCGGCCCGCGCTTCCGGTCTGTCCACCTCCAGCTCGACGACGTGGTGGCCACAGCCCGGCAGCACTCCGACACGGTCGCCGAGCGAGCCTCCGCGATCGGGGTCAACCCGGACGGCCGCTCCGCCACCGTGGCCAAGGAGACCGCCATCCGGCCCGTCCCCGAGGGGTGGATCAAGGACACGGACGCCGTGAAGGCGCTCGTGGACGCGCTGGGTGTGGTGATCGGCCGAATGCGTGAGCGCATCGAGGTGACCGACGCGCCGGATCCCGTGACTCAGGACATCCTGATCTCACTGACAGCAGACCTCGAAAAGCACGCCTGGATGTTCCAGGCCGAAAGTGCCTGAGCGGAAGGAACCGACATCGTGACTGGTGACAACGCCATGGACAAGCTCAAGGGCAAGGGCAAGGAGGCCGTCGGCAAGCTGACCGGCGACCGCCGCAAGGAGTCCGAGGGCAAGGCCGACCAGGCCAAGGCCACGGCCAAGGACAAGGTCGACGAGGCCGGCGACCGCGCGAAGGGCGTCACGGACTCCCTGCGCAACGACGACAAGTAGCGGCCGGCGGCGCCTCGCGTCGCTGTCCGTCCAGAGTGCCCCCGCCGGTCATCGGCGGGGGCACTCGGCGTTCCCGGGCCCTGTGCCCCTTCGGTCGTCCGTTCTGGATGCAGAGGTGCTGCTGCCAGGGGAAACTGCCCGAAAGGACGTCGGCCACGGGAGGACAGCGATGGTACGGCGGTGGGTGCCGACGCTGCTCCTGGGCGGGCTGTGGTGGTGGGCGGTGCTGCGGCTGGTGCTCCATCCGGAGCAGGCCGGTGTGGTGGAGGGCGCGGTGGCGGCGGGCGGCTGGGGGCTGAGTCTGCTGCCCGTCCATGTGGCGACGGTGGCGTCGGGCTTCTCGGGGGGAGCTGAGGGGCTGGAGAAGCAGGCGGCGGGGTCGGAGCGGCGGTCTCCGCGGGTTCGGCCGGGGTGGCCTGCGGCGGCTCCTGGGCGGCTGGTGGCGGGTTTCACCAGGGCATGGCGACGCCGCCGTTCGGGCGGAGGATCTGGCCGGTCATGAAGGCCGACGCGTCGGACGCCAGGTGCAGCACGGTGTGGGCGACATCCTCGGGTTCACCGACCCGGCCCAGGGGAGAGATCCGGGCCATCGTGGCCTCCGCGCGTTGTTGCTGTCCGGCTCCGTGCCGGTCGGTCATCGGCGTACGGATCCAGCCCGGGGCCACCGCGTTCACCCGTATGGCGTGCGGGCCCAGCTCGGTGGCGAGCGTCTTGGTGAGCTGGACCACGGCCGCCTTCGCCGCGCTGTAGCAGAGCAGGCCCGCGCTCGCGGAGTCCACGGCGCCGGACGCCATCGTGATCAGCGAGCCGGGTGCGGCGCGGGCGATCATGGACCGGGCCACCTCCTGGCAGGCGTACAGCACCCCCTTGAAATTGACCGCCAGCACCCGGTCCAGGTCCTCGTCCTCCGTCTCCAGGACGCTGCTGGTGTGCATGATCCCGGCCACGGCGACCAGGATGTCCAGCTCTCCCGCCGCCTGGACGGCCGCGCGGACCCCGTCCCGTTCGGTGACGTCGAGGGGATGGGTGCGGGCGGTGCCGCCCGCGCTCGTGACCAACTCGTACGTTCTCCGTAGGCCGGTCTCGTCACGGTCGGCGCAGTGGACCGTGGCTCCGGCCTCGGCGAGCAGCACGGCGCTCGCCCGTCCGATCCCGCTCGCCGCGCCGGTGACCAACGCGGAGCGGCCCGTGAGGTCGTAGGCGTCGAACACGGAGAGGGGCATGACGGGACCGTACGACCGAATCTGACGGGTCGTCAACCAGCGTGCGGGTGGTTACGGCGCCTGGGGCGTCGGGCCCGACTGGCAGGACGGGCACCAGTACGTGGGCCGGTCCGCCTCGTCGACCTTCCGGATCGGGGTACCGCAGCGCAGACAGGGGCGGCGGTTTCTGCCGTAGACGTAGAGCGGCTCCTGGACCCGCGGGAGGGGGCGCTGCGGGGTTGCGAGGGCCGGGCCGTCCGGGCGGGGGCGGCGCTCGGCACGGATGGTGGTGGTGCGGGTGGGGCGGTACCGGTTGGCGTCGAGGAGCCGGTGGGCCAGGGCGACCAGCCGGGGGAGGATGCCGTCGGGGAGGGCGCCCACGGGGAGCCAGGGGGTGACGCGGGCCAGGAAGCACAGCTCGCACTTGTAGACATTGCCGATGCCCGCCAGGTTGCGCTGGTCGAGGAGGGCCTCGCCGAGGGGGCGGTCCGGGGCGGTGAGGAGACGCTCCACGGCGAGGCCGGGGTCCCAGTCCGGGCCGAGCAGGTCCGGCCCGAGGTGGCCGACGGCCTTGCTCTCCTCGCTGGTCCGCAGGAGTTCGAGGACGGGGAGGCGGTAGCCGACGGCGGTGTGGTCGGCGTTGGTGAGAACCGCGCGGATCTGGTGCCCGGGGCCGCCGCGCCAGCGCTCGCCCGGTGCGTAGATCCGCCAGGCCCCGTCCATCCGGAGGTGGCTGTGCAGGGTCAGTCCGCCCTCGACCCGGGTCAGCAGGTGCTTGCCGCGTGCGGTGACGTCGAGGACGGTCCGGCCGCTCAGATCGGCGGTGGCGAACCGGGGGACGCGCAGGTCGGCGTGGGTCAGGACCCGCCCGGCCAGTGCTGCGTGCAGCCGGGCGGCGGTCTGCAGGACGGTGTCTCCTTCGGGCATGCCTCCATGATGGGCGAGGGGGCGCTTTGGTGGGGCGGGGACGTGGGGGATGCGTGTCGGGGAGTGGGGAGTGGGGAGTGGGGAGTGGGGTTGTGGTGCGGAGGTGTGGCGGTGCAGGGCCGAGCGAGGGCGGCGGGGGTGCGGCGGTGCGCGACTGAGCCGGGGACGCGGGGAGCCGGCGCGCGGGGGTGCACAGGCGAGGTCGAGCGGGCGGGGCGGGGGCGGCGGGCGGTGAGGCAGCATGGCGGTGCGCGGCTGAGCGGGGAGCGTGCGGGCGGCGGCAGGCCGGGCGTGGGCGGTGGGGCTTGGTGGCCGGCCGGGCGCGGGCGGACCGCGCGCCGGGGCTGCTCGATGCCGCCACGCGGTCCGCTGCCACGGCCCGTGCTCGCCCGGTTCAGGCTCTCAGGCGTAGGCCCCTCGGGGTGGCGAGGAAGCCGGCCGCCTCCAGGGTCCGGCCCAGCGGTGAGGTGAGGGCGGAGACGCCGTTCGTCCGCTCCACCGTCACCGTGCCGAGCGCACCGGCGCGGGCGGACGCTGCCAGGGCCTCGGCCGCCGCCAGCAGCGCGGGGGAGTCGGGGTCGGAGGGCCAGGCGAGCAGGGACTTGCCGCCGCGCTCCATGTAGAGCGTCAGCTCGCCGTCGACGAGGACCACCAGCGCCCCCGCCTTGCGGCCCGGCTTGTGGCCCGCGCCGTCCGGGGACTCCGGCCACGGCAGGGCGGCGCCGTATGCGTTGGCGGGGTCGGCGGCGGCGAGCACCAGGGCCTGGGGTGCGGTGTCCGGGTCCCGGCGGTCGCGGGCCGTGGCGGCGGCGCGCAGCCGGTCCACCGCCCCGTCCATCGCGAACTGGGCGGCCCCCAGCCCCTCCACCACATAGCCCCGCCGGGCCTGCCCGCTGTCCTCGAAGGCGGCCAGGATGCGGTACGTCGCCGAGAAGCCGCCTTCCACCCCTTCGGCCTGCACCGCGCCGCGGGTCACCACGCCGTGCCGGTCGAGGAGGGTGCGGGCCAGGGCGTGGGCGCGGTGGGTCGGCTCCGGCTCACGCGGGGGCAGCAGGGACCAGCGGCCCGAGACCGTCGGGGGGCCGGTGCGGGAGGCGGGCCGGGCGGCCGCGGTGAGGGATCCGTACCGACCGCGGGGCACGTTGCGCCGGGCCCGATGGGCGGTGGAGCCCGCCGTCCGGCCCGAGCCGAGGAGCGAGCGGAGCGGAGCGAGGGTGTCGTTGGTGAGCCTACCCGACCAGGCCAGCTCCCAGAGGGCGTCGGCGAGCTGCTGGTCCGAGCAGTCCGGGTGGGTGGTGGCCCTGACCTGGTCGGCGATCTGCCGGAAGAAGAGGCCGTATCCGCCGGAGAGGACGGAGAGCAGGGACTCGTGGAGCGCCGACAGCTCCAGCGGGTGCGGGGCGGGCAGGAGCAGGGGCGCACTGTCGGCGGGGTAGAGGGAGAGCCAGCCGTCCTTACCCGGCAGCGCTCCCGCTCCGGCCCAGACGACCTCGCCCGTCGTCGTGAGCTCGTCCAGCATCGCGGGGGTGTACCCCATGACCCGGCTCGGCAGGATCAGCTTCTCCAGGGCCGAGGCGGGGACGGGCGCCCCCTGGAGCTGTTCGACGGCGCGGGCCAGCCCGTCGATGCCCCGCAGGCGGTGGGAGCCGAAGTGCTGCCACTGGGGGAGGAAGGAGGCGAGTGCGGCGGGCTCCACCGGCTCCAGCTCCTGGCGGAGCGCGGCCAGCGAACGGCGCCGCAGCCTGCGCAGCACTGCGGCGTCGCACCACTCCTGGCCGATGCCCGCCGGGTGGAACTCGCCCTGAACGGTCCGGCCGGAGGCGGCGAGCCGTTGCAGCGCGCCGTCCGTGACGGCGGTGCCGAGGCCGAACCGCTCGGCGGCCCGGGCGGCGGTGAACGGGCCATGCGTCCGGGCGAATCGGGCCAGGAGGTCGCCCAGGGGGTCCTTCACCGGCTCGGTGAACGCCTCGGGAACTCCGACCGGGAGCGCCGTGCCCAGCGCGTCCCGCAGCCTCCCCGCGTCCTCGATCGCCGCCCAGTGGTCCGCCCCGGCGATCCGGACCTGGATGGCCCGGCGGGTCGTGGCCAGCTCCGGAGCCCAGGAGGGCTCGGCGCCCCGCTCGGCCAGCTCCGCGTCGGTGAGGGGGCCGAGCACGCGCACCAGGTCCGCGACCCCTTCGAGGTCCTTGATCCGGCGGTCCTCGGTGAGCCACTGGAGCTCCCGCTCCAACTCGCTGAGGACCTCCGGGTCCAGCAGCTCCCGCAGCTCCGCCTGGCCCAGCAGCTCGGCCAGGAGATGGGAGTCGAGGGAGAGTGCGGCGGCCCGCCGCTCGGCCAGGGGTGAGTCGCCCTCGTACAGGAACTGGGCGACGTAACCGAAGAGGAGGGAGCGGGCGAACGGGGAGGGCTCCTGGGTGGTGACCTCGACGAGCCGGATCCGGCGCGCCTCCAGGTCACCCATCAGCTCGGTGAGCCCGGGGACGTCGAACACGTCCTGGAGGCATTCGCGGACGGCTTCCAGGACGATGGGGAACGAACCGAACTCGGACGCCACCTGGAGCAGCTGGGAGGCGCGCTGGCGCTGCTGCCAGAGCGGGGTGCGCTTGCCCGGGGAGCGCCGGGGAAGCAGCAGGGCGCGGGCGGCGCACTCCCGGAACCGGGCGGCGAACAGGGCCGAGCCACCCACCTGGTCGGTGACGATCTGCTGCACCTCGCCCTGGTCGAAGACGACGTCGGCGGCACCGACCGGGGGCTGCTCGCTGTCGTACGAGAAGGCGGGCGGGGTCGCTTCCTCGCTCCCCGCGTCCGTGGCCGCGGGCGGGACGTCGAAGTCGAGGAGATCCAGGCCCATCATGTCCGCGTCGGGCAGCCGCAGCACGATCCCGTCGTCGGCGTGCATGACCTGGGCGTCCATCCCGTACCGCTCACCGAGGCGGGCGGAGAGGGCGAGCGCCCAGGGGGCGTGCACCTGGGCGCCGAAGGGGGAGTGCACGACGACCCGCCAGTCGCCCAGCTCGTCCCGGAACCGCTCCACCAGGATCGTCCGGTCGTCCGGGACATGGCCGCAGGCCCGGCGCTGCTCGTCCAGATAGGCCAGGATGTTGTCCGCCGCCCAGGCGTCCAGCCCGGCGGCGAGCAGCCGGAGCCGGGCGTCCTCCTCGGAGAGCCCGCCGATCTCGCGGAGGAACGCCCCCAGGGCACGGCCCAGCTCCAGCGGGCGGCCCAGCTGGTCGCCCTTCCAGAACGGCAGCCGTCCCGGAACGCCCGGGGCGGGGGAGACGAGCACCCGGTCGCGGGTGATGTCCTCGATCCGCCAGGACGTGGTGCCCAGCGTGAAGACATCGCCGACGCGGGACTCGTAGACCATCTCCTCGTCCAGCTCGCCGACCCGGCCGCCGCCCTTCTTCGGGTCGGCGCCCGCCAGGAAGACCCCGAAGAGGCCGCGGTCCGGGATCGTGCCGCCCGAGGTGACGGCGAGCCGCTGCGCTCCCGGGCGGCCCGTGACCGTACCGCCGACCCGGTCCCAGACGACCCGGGGGCGCAGCTCCGCGAAGGCGTCGGACGGGTAGCGTCCGGCGAGCATGTCGAGGACGGCCGTGAACGCCGACTCGGGGAGCGAGGCGAACGGGGCGGCCCGGCGGACCAGGGCCAGCAGGTCGTCGGCCTGCCAGCTGTCCAGCGCCACCATGGCGACCAGCTGCTGTGCCAGCACGTCCAGCGGGTTGGACGGGATGCGCAGCGCCTCGATGGCCCCTTCGCGCATCCGCTCGGTGACGACGGCGGCCTGCACCAGGTCGCCGCGGTACTTCGGGAAGACCACGCCGGTGGAGACCGCGCCCACCTGGTGCCCGGCCCGGCCCACCCGCTGGAGGCCGGAGGCGACGGAGGGCGGGGACTCGACCTGGACCACCAGGTCGACCGCGCCCATGTCGATCCCCAGCTCCAGGCTGGAGGTGGCCACCACGGCGGGCAGCCGCCCCGCCTTGAGGTCCTCCTCCACCTGGGCCCGCTGCTCCTTGGAGACCGAGCCGTGGTGGGCGCGGGCCAGCAGGGCGGGGGCGCCCCGGGCCGCGCCGGACTGGGCCATGACCTCGGCGGGGGCGTGCGCCTCCGGCAGGGCGGCGACCTCCGGCAGGTCGGGGACGGGGTTGTCCGGGTCGAAGGCGGTGCCGGTGGCCCGCTCGTACGCGATCTCGTTCAGCCGGTTGCACAGGCGCTCCGCCAGTCGGCGGGAGTTGGCGAAGACGATGGTGGAGCGGTGTGACTGGACGAGGTCGGCGATGCGCTCCTCGACGTGCGGCCAGATCGAGGGCTTCTCCGCCTGAGCGGCGTCCCCGTCGATGGCGGGCGAACCGCCCAGCTCGCCCAGATCCT